>NZ_JADYVR010000298.1:0-454 GCF_020193935.1 Bradyrhizobium sp. NBAIM08 | reverse complement strand
GGGCAGGGAAATCCCCAGTTTTTTGGACGCCACATCCATCCAGTCAATGAACCGCTCGCGGGCCAGGATGGAGGCGGCGGCGACGGCGACATCGCTTTCCCCTTTGGTGCGCTGGTCCAGCCGGATGGTCCGGCCCCCGGGGCCGAGGGCTTTTTTCAGCACGCTCTCGTGGGCGAACTGGTCACTGAGCGCCCGCGGGCAGTCCGGTCGCTTTTTTAAGAGGTTCTCGATCACCGTGCTGTGCCCCCAGGCCAGCAGCCGGTTCAGGTTGCCGGCCTCCCCGTAGAGGTGATTGTAACGCTCCGGCCCCATGCTGACGACATCCCACTCCACGCCGGGGGTGGCCCGCACCGTGTCCGCCAGAGCCCGGATGCGGGCATCGGAGGTGATGGCTTTGCTGTCCTGCACCCCCGCCGCCACCAGCCGGCGGGCCACATCGGAATCGGTGTAAACC
>NZ_JADYVR010000297.1:0-454 GCF_020193935.1 Bradyrhizobium sp. NBAIM08 | reverse complement strand
TTACCGCACCGTACGGCAATTAAAACGCCATCTTACCTTCCGTGAAGTAGATAAACGTATAGCTGCACTGGAACAACTGCTGTATGAGAACATTTTTTTACAAGCCACATCACTTCAGCTAAACAGGCAGTATTTATTAGACGAATTATATGCCATTCGTACCATATTGATGGACGAACATCACAGCCTGTATTTAAACGAACTGGATAGCTTTATTCATAAGGTAAAATTGTTCGGAACTCATTTTGCTGCGCTGGATATCCGTCAAAACAGCAGTACCCATAAACAGGTAATAGATACCATCAATTCCATATTAAAAGAGAAAACCGGGACCGGTATTTTGCCGGATAACTATGCGGAACTAACGGAAGCAGATAAAGTAGTTGCATTAGCTAAAACCAACACCGTAGTTGATATTGACCTGCCGGAGGGTATTGCCAGGGACACAATCAAT
>NZ_JADYVR010000296.1:0-454 GCF_020193935.1 Bradyrhizobium sp. NBAIM08 | reverse complement strand
GTTCTACATCCATGCGGGCAAGAGCATCGACATGCTGCTCGACATCGCCGGCGGGGCCCAGGAGACGCGCGTGGTGGGCGGCATGCAGGCGGTGGCCGAGGCCATGGCGCTCGGTATGGACGTGCGGCGGTCGGCGCCGGTGCGGCGCATCGTGCAGGGCGAGGAGGAGGGCGTGCGCGTCGAGGCCGACGGCGTGGTGGTGCGGGCCGAGCGCGCCGTGGTGGCGGTGCCGCTGACGCTGCTGGGCCGCATCGCGTTCGAGCCCGCGCTGAGCGAGGGGCGCACCGCGCTGGTGCAGGCGGCGCGCATGGGCGCCGTGATCAAGTGCACGGCCGTCTACGACGAGCCCTTCTGGCGCGCGGCGGGGCTGTCGGGCCACTCGGTGTCGGACCAGGGGCCCGTACAGGTCACCTTCGACAGCTCGCCGCCCGACGGCCAGCCCGGCGTGCTGGTG
>NZ_JADYVR010000295.1:0-454 GCF_020193935.1 Bradyrhizobium sp. NBAIM08 | reverse complement strand
CCATAATAATAACCATCGAGCAAACTGACGAGCACATCAGCGGTGTGTCTGACGCGTGGCGTGTGCAGCGACGTGTAGAGGTTGGCCAGCGGATCTGGGTAAATGTGGTTCGAGGTGATCTCAAGCCAATCCTTGTCAGCGGCAAAACCTGCTTCATCCAGCTTCCCTGCTTGCCTCAGCGCTTCGACAATTGGTTGAAGGTGTAGAGGATCGCCAGCCGAAACTAGATAGCGATACCTGGTCTCCTCGCTAGTCTGCGTTCGCTCGATGCGAGCGGCCCCATTCGATCCGGTTACCGCGACGGCCTCGGTACCGTCTTTGTAAATCGAAAAATCCACGCCCTCCAACTCAACCAATGCATTGGCCACATCAGCTATTGCATCTTCGTCGGCACAATAAATCGCCGCATACCCACAAAGTCCAAAGGCGGGAATCGCGACAGTGGATCTAGATC
>NZ_JADYVR010000294.1:0-454 GCF_020193935.1 Bradyrhizobium sp. NBAIM08 | reverse complement strand
GGAGTGACGGCTGAAGCGCATCAATGTCTGGGAGAAGGGCGGCGAGCTTCAATTCGCTGGTGGTGAGGCCATAGGGGTTAGCGACAAAGCGCCGCAGCAGCTCGCTGCTCTGACCACTGCAACGGAAACGGCGCATGCATTGCTGTTAAGGCTGTTCCTTTCGGCTGCAGCCCGTTCAGAGCGGCTTCCACGATGTCCGGCGCCAGCAGCGTCAACCGGAGCAGCGTACCCAGATACCCCCGCTCGATCCTCTCGGCCGCAGCCATCTCGCTAATCGACGAGTACCGTCCCTCGTCCAGTAGCCGATGATACCGGCATGCCCGAGCCAGCGCTTTCACGAGCGCCGGATCGGCTCGCGTTGCCACCGGCGGCGTGGTGTCCTGACCAACCGGCGCCACAACCGTCTTCCGCCCCGGCCTGTGGCGGATTGCCAGCGGCACCCGAACCGTGATGC
>NZ_JADYVR010000293.1:0-454 GCF_020193935.1 Bradyrhizobium sp. NBAIM08 | reverse complement strand
GCTGTACAGCGCGAACGAGCGCGCGTTGAAGGCGTCCTGGAACAGGCGCACCGAGGGCGCATCGCGGGCGATGGTCAGCAGGCGCTGCATGACCGCGTTGCCGACGCCGGGCACTGCGCGCGGCGCCGCCGCCACCGGGCCGATCGAGGCCACCCGCCCGCGCAGGTGCACGAAGCCGCAGCCCACGATGGCGCTGCCGTCCTCGGCCACCACGGCGCCCTCGGGGTCGAGGTGAAGGTACGCGCGCGCGAGCCGCTCGCCCTCCTCGGCCGAGGCGAAGGGGGGGGTGAAGCCGTGCGCCCGCGTGACCCGCGCGAACGCCTCGTGCAGCAGCCGTCCGGTGTCGGCGAGGTCAGCGCCGGCGAGCGCGCGAACGCTCAGGGTGCGGATCGCGGCCGTCGCCATGCCTTAGGTCTAGCACTAAAACGTCAGACGAAGTCGCGTCGGCGGAAGA
>NZ_JADYVR010000292.1:0-454 GCF_020193935.1 Bradyrhizobium sp. NBAIM08 | reverse complement strand
AGCCGAGGTCGCCCGTATAGCCCGTGCGCGATATTTCCACCGGCACGCCGCGAATCGTCGCCGGCGTAATGCGGAAGTATCTGAGCGAGTCCAGGGCGGACTCGGCAGCGGTCGAGAGGATGGCGCGGGAGCTGGGCCCCTGGAGCGCGAGCGCGGCGATGCGTTCGCTCACATCTTCGATTTCGACTTGGAGCCCGCCGGCATTGTCCTGGAGCCAGCGCAAATTGGGTTCGGCGGAGGTCATCCGGAACCGTTGTTCGTCGAGGCGCGATATCGTGCCATCGTCGAGCACCTTGCCGGCAGCGTCGCACCAGCACGTGTAAAGCACCTGCCCGACGCTCGAACGTGAGACGTCCCGGGTGACGACGCGATCGAGCAGCCGCGCGGCGTCTGCGCCGGAGATCGCATATTTGTATAGGGGCGAGACGTCGAGCAGCGCCGCCGAGCTGCGGAT
>NZ_JADYVR010000291.1:0-455 GCF_020193935.1 Bradyrhizobium sp. NBAIM08 | reverse complement strand
GCCGCGGCTGGGAGCGCTTCAGCGTGTCCGCGCCCGGCCTGCATCGACATGGCCACCAGGTCCAGGTAGATCGACAGGGCACGACGGAACTCAGCGCGTCGCCTGCTGGCGCTCTCGCGCAGCTCACGCTCGACCATGTGCGCGCCCTGGTCGAGCGGGTCGTCGTGGTGTCCGACGCCGAGGCCGCGCGCGGGATGGTGGCCTTCGCCGAGGAGGCGAAGGTCTGGGTCGAGCCGGCGACCGGCTGTCTCGTGCCGGCGGCGCGCCGGCTCATCGACCGCGCCTCCGGCGACGTCTCGCTGGGGTTCGTCGTGTGCGGCGGCAACGTCACGCAGCGCGACGTCCACGGCTGGTTCGACCGCCTGCTCTGAGACGACCGGCGGGGGCCCTCCCGCGAGGCTACGGCGTGCCGGCCAGCCCGCCCCAGTCGGGTGCGCTGTCCGCCGCCGCCACGG
>NZ_JADYVR010000290.1:0-455 GCF_020193935.1 Bradyrhizobium sp. NBAIM08 | reverse complement strand
GTTGTCGACGCGCAGCCCGCGGCCCGAAACCGCGGCCGGCGAAAACCGGAGAGGATTCTTCGAAGGAGACGGCATGCTGATGCTGCTCCAGGACGGCGACGAATATGGCGATTTTGGCGAGCAGGAAATCTTCCCCGCCTGGGATTGGCAGCGGCTGCCGGGGACGACCATCCAGCACAACGGCGTGATTCCGAATTACGACCAGTTCGGCGGCGGCACGCACAGCCCGGGCTCGAGCAACATCGTCGGCAGCGCGTCGGACGGCCAGTATGGCGCGGCGATGATGAATTACACGCGGAGCGGCGTGTCGCTCACCGCCCGCAAGTCGTGGTTCTTCTTCGACGACGAAATCATTGCCCTCGGCGCCGATATCGACGATGCCACCGCGACCTCGCCGGTTTTCACCACGCTCAACCAGGTCCTGCTCGACGGCAACGTCACTGTCTCCGATGCCA
>NZ_JADYVR010000289.1:0-455 GCF_020193935.1 Bradyrhizobium sp. NBAIM08 | reverse complement strand
GCCCGGAGGCATGTTCGTCGGCAGGAACGCCACCTGCTCGGTTTCGGCAAAGAAGTTGGTCGGGTTGCGGTCCAGCACCATCCGCCCGACGATCTGAACCGGGTAAAGCTCCTCAGGGACCAGTTTGGTCGCATCGAGGATGTCGAACGGCAGCTCGGCCGCGTCGTCCTCGGTCAGCAGCTGGACGCCGAACTCCCATTCGGGGAAATCGCCGCCATCGATCGCATCGAACAGGTCGCGACGATGGAAATCGGGATCTGCGCCGGCGATCTTCACTGCCTCGTCCCAGCAGGTCGACTGCAGGCCGAGCTTAGGGCGCCAGTGGAACTTGACGAAGGTGGCGACCCCGTCTGCGTTGACGAGCCGGAAGGTGTTGACCCCGAAGCCCTCGATCATGCGCAGCGAGCGCGGAATTGTCCGGTCGCTCATCGCCCACATGATCATGTGGGTAGACT
>NZ_JADYVR010000029.1:0-11334 GCF_020193935.1 Bradyrhizobium sp. NBAIM08 | reverse complement strand
CACCTGACCCCGACCTCGTCCAGCCCCCCACCTAACCCATTGATCTTGCAACCCCCGTCTACTGTGCATGGGGTTGTTTTCGCACCTTTGTTGTTCCATGGCTGAACGCCAAGCGTTCGACCGCCACGGCACCAGGCCAGCCGCCCCCCACCAAGCGAGACCAACATGCACTCTTCCGCCAGCGGCTGGGGCAACGGGCTTCTCGGCGTCATCATCTTCAGCGGCTCGCTGCCGGCGACGCGGGTGGCGGTCGGCGGCTTCTCGGCGCTGTTCCTGACGTCGGCGCGCGCGGTCATCGCGGCGCTGATCGGGGCGGCGGTGCTCGCCGTGCTCCGGCAGGCGCGGCCGCAGCGCCGTGATCTCGCCTCGCTCAGCATCGTCGCCATCGGCGTCGTAATCGGCTTTCCGCTGCTGACGGCGCTCGCGCTCCAGCACATCACGTCCGCGCGCTCCATCGTCTTCATCGGCCTGTTGCCGCTGGCGACCGCGATCTTCGGCGTGCTGCGCGGCGGCGAGCGGCCGCGGCCGCCGTTCTGGCTGTTCGCTGGGCTCGGCAGCGCCACGGTGGCCGGCTTTGCCCTCACCGGTGACGGCGCGGCCTCGCTTCAAGGCGATCTGCTGATGGTCGCCGCGATCGTGCTGTGCGGCCTCGGCTATGCCGAGGGCGCCGCGCTGTCGCGCCGCCTCGGCGGCTGGCAGGTGATCTCCTGGGCGCTGCTGCTCGCGCTGCCCTTGATGCTGGTGCTCGCCGTGCTGACATGGCCGCCGGTCTGGAGCGGCGTCAGTGTGCCCGCCTGGATCGGGCTCGCCTATGTCTCCGTCTTCAGCATGTTCGTCGGCTTCATCTTCTGGTACCGCGGGCTCGCCATCGGCGGCATTGCCCGCGTCGGCCAGCTGCAGCAGCTGCAGCCATTCTTCGGTCTGGCGCTCGCCGGTCTTCTGCTGGGCGAGCCGGTCGCAGGAAGCATGATCGCCGCGACGGCGATCGTGGTCGCCTGCGTCTTCTTCGCGCGGCGGTTTGCGTGATGCCTCTCGCCTCACACCCGCCACATCACCGTCCGCGTCAATGCGCTTCCTGCGGGGTCGGGGCGATCGACATCTGGCGCCATTGTCATGCGGCCGCCAAACCTTGATCTAGATCAACGCCCGTCCCGGCGCAGTGTCTGCCTTTGCTGCATGAGAAGCGAAGGAGGACGTCATGCGACAGGGAACCAAATTGTGGTTGGCGGGCGCCGTTGTTGCCTGCGCAGCATTGACCTCGGTGCAGTGGTCGGCAGAGGACGGGCTTTCATTCTCGATCCAGAGCGCGGAAGCCCGCGTCGGCCGGCCGGCGACGCCGGCGAGTGTTGCGGGCGTCGCACGTCGAACGACGCGTCGTGCCGTGGTCGGTGGCGCCGCCGTCGGTGCAGCAGCCGCAGGAGCCGCCGTCGTCGCGCCAGCCTGCGTCCGCGTGCTGGTCAACGGCGTCTGGGTCTGCCGCTAGGCCTCACTGCTGCCCCATCACCGTTCGCGTCAGCGCGGCCTTCGCGAACTTCTTCGGCGGCATCGGCTTGCCGAACAGAAAGCCCTGATTGGGGCCTTTCGATCCCGGGTAGTCGCGCGATCTCTCCGGCGAGGAAATCGACCAGGAGGCGTACGCGCGCAATGCCGGACCGCTCCGGCACGATCAGCATGTTCAGCGGCACGGGCGGCGGCGAATAGTCCGGCAGCACGCGTTCGAGCCTGCCGTCCGCGAGCAGGTCGCTGACCAGCCACAGATGCGCCGGCGCAATGCCGCGGCCCGCCGCGAGCGCCTCACGCGCGGCGAGCCCGTGATCCAGGCGCAGCCGCCCCTCGAAGGGTATCGCATGGCGGCCGCCGCGGCGCCCCTGCAGCACGAGGACATCGCTGCCGGCGATGTTGGACATCCGAACGCCCTCGTGCTTGGCGAGGTCCTGCGGGCGCGCAGGCCGGCCACGCGCGGCAAGATAGCCGGGTGCGGCCACGAGCAGCCGCCGCGACTGTCCGAGGGACTTCAGCTTCATCGAGCTTTCGGCGAGCGGTCCCAAACGCAATGCGACATCGACGCCCTCTCTGACGAGGTCGATCCGCTCGTCGGTCAGGCTGAGGTCGACCGACACCTCCGGATAAGCGTCCTGGAAGGCGAAGATCAAGCGGCTGACGTGGAGCACGCCGAACGCCGCGGTGCAGGAGACCCGCACCGTTCCGGCCGGCGCGCCGCGCGTCGAGCGCGCCTCGTCGCCGGCCTGCTCGACGAGACGCAGGACATGCACGCAGTCGGCGTAGTAATTGCGGCCCTCCTCCGTCACGGTGACCCTGCGCGTGGTCCTGGTGAGCAGCGGCACCCCGACCGCCTGCTCCAGCTCCCGAATGTGCCGCGTCACCGTGGACTGGCCGACCCCGAGCTCGCGCGCGACCGCGGACAGGCTTCCGCGCTCGGCAACGCGCACGAAGCTGCGCATGCGCTCGAGCGTAACCTCCGGCCTATCCATTTTCCGGCACAATCTTATCCATCGGCTACGTCTACCGGATCGCGGGCCACCGCGCTATCTGCCGAGCCACAATCCTCAATCCAATGGTGCCCGAACATGAAAGTGTTGATCGTCTATGCTCATCCTGAACAGCGCTCGCTCAACGGCTCGCTCCGGGATGTCGCCGTCAGAGAGCTCGAGGCGCAGGGGCACGAGGTGCGGGTCTCCGACCTCTATGCCGAGGGCTGGAAGTCCGAGGTCGACCGCGGCGACTTTCCGTCGCTGCCGGTCGATGCGCGTCTCGCGGTCGCCGCGGCATCCAAGCAGGCGTTCGAGGCGGGCACGCTGACTGCCGACGTCAAGGGCGAGATCGAGAAGCTGCTGTGGGCGGATGCTCTGATTCTGCAGTTTCCGCTGTGGTGGTTCAGCATGCCCGCGATCCTGAAGGGCTGGGTCGACCGCGTGTTCGCCTACGGCTTCGGCTATGGTGTCGGCGAGCACAGCGACAAGCGCTGGGGCGACCGTTACGGCGAGGGGACCTTGGCCGGCAAACGCGCGATGCTGATCGTGACGGCCGGCGGCTGGCAGGACCATTATTCCGCCCGCGGGGTCAACGGGCCGATCGACGACCTGCTGTTTCCGATCAATCACGGCATTCTCTATTATCCCGGCTATGACGTCCTGCCGCCGTTCGTGGCCTATCAGGCCGACAGATTCGATGAAGCCGCTTTCGGCGCGACGGCCGAACGCCTGCGCGAGCGGATGAGAACGCTTGCGACGACTTTGCCGATTCCCTATCGGCGCCAGAATGGCGGCGATTACATCATTCCGAGCATGAAGCTCCGCGCCGGGCTCGAGTCTCCCGGAGCGCGCGGTTTCGCGCTCCACCTCGATTCCGCTGACGAAAGCGGCGCGCCGGGCGAGCTAGGCACGATGCGGTCGACGGCGGATCTCCGCGCGGCAACGGCGTAGTTGAGGGATCGCACGGACGCAGCTCTCAAGGCCCGGGAACGCGCGCGCTCATCCCATCACGGTGCGCGTCAGCGCGCTCCGTGCGAACTTCTTTAGCGGCATCGGCTTGCCGAACAGAAAGCCCTGCACGACATCGAAGCCGATCTCGCTCGCCGCGACGAGGTCGGCGCGGCTCTCGACCCCTTGTGCTACCGCGCGCGCGCCGAAGGTCTGCGCCAGCTCGACGATGTGACGGCACACCGTGCGCTTCAGCCGATCGCCGCCGCTGCCGGTGACGAATTGCCGGTCGGCCTTCAACTTGACGAAGGGAATCTTGTCGAGGTCCATCAGCTGTGGCCAGTTGGCGCCGAGATTGTCGATCGACAGGCCGATATTGTGTAGGCCAACTTCGCGCGCGACCTCGGCCAGGAGATCGAGCTCGCGGATCGCCTCCTCGCTGTCGATCTCGACCGTCAGTCCGCCGAAGGCCGGATGCGTCGGCACGCGGCGGCACAGATCGCGCACCGCCTGCGGCTCCCTGAGATAAGCGGCGGGAAGATTGATCGACAGGTCGACCGGACTTTGCTGCTCCAGAAGATAGTGCCAGTCCTGCATGGCGCGATCGATCACGAACTCCGACAGCTCGCGAAAATGCGGATCGTGCGGCTCCGGGATGAAATAGGCCGGCGGCACCACGCCCCAGGTCGGATGCCGCATCCGCACCAATGCCTCGGCGCCGTTGCGCACCAGCGTGCGCGCGTCGATCTTGGGCTGGTACCAGAGCTCCAGCCACCCGGCATGCAAGGCCTCGCCGACATGCACGGCCGGGCTCGGCGCCGGCTCCTCCGGCAGCAGCATGGCAACGCGCTCGCGCAGCGTCTCCGCGGCAAAGGGCGTGGTCAGCGGCGGCAGCATGGCAAGGCCATATTCGTCGCCGACCTGCCGCACGGCCTTGACGATGATCGAATCGCGGGCGCCGACGGCGAGAACCTTGCCGGCAAATGCCTCACGCACCAGGACTTCGAGGAATCGTCCCGGCTCGATGCCGTCGGCGGCGACGCCGAGCAGGATCAGGTCCGGCAACTCGCTCGCGAGCACCGTCTTCAGCTCGTCGGCGCTGGCACATTCGCAGGTGACGAAGCCGAGATCCTCGAGGATCTCGCTGAGGAACGCGCGCAAGTGACGCTTGCTGTCGGCCACGCAGGCGCGCGGCGTCACCTTTCGCCGTCCGAAGGTCACAGGCCTTCGTCCGACGAGTTCAATCATCCCATCGTTCATCGTACACCACTCCCGTTCCGTGACGGTTTCTTAAACGCGGAGCGTGGGTTCAAATAAGGAGAGCTTCACATCGTTCTTGAATTATCTGAGTAACGTTAAGCCCTGCAATTCGAGCTAATTTGTCGACGAAATCTTTGGGTGCACGCGCGCGGTTGTCCCGCGGCGGCGATGAAGCCGGCGCAACGTGAATCGGCGGCGGCTTTCACGCTTGCGTCTTCCCGCGATGCGCGCATCGTCGCCTTTCGCTCGTGACGGTCATGCGACAACGGGTCCGCGCCAGCGGCCGAGAATGTGAAGCACATCACACGCGCGTTGCCGCGCTCGCGCTAAAGCTCCCCCGAGCCGGTGGAGGGCTGTCGAGGACTACAGCTATGTCGATGCGGCGAATGATGTATTGGTGGTTCAGGTTCGTGCTGTCAGGGCGATTCATGGATCGCTTCCTGTGCCTGCCGCGCTAGCCGCGCGGCACACGGTTTTTCGTGGCCGAACCGGGTCTAGAGCATGATCCGGAAAAGTGTGCAGCGGTTTTCCGGAAAGATCATGCTCAAACGCTTTAGGTTTGCCCGATCAATTTGCGGAACGCCGCGGCACCGTCCTGCATCGCGTCGCGTCCCTTCCAGGCCAGATAGGTCAGCTTGCCACCGAGCGTATCGTGGCTGCGCAGCCGCCGCGAGCCGAGAATGTGGCCGACATTGGCAGGGAAGCGGCTCACCTCTGCGGAGACCAGCGCCGCAATCGCGTCCATCAATTGCTGGAGGCGGACGCCCCATTCGCATTGCTCGATGCCGTCGATGCGGACCTTGAGCGCATATTCGGTGTCGTAGATTTCGGCGAGCAGGTCGCGGGCGATCAGCACCCGGTTGTGCCGGAGTGCGACACGCAGCGCGAGGCGCTTGTCGTCGAGCCGGTCGAGGACCATGGGAACGACGCAGGCATAGGGGGTGGCGGCGACGTCTGCGGCGGCCTTGCTCGCAGCGGCTCGGGTCGCAAGCCGCACCAATTGCCAGGACGTCCTCAGGCGTCGCGCCACCAGTGCCAGCGCGAAGGGCAGCGCCTGGGGATGGGCCTTCTTGAAGGCGTCGAGCTGCGCGGTGATCTGAGCGACCTGGCCGTCGTCGAACTTCGCGATCTTGTCGGGCAGCTTCGCGTTGAACTTCGGCAGTGCATCGCCGGCGCGCAACACGTGCAGCATCTTCACGACGTCGTCGAAGGCGGTGCGCGAGGCCGTATATTGCCCGAGCTTGGCGCGCGCGGATTCGGCGCTCTCGGGCGAGGCGAGGGTGCTCTCGAGGACCTTGACGACCTTGATCTGGAAGGTCGAGGCGATCTTCTGGACTTCCTTCGGGTTGTTGGCCGCGACCTGGTCGCCGATCGCCTTGATGTAGTCGCGCGCCATGGTCGGCAGCAGGTCGCGGCAGATCCATTCCCAGATCGGGGTGAGGGTATTGCGCGAGATCCGCCCCATGTTGGCATGCTCGGGCGCGCCATCGATCAGCAGCAGCTCGAGCGGCGCGAAGAAATAGCGCGACGGGCTGGTGGCGCGCGCCTGGGTCGATCCGTCCTTGCGGAATTCGGCGCGCAAGCGGGCCTGGATGTCGGCCGAACCCGGCATGTCGATGCCGCACAGCTCGAGCCGTTCGAGCTCGCTGAGCAGACAGCTGCGCGACAGCGGCGTCAGCCTCTGCAGAAATTCCGATAGCCGGTCGATCTCGTCCATGGCACGCAATCTTTCGCAGCGTGGCCCGCGGGCTTGCGGGCCCAATGCGTGGAGGCATTTGCGCGCTCTCAACCTCCCTAGAGAAGCAAGTCGCCGTTAATTAATCCGTAAAATCCGGGGGGTGGATGTCGGAGCAAGGCGTTCGCCGAGGAGCTTTCCCGTTCCCACCCCACGATTTCGGCAGAAAACTCAACCGCTGCATGGTCGCGTGCGGCACCGCGCAAGCACAAATTGTGCCGAAGTCGTCATTTCAGCGTAAAACCGTCTAAATCACCGTAGTCATACGGAGCAAAAAGTTAATCACAGAGCCGCCCCGGTTCCGCTAAACGAGTGACATGGGGTCACAGAATGATACGGCCACCGATTCGCGGCCGTCGGCATGGCACGAGAGCAGCGCTGCTTCAGCTGAAGAGCTCGATTTCGCCCGCCTGAGCGCCTTGCGTGCCAAGGCGGCCGACGAAATGGCGGCTGCCATCGCCCGCGAGCTCAATGGCCCCCTGACCGCGCTGCTGCTCTACATGGGCGAGATCAAGCACCACAGCGATCAGCTCGTCCCCGCGACCGGCGATCGCGCCTATTTGCAGCGGGTGGTGGAGAACGCGCTGGCCCAGACCGAGCGCGTTTGCGGCCTGGTCAAGCAGCTCGCCGGCCCGCCCAAGGGCGGCTCCAAGGGCGGCTCCAAGGGCGGCTTACCCAGCCCGTCCGAAGAAGTGGAATCGAAGGCCGTCCGCGTGCTGCAACCGCCGCGGCCGCCGAGCGCCAATCTGATCGGCCCGTCGGGCCAGAAGCGGCTGACCAGGCGCGAGCGCGAGGTGCTGAGGCTGATCAGCGAAGGCTACTCGAACAAGCAGGGTGCGCTTCGCATGCAGATCAGTCCGCGCACTTTCGAGAGCCATCGCGCCGAGGCGATGCGCAAGCTCGGTGCGCGCAATACCGCGGACCTCGTCCGTGCGGCGCTGCTGCATTCGATCGACTGAGGCCGGGCCCGTCGCCCGCCGTCGGGCGAGACCCGACGCCTATCTCGAAAGTTGGGAAATCCGTGGCGCTCAGAAATAATCTTCGGCGAAGGGACGTGCGCGCGAGGTGGGACGCAGCGGCTTGATCTCTTCCTTCGGCGCGCTCGGAATGATCGTGATGGTCCAGCGGGGGGGAATGCTCGATTCCTGCTCCAGCACCGAGCGCACGAAGCCGGTCACGGTCGACTCGCCGGCCTTCACCGTCGCCATCCGGCCGTTGAACTGTGCGATCCGGAAGCGACGAACCTCCTTCTGGTCTGCGGTCTCGTAGGTGAACATGGAAAACCCTCCTGGTTTTCCGGGACTATCGCCAGCTATGATTAGCCATCTGTGAAAATCGCAAACCGTAGAAGTACGGCGGGAATGCACGCGCGAGTAGTTCGGAGCGTTTTCACGCGAAGCAGCGCGACGAGCGCGCATCCCAAGCGAGCTAGCCTTGCGGCTCCTGCGCATGCGCGGCGGCGTAGGCCGCATCCATCAGGTCCAGCAGCGCGCGGAATTCGGTCTCGCCGAGGCTTTCCGCGGTTTTCTCCAGCCGGAGCGCCAGCGCTGCCAGCCTGAGATAGCCGAACGTTCCGGCCGCGCTTTTCAAAGAATGTGCTTCGCGCGCGATCCTGGCGTGGTGCTGCGCAGGCGAGAGCGTTCGGAACGATTCCAGGCGCGCGCAGGTCTCGCTCCAGAACACGTCGCGCACTTCGCCGGCACCGTCCTCGCCGATCTCGCGCACCAGCGCTTCGTACGCGCGCGGCTCGCGCGCGGGTTCGGCATCGATCGCGTTCGCAAGCCCGACGGTGACGTCAAACATGTCTTGCCTGCCCTGATCCCGGTTCGTGTCGCGCGGCACGCCGCCGCGCGAGGCATGTCGCGTTTGTACGGCCTTCGAATTTCAGTTCTGGTAGCAGGATGGCTGGTGTTTGCAGGCCGGCATTAGCCCGCGGTTTACCAAGCGACCGCGGCGTTCAGGGCGGGCCGAGCAGCCGGTCGTACTGGGCCTTCACGGCGGCGTAGCATTCGCACGCCGTCTGGCGCAGCCCGTCCAGGTTGGTGATCTGGATGTGTCCGCGGCTGTAGTGGATGAAATTGGCCTGCTGCAGGGAGTTGGCGACCAGCGACACGCTGTTGCGCCGGGCCCCGATCATCTGAGCCATGGTCTCCTGTGTCAGCAGCAGACGCGACTCGCCCGACATGTCATGCGTGTGCAGCAGGCAGCGCGACAGCCGCGACTCCACCGGATGAGCGGCGTTGCAGCCCGCGGTTTGCTGCACCTGGGCGTAGACCGCCAGCCCGTGACGCGCAAGCTGCGTGCGCAGGGCGCTGCTCTGATCGGCGGCCATGCGCAGGCGGTCCAGATCCACCACCGAGGCGGCGCCGGGAACCAGCACGATGGCGGTGTTCAACGCACACGCATCACCCTCGATGGCGAGCGTTCCGAGCAGGCTGCCGCGGCCGATCATGGCGACCTGCACATGCTCGCCTTTGGCCAGTTCAACCACCAGCGAGATGACGCCGCGGTGAGGAAAATAGGCGCGCATGAGCGTCTCGCCGGTCTCGACCAGCACCGCCCCGTGGGGCAGATCCACAGTTCGCAGGTGCGGGCGGATCAACTCATAATCGTCTGCCGACAGTGCGGACAGGAAACCGTTGGACGGACGCGCCATGCTTTCCAAAGCTGCCTCCTCCGTACCCTTGCACCTGGGAATCGCACGCCTGCACTCACGCGGTGCGCGGGTAAGTTCCATCATCCTCGCGGCGGGATATATTGGCAATTGAGACAAGTTGTCCGGCCCTGGCGATGCACCGACGCTGCGTGCACGTCGGAACACAGAGATCGCATCGTGCTCCCGTCACGCCACGACTCCCATCAGGCGCAGGTGATGGGCCTTCACCGCCGAATAGCAGCCGCAGGACGTCGCCAGCAGCGCCTTGGGATCGATGATCTCGATCTGGCCGCGGCTGTAGCGAATGATGCCGGCGCGCTGCAGCGCATGCGCGACCAGCGAGATCGCGTTGCGGCGGACGCCGATCATCTGCGCCAGCGCCTCCTGGGTCAGCGGCAGGATTTGGCCGTCGGACAGGTCGTGGGCGCGGAGCAGCCAACGCGCGAGCCGAGCCGCGACCGGATGCAGCGTATTGCAAAGCAGCGATTGCTGCACATACGCGAGCATGACCTGCTCGTGGCGGACCATCAGCTTGCGGAGGCGTGCGCTTGCGGTCGCGGCCGCGCGGAAAACTCCGATTTCGATCACCGAAGCAGCTCCTGGGAACAGCACAACTGCGTCCATCGGCGAGATGCCGTCGGCAAGGGCCGCACCGGCCCCCACGACGCTGTCGCGGCCCAGCATCGCAATTTCGATCGTCTGTCCTTCGGACAGGCTCACCCTGATCGAAACGCATCCACCATGCGGGAGGTAGACATGTCTCGGTGCAGTGCCGATCTCGCCCACGACAGATTTGCTGACCATTTCAACCGTCGCGAGGTGCGGACGCAGCAGATCGAAATCCGCGGCATCGAGCAGTTGCAGCAGCTGGTTGGTCGGGCGGCCGCTCACGGTCATGCAGGTTAATCCGGCGGGTTCGATGGACGCTGGGAGCGGCGGCCTTCGTCACTCAGTTGCACGGCGCGCAAATACTAATCTAAAGGTTGTGGTGTCGTCCATATACCCGTTAGAGGGCAGACAGCCTGTCTCATTTGCGGCGGAATTAAGTAGCGCACGCTGATTCGTTGACGAGGCGGCCGTCCTGCAACGATTGCGCAGGGAAAAAGCGGCAAGGGGGCCTCAGGAGCCGGAAGGCATTGCAGTCGCGCTGGCCATCGGGCCGGCTCGCGTCGCCTCGACCGCGTCCGCGAAAATGTTAGTTTCATCTCTCATCGAAAGCAAAGGAGAAAGGCGTGCCCCACGGTTCGATTGTTGAATCGCCGGAACGGGAAGCTCAATCCGGGCGAGACGATCTGCGCCATATTCTCGTCGTCGACGATGACCCGATGGTGTGCATGGCCATCGAGGTTTACCTCCAGCGCAACAATTTTCGGGTGACGATCGCCGAGGGTGGTGAAGCCGGACTGCGCGCCCTCGGGCACAAGCAATTCGATCTGATGATCATCGACATCTTCATGCCGCACATGCGCGGGTTCGAATCGATCCGGATTTTCCACGAGCGGGCTCCGGTCATTCCGCTGATCGCGATGTCCGGCTACGCCTTCGCGAATTTGGACTCGCCCGCGCCGGACTTCCTGCGGATGGCGCTGGAGCTCGGCGCCGCGCGCTGTCTGCGCAAGCCGTTCACGCCGCACGCGCTGCTCGCCGCCATCAACGATTGTCTGGCAGAGCCTCGCCCCCGCTCCGACATTGCCACGGCCGTGCAGCTCGGTTAGCGCGACACGAGCCGCTTTCCCCGCGGGGTAACGCTTCGTTTACCTCGAGCGTGGACCGCCTAGATCCGGCAACGCCCAAGCACTCGCGCGACGAGGGCGCGGCCGGCTTGCCTCGACCGCCTCTATCGTTCTTCACGAGCAGGACTTTCTCGCACGCCGCGTCGCGCGATAGTGGCTCGTTTACCGCGCGGCTCCCGCCGTTGCGGCGCGGGGATGGTTTTGCCGAAAAGCGCTGCAACACGCGGCAGAACCGCAAACTTCTCTTCAAAATCCGTAGTAGCACGGAGGATGAAATTAACGGGACTGTGAAAGGGGATGTCTAACGATCCAAAATAGGGCGTCCGTCCGTGCCAAGGGTGGCTCGGACGTCGCGTTTGCGGCCCGGGTCAGTAAGGCGTAGCTCATGGATGATCTGTTGCGGGAGTTTCTGACGGAGACCAGCGAGAGCCTGGACACCGTGGACAATCAGCTGGTGAAGTTCGAGCAGGAGCCGAACAACGCCAAGATCCTGGATAACATCTTCCGCCT
>NZ_JADYVR010000288.1:0-455 GCF_020193935.1 Bradyrhizobium sp. NBAIM08 | reverse complement strand
CAGTTATTGAAACTCCTGCTCAATTCAAAACAGTTGTAGAAGCTGTTGAGAAAATGTCAGTTATTGAATTACACGAACTTGTTAAATTTCTAGAAAAGAAATTTGGCGTATCAGCTTCAGCTGTTGCTGTTGCTGGTCCTGCCGCTGCAGGTGCTGCTGCTGATGAGAAAACATCATTCGATGTTACTCTAACAGACGCTGGAGCAAACAAGATCTCAGTTATCAAAGTTGTTAAAGAGGTTCTAGGTCTAGGTCTTAAAGAGGCTAAAGATCTAGTTGATGCAGCTCCTTCAGTCCTAAAAGCAGGAATGAAGAAAGAAGAGGCAGATGCTCTTAAGAAACAAGTTGAAGACGCAGGAGGAAAGGTAGAGCTTAAATAAAAACTCTCCTCACTCTAGGGAACAACAGAATAAAGACCATTGGGACCCAATCCCAATGGTCTTTTTCTTCTGACT
>NZ_JADYVR010000287.1:0-455 GCF_020193935.1 Bradyrhizobium sp. NBAIM08 | reverse complement strand
ATGCCGATGAAAAATAATCAAAGCGATTTGGAACTAAAGTTGCCTCTTTCCCTTTTAACATTCTTACAGTTATAATAAATCCGGCAACTGATTTTTATTTCATTGATTTGCGAGGCTTTTCTAATTTAATTTCAGCCAATTATGTCATCGCTAAAACTTACTCAAAAATTATCCCAGCGGATGGTCTTGACTCCGCAACTGCGCCAGCGAATTGAGATGCTGCAAATGACGACCGTTGAACTGAGTGATTTGATTCAGCAGGAAATCGTTTCCAACCCGATATTGGAAGAAGTTCAGTCGGTAGACGAAATCGGTGAAATCTCCGAGCGAATTCTCGACCAGAATTCCGACGGGCAGGACGAAATTTACGAAAACGGTCACAGCAAAGATTTTGAACCGGCTGACTATGAACAGTCTGAAAGTTTTACGGCGGACGTGCCGATTGAAAACGGTTT
>NZ_JADYVR010000286.1:0-455 GCF_020193935.1 Bradyrhizobium sp. NBAIM08 | reverse complement strand
GCGCAGGCGCGAGCGCCGGTGCGGTTCGCGTCGGCGGTGCAGCGGCTGCTGGCCGAGGGCTATGACACCCTGCTCACCGTCGAACCCGGGACGGCGCTGCGCAGCCTGACCATGTCGGTGGTGCGCGCCCACCCCGCCCGCACCGACGTCTCGGTGCTGTCGACGCTCGACCCGGGCGCCGGGGGTGACGCCGCGTTGTTGCGCACCGTCGGCCGGCTCTGGGAGCGCGGTGTGGCGATCGCCCGGCCGGCGGAGCAGCCGCCCCGGAGACGGCAGCCGGTGCCGACCTATCCGTTCCAACGAACACGCCACTGGCTGCCTGATCCTGACGCAGGAAGGCCGCTCGCCGATAGGCGCCAGGTGTCGGCGTTGTTGCACGAGATGGTCTGGTGCCAGTGCCCGCTTCCCGCCGGCGAGGTGCTCGCCTCGGTCGGCCTCGTCGGCTCGCACCCGAC
>NZ_JADYVR010000285.1:0-455 GCF_020193935.1 Bradyrhizobium sp. NBAIM08 | reverse complement strand
TTGTTATTGTCGGTGTATCCGCCGGCGACGATCTGGACGTTTGGGAGTCCGCCTTTCCCGCTTCCCGGAGTCACTTGAAAAAGCATGCGATTCACCGCATCGGAGCCGCCGAAATCGGTGGTCACTTTTCCGTCCCCGTCGAAGCTGGTGACCGGCACTCCGCTGATCGGATTGTAACGCGCGATCGCGAAGTCGAAGTTGCTGCCGTTGAACGCGTGCCCTCCTGCTGCAACCACGACGATATTGTTATTAAGAATCTGCGTTCCAGCGGACACCACTCCCACGCAGAAAGCGTTGTCGGTCGTGCCTCCGAAAAAGTCGGTGGTCACCTTACCGCCGGTTCCGAAAGTCGAGTCCGGCGAGCCGTCCGAGTTATAACGCATCACGCCGAAGTCGTTGCCCGCGCGACCTCCAACGACCATTTTGCCGCCGAGGATGACCGGTGAAATGTCCGC
>NZ_JADYVR010000284.1:0-455 GCF_020193935.1 Bradyrhizobium sp. NBAIM08 | reverse complement strand
AGGTACTCCTTCTCGACCTCGCTGTCCTCGCCGATCAGCTGCTTGGCGACGCGGCCGTCCTGCGTCAGCACGAGCAGGCCGACCGAGTCGATGTCGAGCCGGCCGGCGGGGACGAGGCTCTTCAGGTGCTCGCGCAGGAAGCGCGTGCCGGAGCGGTCGCCGGGCCACTGGTTCGGCGGCGTCACCAGCACCACGGCGGGCTCGTAGCCGTCTTCCGCCTGGCCGCTGACGTAGCCCACCGGCTTGTTGACGAGCACGGTCACGCGCTGCGCCTGCTGGAAGCGGGCCCGGGCGTCGATGGTGATGCGCTGCTCGGCGACGACGCGCGAGCCGAGCTCGCTCACCACCTGGTCGTCGACGCGCACCCAGCCCTTGGCGATCCACTCGTCGGCCTCGCGCCGCGACGCCAGGCCGAGCTCGCTCATGCGCTTGGAGAGGCGCATGCTGCCGGGGGC
>NZ_JADYVR010000283.1:0-455 GCF_020193935.1 Bradyrhizobium sp. NBAIM08 | reverse complement strand
CTGGAGACCTCTGCCAGGTTCTTGCCGCCCTCGGTGACGAGCTTGACGGCCTAGTGCAATATCAAGAGAGGTCTTGTGCAATCCGCGTCCGCTGATGGATGATCGTCGGTCATGAAGCCACCCACCTTCGTCCGCACCCTCTCCGATGAGGAGCGGCAGGCCCTGAAGGCCGGCCTCCGCTCCCCCGACGCCTTCACCCTCCGGCGGTGCCAGGCCCTCCTGCAGAGCGCCGACGGCTGCAGGCCCGGCGAGATCGCCGCCGCGGTCGGCTGCTGCGTCCAGTCCGTCCGCAACGCCATCCGCTCCTTCCAGGCCGAGGGGGTCGCCTGCATCCGCGAAAAATCCTCGCGGCCCAAGCAGACCCGCTCCGTCCTCGATGACGCCGGCCGCCGCCGGCTCCGCGAGATGCTCCACCGCAGCCCGCGCGACTTCGGCAAGGCCACCTCGCTCTGGAC
>NZ_JADYVR010000282.1:0-455 GCF_020193935.1 Bradyrhizobium sp. NBAIM08 | reverse complement strand
TGTGCTGCGCGAACTCCTCAGGGGTGTTGTTCGCCGTGGCGAACGCGAGCTTGGCCCGGGGGGCGACGTCGTGGACGATCTCCAGCATCGCGGTGCCCTCGTCGCCGTAGCCGGGCTTGAGGACCCGCACGTCCGCCGGCAGGTCTCCGCTGGCCATCGAGGCCGTCAACGAGTCGACGCCGTCAGACAGCACGCCGACGGTGATGCCGACCCCCGAGAGCTTGCGCGCGGCGCGGGCCCGGTCGGCCCCGTGGGTCTTGTCCCCCTCGGCGAGGATCGACCCCACGCGACTCGTCGTGGAGTCCTGGGTGGACGCGAGAGCCGCGTCGAGCCGTTGGCCCACGCGCTGGGCCCGCTCGACCTTGTCCATCCGTGCGGCCGCCTGCGCTCCCGGCTTGGCCGGGTCTGACGTGATGAAGCCCCACGTCAGCGACGTGACGCGGTGGACCTCGGGG
>NZ_JADYVR010000281.1:0-456 GCF_020193935.1 Bradyrhizobium sp. NBAIM08 | reverse complement strand
TACCACTACCGGCAAGAACAACTCCTGTTCGCTGAATTTCGCGCCCATGTCTCCCCAGAAGTCCTCAACGAGCTGCTGAACTCCGGAAGGGAGTACGGCGCTCCGCAATTCATCGACGCCGTCCTCTTGTTCGCCGATATTCGAGAGTTCACCAGTCACTCGTCAAACATGGAGCCGGCGGCGATAGCGGAACAACTTTCACCGTACCTGGATTCCGTGGTGGACGGTATTCACCGACACGGTGGCATGGTGGACAAGTTCATCGGCGATGCGGTCTTCGCTATCTGGGGCTATTCCGCTAGCGGAGAAGACATGGTGGTTAGTGCGCTGGAGTGCGCCGAGGAAATGCTTTCCGTCGCGGCAGACCTCAGATTCAACGGGGAACCAATCCGAATTGGAGTCGGGTTGAATGCAGGCAAAGTCTTCATCGGGAACGTCGGTGGCGCAGGGAAACGG
>NZ_JADYVR010000280.1:0-456 GCF_020193935.1 Bradyrhizobium sp. NBAIM08 | reverse complement strand
CGCCAGCAGCGCAAGGCAGCGCAAAGCCGTGGACGAGGCTTCCCCGCTCATCGCAAAGCCGTGGGTGCCGGATGGGGTCAGAAGTTGGGCGAGCTCGGCGCGGCCGCCGCCGCCGGCTTCTGGCTCTCGACGGCGGGCTTCTGGGGCTCGGCCGGCAGACGTTGCGCGGAGGCGGCCTGCTCCATGCGGGCCAGGAGCGACTGGGCCTGCTGGATCAGGTTGATCAGCCCCGGCACCGGCATGACGAGTCGACGCTTGACCACCGGCACCGGCTTCGCGTCGCCGGATTCACGCGCGCCGGGGGACGCTTCGAGGGCGACGAGGCTGAGCCGCGCGACACCGTTGATCACGGTGATCTCGCCGACGCCGTCGGCAAACATGTCATCCATCAACCGGACTCCACGATGGAAGGGGGACCCCTTCTATCGCAGCCCTCCGGCGAGAACGCCATGATCT
>NZ_JADYVR010000279.1:0-456 GCF_020193935.1 Bradyrhizobium sp. NBAIM08 | reverse complement strand
TCATCCTCCAGGACAGTGCCTGGCGCTCAGCCGAGACCTGCTGCAACGCGATGATGCTGCGGCGCACGGCGAGCACGACGGTGCCGCCCGCTCCGAGGAGCGCGCCGACCAGGCCGACGTTGAGCCACAGGATCTGGCGATCGACGGCATCATACACGGCCCGGGCACGGGCGGTCGCTTCGTCGTCGGCGCCAGTGTTGGCAATCAACAACTGCGACACCTGATGCGTCAGTTCGGCCTGACGTGACGCGGCGGCCGTCATGAAGATCGTGCGGGCTTGTTCGTCGCGGCCGGCCCGCGCGGCTGCGAAGCCGCTGTCGACGGCGGCCCAGAGCCGGCGCGAGGCCTCGTCGAGCTGACGTGTCTGCGAGGCCGGACGCGCGACCGGTGCGAGGGCCCGCTCCCGCGTCAGCGCCTGATCCAGGTCGACGCGAAGACGCTCGAAGGCCTGCTGCC
>NZ_JADYVR010000028.1:0-19695 GCF_020193935.1 Bradyrhizobium sp. NBAIM08 | reverse complement strand
ATCTCATCATGGCCTGGCTGCAACAGCAGTCCGCTCGCGAGAGGCCGGATACATTTATGCAACTGGAAGCGTCATTTTCGCTGTTACGACCCTTGCACGGACGGTGCGGACCATACATTCTTTCTCACGAGGTCCTTCAAGGCCGCGTTGTCCAGCATAGCGTCGGCCGGCAACCGTTTCAGCCGCGTGTTCTCATCCTCCAGAGTCTTCAGCCGCTTGGCTTCCGAGACCTTCAGCCCCCGAACTTGGCGTTCCATTTCTAGCTGCTGGCGTCGTTGACGCCATGCTTGCGGCACAGATCGGCCACCGACACGCCGGCCTCATGCTCCTTCAATATCGCGATAATCTGCTTCTGTATTCGGTCTGCTTCTGTCAATCCCTTAAAAGCGCGTGCCGCGGGTACCTTGCTTCTGTTCGTGGTCGGCAAAGCCGCGACACGATGGGATTCGGTTGAATGGTCGGCTCTTCGGCGTAGTCACCCGCCTGGAGGCGGACGCTACGACAGATCATACGAACTCGACCATCCCCACGCCGAGCGATGCGGGCCCGTCGACCAGGTCGTGAAATTCTTGCCCGCACTCACGATCCACCGTGAGACGGTGGATGAAGGTCTTGAAGTGTTCGAGCAAGCTTTGGCCGAAACTCTGGTAGAGGTGAGCGTGCCGACGAAATAAGCAATTCGATCTCAGTAGCACCAGAATGCATCTCGCCGTCAGGTAAGTTGACCGCTGACTCTCACCGCCGCCGCAAGCAGGAATTGCATCGCGCTCTCGACTGAATCCTCTGCCGCTACCGTCTCTTGAATGCTCTGAGGTGTTCCACTCATGGTGTCTCAGGATGGCTTTGCGGTCGGATCTTCTTCGATCATGTCGGGACACGTCAGCGAGTCGAAATCAGTGCTGGCTCGATCGGCGTGCGCAGGATGGGCTGTGATCTGGCCGCGAGATGACCGCTCCAGCTTTGGCTCACTTCGCGAGAGACGTCGGACAGGTTTTAGCTGGTCCGGCGGACCGGCGAAAGAGCGACCTTTCGCCTCCGATGTTCCTACCAGATTCGGTCGTCTCTAGTGATTTGATGATGTAGTACAAACTCGAATAGCGAGCCGGAACGCCACGGCTCGGTTCGTCGGCATAGGAGGCCGGGCAACAATGAAGTGCATAGTGGATCAGTTGCAAGCATCTCGCTTTCTCCAAGTGTATGACCGCGCCGCCATTCGAAAGGGCGTTAAGATCTCGATCGGCTTCGATTTTCATGAGTATGTCGCGATCACGGAGCGCACTCCGACAAAAGGCAGGACATATCCGATTTTTCGGCCTGACACATCACCCATCAAAGCAGGCGAGGGATATTGGATCGTGGGGGTTGACAAGAACAACGACGTCGTCCTCGTGGAGGCTGCTCGACTGTATGACCTATCGAGCAGCAATCTAAAGGAACATCTTGAATCTCTGAGATTTTTCTACGCTGATCCGAGCAAACATGCACATCCTGATGATTGTTGCATTTGCAAAGCGCCGATTGCGCGCCAGATCACTGGAAGGGTGGTCTTTCGCGGGGACATTTGGGTGCGCGGAGACTTTAGGAGGCAGGGTATGCCCAAGATCATGGAAGGGATAATGCGCGGTGTCTCCTTTGCCATGTGGGCTCCTGATTTCATGTGTGGTCTTGCGGGAACGTGGTCTGTCGAGAAGCGTGTCTACGACATAACGCGTTGCGAACCAGGTGGTTCGATATTGCGATTGGTAAACGAAAACATTGTGGACGACGATTGGCTTTTCTGGACGCCAGGTGAGGAGTTAATCAAGTTAGTCAATGGGTACGACGGAAGCGCAGTGGTATTTCCTTCGTGATCGTTGCTGGCACAAAGCCCTGCTCACTACGTTAGCGACTTAGGAGCAGCGATATGCCGCAAGCATCTAAGGAAGGCCAAGTAGTCCGACGGACGTCTCCGAGGCCATGCGGCTGAGCGCTAATGGCGGACGCCATGTTGGACAACACGGCGGGCCGACGTTGGGATGGAAGTGGGCACTCGCGAAGAGGCGGAGAGCTGTCGTCCATTTGAAGGAACTTCGGGATTATCGAATACGGCTGGCGTGTAAAGTCTTCGAAGGCTGCCGCATGGCGGGCATCACGGACGGTTGACGGTGCAGCAAAATCGCGCGGGGGCTTGGTGAGATGTGTCGGTGCACTACCGTCTTGACCGGGGAGCGCCTCGTCGCCTAGCACACAAGGCAAGCCCGTAAAGACGCGTTTTATCGAGGGCTTATGTATAGAGGGCCGAAAAATGATTGCGGCAGCACTTTAGATAAAGGTCGGTTGCGTTCATGTGCACCGGCATTCGTGTGACCGATGGCATGAGTGCTGGTCCTGAAGGAGAGCGCGAATTGACGCCCCATCAATACGTGGCGTATCTCACCCACCTTGCTCGGCGTGAGATGATTCTGTCGTATATAGTGAGGGTCCCAATATGCTTGACTATATAGTTGACGGCTCAGAGCCGGGTGGATAACCAGTTGGAGCGAGGCGGCAGCGGCGGTGGGGCTCTGCGGTCAACGGTCAGACGGACTCAAATGCGCCGACCATAGGCGCGTTGAGGCGGGGCGCAGGCTCGACCTCCCACCGCAACACCTGTTTGCTGGTCGCAAGGCGCGAGTGCCGGTCTGCTGAGCTTGCCGGAGGAGGGGCGGCGATCTTCGTTCCGGTGATGTTGGAGCTGCGCACGTTGGATCTGCGCGAAAGTGGCAATGCAGGATTACAATCGACATCGAGATTGATGATGCGCTGGTGCGCGCAGCGGTGGGGATCTATCCGATCGGAGTGCGCGGGATGGGCTGTCGGCGTACATGATGGCGGCTCGGTGGTCGTGAAGATCCGCGACGCAACTCGTAAAGATGCCGCTGGGTCTCCTGGCTGGTGCGCGAGCAACTCCACTATGACCCGTTCGAGGTATTGACTTTCGTGCTCAGAGCGAGTGGACCGTTTGAAGAGTTTTGCGTGAGGCGGGTCCGAGAGTAGGTCTCGGTTGTCTGAACAGCAATTCCGCGTCGATAAGTGGAGCTTTTGCCAGAGTTAGGCTGCCGCGCGGAACGGCAGCTGGTTGAAGTAAGCTTGATCCGAAGTGCCGCGTCAAGGCTCGACTGGGGACGCCGGCCATTGTAAAAGTCGAGGTATCGGCCGATCGAGGCGCGGGCGTCGGACACGGTGTGGTAGGCGCGCAGATAGACTGAGACGATTCCGACTTTGAGACCGAGCGGACGCAGAAGTCCGCGGATGACTTGCTCTGCGGCAGCGATGGAGCGGATGATATGCTTGCGAGCAGCCGCCAGCGTCCGCGCCCTTTGGCTGCCGATGCTCTTGACGTGAACAGGCTTGAACCAACCCGTTCTCACCACCTGCGCGATCCCGCGGGCGTCGTTGCGATCGGTCTTCACCGGCATGGCCGAAAGTGCCGCTTTGACCTGGCGGGCTTCCATACTGACGGCCGGCAGCCCCAGTTCGATTAGATTTGCGGTCAGTCATTCTGACGTCGGTCCTGCCTCCAGGCCCACCCGTTCAACTTGACCAGCCCATGGTTCGAGGTACTGCACAATCGATGGCGCGTCCGCGAACGTCGTTCCCTCCCGGATAAGCTCTCCGGTCCCATCCACCGCACATACCGCATCGGAATTCAGCGAAACATCGAGGCCGACGTAGATCATGACTTTTCTCCTTCGGATGCAGTTGGTCCATGATCGTCAGTCAAAACGTGCCGCGCGGCAAATAGGTCAGGCGATCGGGACCGAATACTCCATCTCTTCCGAAAAGCGGCTGCGCTTCATGCTCTGGTCTTTGTCGTGGGCCAGAACGAACTTCAAACGGGATTAGGCCCGAGGGGCAAGGTCACCGACCAAGGCTCGCAGTTCACGGGCGCCGCGTTCACCGGCGTGCTCGCCAGTCATGGTATCGCCATCAGCATGGACGGTCGGGGTGCCTGGCGCGACAAACGTGTTCGTCGAGAGCGGGAGTACACCCGACTGCATCGTCTGGTTCTGAAGGTCGTGCGCAGTGACCCGGCTTGTCGGCTCTTGATGACGATGCCGGGGATCGGCCCGGTCTCGGCGTTGACCTTCCGATCGACTGTGGACGATCCCAGGCAATTCCTGCATTCCCAATCCGTGGGCGCCTATCTCGGGTATTGCTGCAAGCCATCGCAATGCCTGGCACGACGGTCAAACCCTCCGGAGAGTCATCGATCGGACCAAGACACCCGCCGGATGTCAAATTGAGTGAACCTATGTAGACAACAGGTGCCGCCGGCAACAAGCGCAAATGAACAATCGCTCAGATTCACGGCGACCTTGATAATTCGTTCACTGGGCTGGCTGTGGAATGAGTTTGGGGCGACCGCACTCGCCATCCACGACGCGTTCGTGAAGCCAAGCTTCTTGGTCGTTCACAGAGGACCACAAGCGCCATGCCGTTGAACTGGCGGTATCGAGTGGTCAATCGATCGGGGCGGTCGCCAAGGAGCTCGGTCTGCGCGACTCGGTGCTGCGGCGCTGGGTGGATAAGCTCCGGCAGGAGCCGGCATCGGCGGCGAGGCGCCCACCACGCAGGCGACACCGATGCCGGCGGACCAGGCTTCGGAGATCGCCCGGCTGCGTCAGGAAAACGAACGACTGCGGATGGAGCGCGACATTTAAAAAACTGTCCCGCACCGTGGCGCGCCTGTGCGCAGCGTAGAAACAGCCTTGTGCCATGCTCGGCGGCCGGGAGGGTAGCGGCCGCTCGATTATTGGAGGCACAATCCCCGTTAAAAAACATGGTCCATGGGTGCTTGCGAACTTGAGAGCGGTGCCGCCGCCTGGCGGCGATCCCGATTAAGAATATGACGATTGGCATCGCCCAGCGCTCAAGAAGACGAGCGGCGGCCGACCGGAACTGAAGCTGGTCAACCTCGGGGCCGCCGCCATCGACATTGGATCAAAGATGCACATGGCTGCGGTGAACCCAGCTTGCACCGACGCGCCGGTGCGCTCTTTCGGTACATTTACGCAAGACTTGCATCAGCTGCCGAGCTAGTTCGGAGCCTGCGGCGTGACGAGTATCGCGACGGAATCCACTGGGGTCTATTGGATCCCGGTTTACGAGATCCTGGAGCAGCGCGGGTCTGAGGTGATCCTGGTCAACGCGCGGCACGCCAAGAACGTGCCCGGGGTGATCCGAGTCATTGTTGCAGGCGAGCGGAATCCTGACGTCTTGGCAACCTATCGGGACGTGCGATGCCATTCATCCATCGCGACGATCCGTGCGGCACTGGTGGGCAACGACTGGCACGAAAATGTCTTCGCGTGACCCAATCGCTGGAACTTTACGACGTCTACCGGGCCAAGATACTGGACTGTGACCGCAAGCTCGAGGTCCTGATCGCGGCACTGAACAAAAAAGGCGCAAAGGCCACGCATCAAGACCAAACAGGTCAATGCGCCTACCTTCGATGTCAGGACTGCGCTGTAGGGCGTGCTCGGCGTCGATCTGATTGAGATCCACGGCTTGGGTCCATCACTGGCATTTGAACACAGCGCTCGGCGCATTCTATGCGTCGGCTAGCCTCCCGAGCGGGCAAGTCCAAAGCCGTAACGGCGACCGCCCGCAAGATTGCGGTTTTGGTCCACAACACACTCCGGCATGGCATGAGCTACAAATATCCGGGTGCCGCCCATTATGAGCAACAATATCGCAGCCGCGTCCTCGCCAACCTACAACGCAGAGCCAAATCACTGGGCTTCGTGTTACAGACCATTCCAGAGGACGCCAATCCGGCTGTTTCTTAGGGAGTCGATCGCGATCTTTGCTGGAACTCGGACATGACCTCCCGCTTCATCGAGGACCATCGCGACGGTACGGCTGATGTGTGCCGTCCTCGAGGTGTCGCCGGCCGGCTATTACGCTTGGGCGCGCGTCCGGTGAGCACCCGCGCAACCTCCGATGCTGCGTTGCTGGCGGAGATCTGGCAGGTCCATCGCGAGAGCGGCCAGCGCTATGGCAGTCCTCGGGTCCACGCCGCCCTGCGGACGCACTAGGGCATGCACATATCTGGTGCGACGGATTGACTCGGGTCCGCCGCGGGGATTCCAGAATCGGGAGTCTGTGTGATTCGTATTGCGGCACTCCATGGTTTGGACGGGGGTGCCGCGATGTTGTCACGGATTGACTGGACGCTGGGCCGGTTCGGGGATCGTCGTCTCGATAAAGGGGGGCGGCGCTCGCTGAACGCATGGTTGCAGGCAGAACTGTCTGCCTTCGGCAGCTCTCCAGGGGGAACCGCGCGCTGGAAGTGCGGTTCAACCGCTTTCTTGGCCATGAAAAGGTAACGGCGGAGCGGATCATCGAAAGCTGGAGCGAAAGCACGGTCACTGCGGTAGAAGGCCGCCACGTGCTGGCGATCCAGGACACCAGTGAGATCCACTTCAACACCACATCGCAACGCCGGCGTGGGCTCGGAGAAATCGGAAAAGGTAATAGCCACGGCGTGCTGCTGCATCCGCTGCTGGCTGTGGATGCCGACGACGGCAGCTGTCTTGGGCTTTTGAGCGGACAGATATGGACGCGCAAAGGCCGCCGCACGACCTCGCACGACGAACGTGAGCTGTCGGACAAGGAATCGCAGCGCTGGATATCCACTGCCGTGGCGGCAAGGCCGCTGCTTACCAAGGCCGCGGCGGTGACGGTGCTGGGCGACCGCGAGAGCGATATCTTTGCCCTTTATGCCAGCTCGGCTGAGCAACACTTCCACGTCATCGCGCGCAGCATGCATGATCGCAAGCTTGCCGACCGCAGCAGCCTATATGAGGCCAGCGATGTTATGGCCGTGGTGGACCGGCGTACGATCCAACTGCCTGCGCGCGCCGCGCGGCCAGCTCGCCTAGCCCACCTCGAACTTCGCTTTGACGCAATCGAGCTCGCCCGCCCGCAGAGTAAGTTCCTGCACCATCTGCCGAAAAGCTTGCCATTGGCGGTGGTCGATGTGCGCGAGGTCAATGCCGAGGCCGGCGTAGAGCCGCTGCACTGGCGGCTTCTCACCTCTCACGAGGTTACCGGCACCGAGGACGCCTGGCGCATCGTCCAATGGTACAAGCAGCGCTGGATCATCGAGCAGTTCTTCCGTGTCCTGAAGACACAAGGCCTCAAGCTCGAAAACAGCCAGATCGGATCCGCCGATCGTCTTCTCAAGTTGGTTGCGATCGCCGCCAAGGCGGCCGTCATCACCATCCAGCTTCTGCAGGCCCGCAACGGTAGTCGCCAGCTTATTGTCGCGGCCTTCGATAACCGCCAAATAGGCGCGCTCATTGCCCTCAACCAGCAACTCGAAGCCGCGAGCAAGCGACTAAAGAACCCGCATCCGCCCAACAGCCTCGCCTGGGCCGCCTGGATCATCGGCCGTCTCGGCGGCTGGGACGGCTACCCATCGTCCAAGCCGCCGGGCCCGATCACCTTCAAAAACGGCCTCGAATACTTCCACGCCGTCTCAGCAGGATGGAGCCTCAGAGATATGTGCATGCCCTAGTGCGGACGCAGGGACGTGGGGTCAGCCGGGGCCGGATCGAACTGCTGATGCGGCGGCATGGCATTCGGGCGATCACGGCGCCGCCACGTCGGGTCCGCACCACCGACAGTCGCCATGCTCTGCCGATTGCGGCGAACCTGCTCGCGCGCGACTTCACCGCCGCAGCCCCAAATCGGATCTGGCTGGCTGATATCACCTACATCCCGACCGCGGAGGGCTGCTTGCATCTGGCCGCCGTCATGGACCTCTTCAGCCGCAGGATCGTCGGTTGGGCGATGCAGGATCACATGCGGGTCAAACTCGTCTCCTCCGCGCTAACAATCGCGGTCCGCCAGCAGCGGCCCGCTCCGGATTGATCCATCATTCCGACAGTACGCTTCACACATCTATCGCAGCCGCGGGCCTTCCCGCATCGATGAGCCGCAGGGCCGAATGCGTCGACAATGCCCCGATGGAGAGCTTCCTCCACACCCTCAAGACCGAGCTCGTTCATCATCGTCAGCATAAGACCCGCACCTACGCCCAACGCGATATCTTCGCCTTCATCGAGGGCTCTACAATCGCACCAGGCTCCATTCATCGGATATATCCCTCCGATCGAGATGGAGCTAAAAGCCGCTTAAACCCTTCCACTTTTTCGGGGGAAGATCAGATCTCGTCAGGAAGACAGCTTTCTGCCACGCACACGTTGCGCGGCGTCTAAAAGAATGGGTTTTCTCATTGATAGTGGGCCTTCATCTTTCCAGTAGATCTGGCTTTCACTTAACCTATCCGCCCATTCGAGGACCTCCTGCCAGTTGAGGTATGCATAAGCCTCCGAGCAGTTCGTCTTCTTCATTGAATGCTCCTTTGTGCGCATCTGCGATGATGTCGTGGTGACTGAAGGCGTAACGCCTGCTCCAAATTTGTTCACTTAGCCGTAAGCAAGACGGCGAAGCCGTCCGGAAGGGAGGCAGGTGCTCCGAGCTGACTCAGCTTCAGTTTCTGCCCGGCAGCATGCACTGCGTTCTGATGGGCATCTGACATGTGCGCAATGCGATCGAGCAGAGGAAGAGCTTCCTTCCACTGTAATTGGCCGTAAAGGGGAGAAGCTGCGAGCATGGATGGTGAAAAAAGAGAGCACGCGGCGGGTCTCACGATGTGAAGTGCACTTGGTCTTTCGAGCGCGCCTGCACTCACACGCAGCAAGCCGCGCGAGATGGCTGAACACTAAAGGGCGGGCTTCGCTGTAACATCTGGTTGTCCCCACGTTGATTTGCAAGACATGCGAGGTCTGCCGCCCAGTTGCGGGTACAACACGGAGGCTTGGTAACATCAAGCCAATCGGTGGTCCTGCACATACGTCAAACGCAGCTCGATCTCTCTTGCATTAAAAGGACTAAACCACCGAATGTGCGACCCGGGCAGCTACCAGACTGGATAGTCCGGAGCACGACGCGCGCGAGATGAGACACGCAACTGCGACGGTAGCGACGAAGGAATATCAAGTCGCTTAGGTACCTCTCAGCGAGGGCAATCGTCGCCGGTTCGGCACGTTAGTTTGCCACCATTAGGAATCCGGATGAACAGGCGTCTGATCCAGTTAGCGTCATAGCCACGGTCGGCAAGCAGCATTGCCCAGATTTCAAACGAGACAACAGTCTTCCGGCAAGTTCGGCGTCGCGTGTCCCGTCGGGGCTCAAGCCAGACGCACCGGCTACAGAACCCCATGCTGGGCGGCGGCGATCAAGGTGAGACCTCTCATCCTGATTGTCGCGCCATACCATGCTGATGCACGCGGACAAGCGTACCCATTCGGCGTAGCTTACGATTACCCACATCTTTGAGTCAGAGCTTCGCTCCCGTTGCGATATCAATGAATCGCGATAGTCCGCGCCACATGATCAGATTCCCTGGTGGCGGATCGTTGGCGCGGGCGAGATAGCCGCCGAGCCTGGCGATCTTGATGAGATAATGCGACAATGTCTTTCGTTGGGTGCTGACTGGATTTTTGTCTTTGACGAGCCGATCAAGCAATTAGCTTTGGTCAACCCAAATTCCGGTGAGACATTTGGCGCTGAACGATTGAGCATCGTCATCCAAAAAATGCGCCAGCTCACAATGCAGAACACCGAGATCAGATTCGTCAATCGCTGAGCAGTCCGCAGTTGCGAGTCCTCTGCCCTACAGCCGGATTTGAGTATCTTGTGGAAGACCTCGATCTTGCATCGCAAGGAATACCAATCGAGCTTCTCGATCGCATCGCCGCGCGATTGCACCGGAAGATCGGTCAGGAGTTTCCATTCAATTTTCTTTCTGTTCTTTGGCGCTCCTCTTTCATCAGCGTGGATCACTGTCAAAGTCAAAGCTGGATACCGCGACTGCTTGCCTATCGGTGGCAAAATACGGATTTTACGATACCGGATTTCAAGAACAGCCTGGTCTGGATTGCCCTTACTATCCTGGACTTCGATCCGGTGGAGACCTTTGACCGCGACCTCGTCCATTATCGTTGCAACGGTATGATCGCCATCGCCTGCCAGGCGATTGACACAGGTCCTTACCAAGAAATGCGTTCCAACCTCTTGGGCGGCGCAAAACAATTCATAAATATCGGCCTCACGATCACCGATATGGATGCACTTCGATGGCTTCTCAAAAAGCTCCGTGGATTGCTTGAGGTTTTCCAGCCACCGAATGCTCTCCTTGGTTTCAATGGGGATCCGTGTCAGGTTGACCTCGCGCCTGAGCGCAGCGACCCCTCTGAATTTCTTTCTGGTCCAGAACTTCACGGCGCTGAGCCCCAGTGGAAGCCCCTCAAGGGTCACCGCAAGGCTCGAATGCATCAATATTCCGCATGTCGTGTACGTTTGGGGTTTTCCGTCCAATCTTCGAGAGTTGCTTTTGGGGATGCGCTTAATCATCCCGATCAGATCCGGGCGCTCCCTTTGATAGGTGAATTCGGTCGTATCATGCAGAACAAGAACAGGCCCTTTCGCAGCCGCGATACGTTCCCGCGTCGATTTAAAATGACCAGACAGGATGTCGGCCTCGCTTACTCGTTCATTGGAGAAGAAACGATAGGCCGCCTTGGTATTCGCGCAGTCTTGGCAAACCATCGGAATGCTCTGTCCGATGTCTCCACCAATCTGCTTCAGCAGCATGCGAAATCTCTCGCCAAGTCGAGCGTCCTGGAATTCGCACAGCGCAGCTTCACGATCAAACCAACTCACCGCGTCAGACGCCAAACGATGGGCGTTCTCATCCCGGGCGCGTGAAGTCAGTCCCATAGAGCACCTCTTCTCGAATCAGGTGCCCATCAAAGAATCACAAGTGATTCTGGCGACTCAAGTTTTTCGGCTCAGTGCACCTCAAAAAATGTGGGTAATCGTAAGCTTCACCGGGGGCTTACCTTGCGGGTAACTCCCGGGAACGTCGTCGTCTGCGCCGCGGCCCGACCCGCCGCAAGCTCGTCCTCGGTGGAGGCGGCTTCCAGATCTGCGAACTTCAGCGCCACCTGCTCGATCAGCCGCGCCGAACGTTCCGACTGTTGCCCATAGATCTGATGCTCAGCCGGGCGATCTTAGCTTCTGCTGTGGGATCAGCGTCTCGTCTTCCGACGCTTTCGAGCGAGCGACCGCGAGCTCAGCGGCGACCTTCAAACCCTTCGCGCGATCGGCTCCCAGCGCCTCTCTCAGGTTGCGACGTCACCCGCATCGGCGTCGCGGTCGGCATCTATGCGACACAGTGAATCACAGATTAGATGCGTTGGAACTCCCAAAATACTTTGCGGCCGCCAGCTCAAGTGCGGATTCCGCCAATCGATCCCTTCCAGCATATAGGCCCATCTTCGCAAGTGTGTTCCTGATCTGAGGACGCAGAAGATGCCATTGAAGACAGAGGAACGCCACGCGGCTTGTTCGCCAGCAATCGGCTCGATGACAGTCCGTTAATAGTGGGCGATTTCGCTTGCGCTTGTTCGAGCCTTCAGTTTGAAAGCCGGAATCACAGTGGTTCGGCCAAACGCAGCGCTCGCCGCCGGCCCCGGCGCGGCGCTGATGGGCAGAAGCAACATCAATTCTCCCACATTCTCATAAACTGCTAAACATGACGTGCTGGCAACGTTCTCCTCAAGGCATGCATTCACCATTAACATGCATCGCACATTGAAGGCACGATACAAAGTTTACGTGCGACTCTTTGCAAATTGGCTAGCCGCAGAACTAAACGCAGTCAAGCTTGCGCTGTATCCATCCGAAGATGCGATCATCTGAGACCACGAAAACTTTCCACTTCCCCGAACTCTGTCGAGATCGTACGCGGCAGAACCAACTGGAGGTCCACTCGCACGGTCGCACCAGCAGCCTTTAGTTCGATCGCCTCCGATGTGCAACGATACGGTTTCCACCGTTACCTTTCGGCCATCCTCAGTAAGCATAGTCGAGCCCTGCGATCAGCTGAAAATGGCTAGAAAGAAACGAGGGTACGAGCGCACGTTGGATTCGAGTGACGCGGCGAGGATGCGCACCTACCACGGCTTCTTGCAACGTGAACAACCAAGCGACCGTTTACAACTCAGTGAAATGCAGCTAGCGGACTGTTTCCCGAACGACACAACTGAGAGCTGGCTCCGGGAATCTGGACAGGGCGATAGGTGGAGTTTCTGCCTGACGGCGGGCAAGATTGTCCCGCGAATCAGGAGAGACGATGAGCAGACGAGCCCGCCGGCAGCACGCACCGGCATTCAAGGCCAAGGTGGCGTTAGCGGCGATCAAGGGCGAGATGACGCTGGCCCAGCTGGCTGAGCATTTCGACGTGCATCCGAACCAGATCACGCAGTGGAAGTCTCAGCTTCAGGAAGCGGCGGCCGAGGTATTTGGTCCTGGCGATGGCAACAGAACGAGCGAGCCCGCGGTGGACGTGAAAATGCTGCACGCCAAGATCGGGGAGCTGACGCTTGAGAACGATTTTTTAGAAGGCGCGCTCAGCAAAGCCGGCCTGCTGAGCGCAAAGCGATGATCGACCGTGAGCACGACCTGCCGATCACGAAACAGGCGGAAGTTTTGAAGATCAGCCGTGGCAGTGTCTATTATCTACCACGTCCGGTGTCGCCCGCCGACCTCGCGATCATGCAACGGCTTGACCGGCTGCATTTGGAGTTTCCTTTCGCCGGTTCGCGAATGCTGCGAGACCTGCTGGCTGCCGAGGGGTGCAAGATCGGCCGCCGGCATGTCAAAACGCTGATGCGGCGGATGGGGATAGAGGCGCTCTACCGCCGGCCGCGTACCACCAAGCCCGAACCCGGGCACAAGATCTATTCGTATCTGCTGCACGGGATGGAGATCACACGCTCGAACCAGGTCTGGGCGATGGGCATCACCTACATCCCGATGGCGCGCGGCTTCGTCTATCTCGCGGTGGTTCTCGACTGGTTCAGCCGCCGGGTGCTGTCGTGGCGCGTCTCGATTACGATGGAAGCCGCATTCTGCGTCGAGACGCTGGAGGACGCTCTCGCTCGCCACGGCAAGCCGGACATCTTCAACACCGACCAAGGCTCGCAGTTCACGGGCGCCGCTTTCACCGGCGTGCTCGCCAGTCATGGCATATCAGCATGGACGGCCGGGGCGCCTGGCGCGACAACGTGTTCGTCGAGCGGCTGTGGCGCAGCGTCAAATGCGAAGAGGTCTATCTGCGCGCCTACGACACCGTCTCCGACGCCCGCGCCTCAATCGGCCGATACCTCGCCTTTTACAATGGCCGGCGTCCCCACTCGAGCCTTGACCGGGGTACCCCGGATCAAGCTTACTTCAGCCCGCTGCCGTTCCGCGCGGCAGCTTAACTCGGCAGAAGCTCCACTTATCGACGCGGAATTGCTGTTCAGACAACCGATGCCAGCTCTCTGCTCCAGATGCGCATACCGAGAGTTGGCTGAGTTGGTAGCTGTTTACTGGGCGAACTGATTCGCTGGTCGCTCGAGGCCGAGATTCTCTCTTAGGGTTTTTCCGAAGTATTTCGATCGGAATTTCCCTCGCCGACGCAATTCAGGAACTACCAGGTCAACAAAGTCTCTCAGACCGCCAGGCGCAGTCGCTGGTAACACATTAAATCCGTCAGCCGCGTGTTGATCAAACGTATCTACCATGGCGTCAGCAATTTCCTCCGGCGTTCCAACAACCATGAGATGTCCTTTGCTGTCTGATATCAATTGGATCAGTTGTCTCCAGGTAAATTTCTGACGTGCGGCAACGTCGACGAGCAGCTTCTGACGACTCTGGATGGAATTCGTCCCCGGCAAAGTCTCAGGGACCAACGCGTCAAGATTCACCGAACGTAGATCGGTGACTGAGCCTAACCAAAGATCGGCCGCCCCAACTTGAACGTCAATGTGCGTGGTCGCCCTTAACCTTTGAAGTTTCTCAGAGGCTTCTTGCTTAGTTTTTCCAACTATCGGAACAATGCCCGGCATGATTACCACTTGATCCTCATTCCGCCCGAGTGCCCGCGCTTTTTGCTTGAGACCTGCGTAGAATCGCTTACCGTTCTCAAGAGATGGCTCGGCGGTGAACACGACTTCGGCAACTTCGGCAGCGAAGGCTATACCTGTATTGGACGCGCCAGCCTGAACCAACACGGGATACCCTTGCCGGGGCCTTGCAATGTTCAAGGGCCCTCTCACCGAAAAATAGTTTCCCCGATGATTGAGCACATGTAGCTTCGTAGTATCAGCGTAAATACCAGTTTGCCTGTCGCGAACGAAAGCATCGTCCTGCCAAGTGTCCCAAAGGCCTTTGACTATCTCCACGAACTCGCTCGCTCGAGCGTAACGCTTGTCGTGATCTGGCAGTCGCTCTTCACCAAAATTGTGAGCTTCGGGAGCCATGGCGGAGGTAACAATGTTCCAGGCTGCGCGCCCTTTCGATAGATGGTCAAGTGATGCGAACATTCGCGCAAGATTGTACGGTTGATAGTAAGTGGTCGTCGCTGTCGCAACAAGACCGATGTCCCGAGTTCGGGATGAAAGGGCCGACAACAGCGTAATCGGCTCGAGGCCATCGTTACGACCTACACGTGACATGGTTGCGTGACCATCTATTATGCCTTGATGATCAGCGACAAATACGAAGTGAAAAGCGGCACTTTCGGCGAGTCGTGCAAGTTCTTCATAACGCTCGACATCCCCTACTCCACTGAGGGGTACGCTTGGATCGAGCCAAGCGCCTTCATGGTATCCCGCCCGAGTGAGATACAGTCCGAGCTTCATTTCCTCGTCGGCCCGCATGCGTTGTCTCCCTTCATTGCCTGTTCTAGCGTGATGCATTGAACTGTTTGAACTCAATCTCGACCTTTCGCCGTTCCTCGATGTCGATAGAGTGACGCAAGCACTCGCTACAGCTCCACTCGTATGAGCAAGCCCCGAACTCAAGCGGAGCGCCGCAAAGAAATGCATCCACTTTGTTCGCAATTCCGTGAGAAAGGGCCCTAGAGGAGAGAAATACCGCTTAGTTCACGCAGTGTTTTTGTCGTAAATTCACCCTACATAAGAATTGACGAGAACAGACCTACCAAGTGTGAGGGCGTCCTAGTCTAGTGCAGTGCCGCGCCTCTAGACGCGCATTGCTCAAAATTGCAATGTATCAATCTATTTTCTGCTTCGCGGCACTCGGGAACGAGCACCAGGTCACACGAGAACATGACCTTCGCGGTGATTCCAGCCGGTTGATCGCAACATGTGATCGGGCTTGAGCAAGCGTTGTCAGATAGATTCCCGAACAATTGCGATCGATCCCAGCCCGGGCCCCAACCCAGGTAGATACCACCAATGTTAATAGTTGATATTGTTCGCGGAGCGGCATCGGATGCCCAAAGATCGCAGCGATGATCACTGGCATTGTCGTCCTTCAGTACGCGCTGGCGTCGGACGCAGGCTCGACTGACGAATGCCGGCACGCTCTCATTGCTCGGTTGGAAGCCATATCTTCGCCAGGTGATCGACCAGCTGAGCAATAGTCTGCCGTCGCTCCAAATCGGTGAGCGCTATTTCGGCGCGGAAGCATTGAAACGCAGGAGCCAAGCGACGGAGTATAAAGCGAGCAGTCGCTACACGCAGGCTCGGAAGAGCTTCAAACCGGTGGGGCGCTCTAAGCTCTGACGCGCACCGGCCAGTTCTGAAGCGCCCTCCTCGATCGGAGTGGCAAAGAGGGTTCGTCTCGATGATAGAGGGCATCTTTGATAAAGGCTTCCAGAGATAAGATAGCTGAAACAAAACCGACCCCGCATTCTCCACTCGGAGTTAGGAGACAGGCAACAGACGTTCATGAGCTTACTGACGAGCTGCGCGAACTTGCAAGATTCGCGCTGCCGATAATCCTGACGCAGGTTGGGCAGATCGCAATGATGACGACTGATCTCGCCCTAATCGGTCGCATTAGCAGCTAGGCACTCGCAGCGGCGGCACTGGCGGACAGGGTCTATCTGGTTAGCTTCACCTTTGGCGCAGGCCTCCTGGCGGCGGTCGCCCCCCTAGCGGCTCAGGCGTTTGGGGCAGGCAATCTACTTGCGATCCGAGGTACGGTACGCACGCGCTTATGGATGGCGTTGCTGCTTTCGCTTCCGATCACAGCCCTCGCATTGTGCGGAGAACAACTGCTGCTCGCCTTTAAGCGGCCTCCCAACGCGGCGCGTCTCGCCCAGCAATACCTTCTCGGGATCGTATGGGGCATTGCACCGGCGTTTTGCTTTCAGGTGCTCCGTAGCTTCATGAGCGCGGTCGCGGCGATCCCCGTAAATGCCGGCTTAGTTTATCTACTGATCTATGCGACTACCGCATGTTTGAACGTCTTTGGCACTTCGACTGGCCGTTGATGCGTCAGCTGCTGGTGATCGGGATACCGATCTCAGTTGGTTCAATGATAGGAAATGGCCTGTTCGTGGCCGCGGCGCTTTTGGCCGGCCTGATTAGCACCAGCGCGCTCGCTGCCCATCAGATCGCTGTTCAAGTCGATGTTATCCTATTGGTGTTTCTTTCGGTATCAGCATGGCTGCGGCCATACGCGTCGGCCACGCGGTCGGCCGTAACGACGGATCCGGCGTCAAGCGTGCCGGTCTGGCAGCGCTTTTACTCGGCATGGTGACCATCGCAACTTTTTACGATTGCGGTATTTGCCGCGCGTGTTGAGATCGCCGAACTGTTTTTAGCCGAATCGGGCGGCGACGCCGATGAAGCGATTGAACTAGCTGCCAAACTCCTCTTGGTTGGAGCGAGCTTCTTTCCCGCGCGACGAAACTGATAGGCTGGTGGTGCTGACTCGCGAATTTGTCACGAGTGGCTGCGAAGCGGTCATCTCGTTTCACGTCGGAGTGAGAAAAGGCCTCCGGCGGGCATGCCGGAGGCCTTCTTGGAGGTTAACACATAGATGAGCAACAGCGCGTCTTTTCTCCTTCCGTTAGTTAATAGAGAATTAGAAATTGCGCTGAGCTCGGACCACTAGCGTGAACGCATTCTGGTCCTTCAGCTCATACGTAGTACCCGGCTTGGCAATCGAATTCTGCACCGGCAAAGTGACCGTGCTTCCGCTTGCGTACTTCTGGTCCAGCATCGTGTACGCGAGTTCGGCTGAGAAGGTCAGGCCCTTGACCGGAGTCCAACCCGTCCTTGTACCGACAGTGGCGAAGTTGAAATCGGGGTTGCAGCCAGCAAGGCCTGTCGAGAGCGCAAGACCTGGAACGACAGCACCGCAGATATAACCCTTGGCCGTACCGTTGTAGCGCACAGCAGACCAGGACCCGAAGACGCTGCTGGCCCACTGCGGGTCCCAGTTGTGGGTGTAACCGCCGTTGAAGCCGAATGTCGTAGTCAGCTCCTGGCCGGATCCCGGCACAAACACCGAGTCAGACACACCAGCGAGCCCGACGCTCTGGTACGCACCCGCGAGACCCGTGCTTCCGTACATCGCGTAACTGGGCGCATTCGTGTAGTCGTGGAAGTTGTAACGGCTCGCACCCTTCGTATACACAGCTGTCATGTTGATCGTATCGCCGGCACCGGTCGGAATGTTCTTGATCGACAATGCCAGCTGACCGGCCCCGCCCCACTTATCATCCGGATGGCCAGTGAGCTCGGTCGCGCCATAGTAAGCAACATGGTTATTGTGCGCTGCGACCGAGGCTTTGAAATAACCCCAACTCTGGTCAACAGTAACGGATCCGATGAGGTCTGGAGCCCTCGCCCCCCCGAAATCGTTAGCGCCGTACGCACCGGCAGCAAGGCCTCCAACTGACGCGGCGCTCACGTTCCAGACAGCGAGCTGGTTGCGGGAAACCTGATCCTCGGCCGACAACGAGGCCGAGATGCCTTGCCCGAAATCAAATGTATAGGCGATCTGGTTCACGGGATCCCAACCGCCAGCACCTGTTAGCTCGAAGGATTGCGCCGCATATTGGCCCCAAGGAGTACTGAACTGAGACGTCGCTTTGCCGAACGTGAAGCCAGCGAATTGAATGAACGCGTAATAGAGACCGGGGGTACCCTGAGCGACCTGATTACCAATCCCCGTCGTATACGTCGTGCCGCCCGCCCCGTTACCGCTATAGGCACCCCCTGTATAGGTCCAAGCCAGCTCGGCGAACGTACGGAGCACGCCGTACTCGGTCGCTGTACGCGTGTCGATCGAGAGATCTTGGCGGACGCGCGCGCTGTAATATTCGCTCAGGCGGTTGTGCGCGCCACCCACACCACTGTCCGGCGCTGCATAATGGTAGCTCGTGTTGAATGTCGTTTCAGCGCGCAGGTAGCCACCCAACTTGATGCACGTGTCAGTGCCCGGAATGTAATAGAAGCCGGCGCCATACAGAGAGCAGACCTTGACATACTCGATCGCCTTGGCCTTGACAGGAAGATCAGCCGCCTGCGCCACACCCAAGGTGATCAGACCCGCCGCCGAACCGAGAAATAGGCTCTTAGCCATCCTCATAAAAGACCTCCAATTGTTTCACGTGAAGAGTGGCCGCTCACCCCAGAACTTGGCCATCTTCGCCCCCAATCATTCGCGATCGACAGGGCCTTCCCGAACGTCGGCTGCTAGATTTACCGCTGACGTCGCGGCGCGGACCATTCCGCCGCTCGCAAATCTACGTTGACAGATTGCGTTCGATATCGGCGTGAAAACTTAGTACAAAACGTACGAACGCATCGGCGCTCTCGGTCAGAGTGCTCTAATCGCGTCAGAACCGTACGAATGGTACTAAAGATGAAGTTCAAGGTACGTTATGTACGAACTACGACTCTGTCGGTCGGTTAACTCGCATATCAAGTCGTCCGTGAAGAATGCGAATTGACCTGAGAAATAAGCAGAATTGGTCTTGATGTAGTATTCGATTTTGCAGGAAAGCGGGGTATTGGACCTCGCTTTCTTGCGTTTTGAGTTTTGCTTTTAGTTGATTCGTGATTCTCTGACGGCGTCGTCGACATTGGGGATTGCGATGAGCAAGCCGCGGGATGATCGCCAGAAAGACCTGTGCTTCCGGCGCTTGATCAGATCATCGACATGGGTCATCCGCTGGTGCGGTTGGCAGCGCTGATCGACTGGAACATCCTGAATGAGTGCTTCAGTTCGGTGTGCCAAGCAGGGTCGGGACAGCCGGGCTTGCCGACGCGGCTAGTCGCCGGCCTGTTCATTTTGAAGCACATGCACAACCTGTCAGATGAGGTGCTGTGCGCTCGCTGGATCGAGAACCCCTATTGCCAATACTTCTGCGGCGAGCTGAGCTTCCGCCACCGCCTGCCGTTCGATCGATCGATCGTCGATGACGCGCTGGCGGCAGCGGCTCGGCGAGGAGCAGCTCGTTGCGCTAATCCAAGAAAGTCTGTCGGGGGCGCACAAGACAGGCGCCCTCGGCCCAAAGGACCTGGAGCGCGTGGTGGTCGGTCGAGTAGCCCCGGGGAATTGCACCCCGAGGCTCTCACGAAACCGGACGTGAACCTCTCGATTCATCCGGCTTCTATCTTCCAGCCGCAGGTCGAATGCCGACTCGCCACAAATAGAGGAGGTTCGGATCGCGCTGTGCGAGCCGTCCCAACCAATATACTGAGGCGACTTTCCGGCCTTTCAACCGCTTGTATTTCCGCCTCGTCCAACGGGCGAGCGCGTCGTTAATGTGACGAAGGACATTGA
>NZ_JADYVR010000278.1:0-456 GCF_020193935.1 Bradyrhizobium sp. NBAIM08 | reverse complement strand
GATCATGATCAACCGCTTCGGCCTCCACGCCTGGCCCGCCGAGGCGCAAGCCGACGGCCGCACGAGCCTGGTGGGGATCGACAGCGGATTCAGCTCGGTCCCGATCTTGGGAACGATCGTCGAAAACGTCGCGCGTGAACAACACCAGCAGAACCGCGGGCAGGCGGTCGCGCAGGTGAAGAGCCGCGTGAAGAAAGAAGCCCGCGAGCGGATGGACGCCGAGACTGAACCGAAGCTGGCCAGCTTCGAGTCGCGGTTCCGCGAACATGTGCTGGAGCCGATGGCCCGTTTTGCGATCGTCGCCGAGCCGGTCGACATGAGCACTACCGAAGATCGCGTCCAAGCGCGGCTGCGGTTGGCGACCGAGCAACACTTGGGAGCCCACACGCCGCGTCCCTCGGCGCCTTCGGATAGTCTGGCGAGTTTTCAGCTGCACGAGTCGGCGTTCAACAACGC
>NZ_JADYVR010000277.1:0-456 GCF_020193935.1 Bradyrhizobium sp. NBAIM08 | reverse complement strand
TCACCTGCTTGTTCAGTTTTGAGATGTCTTCCAGCAGGGCGTTTATCGTGGAAACTTGCGACGAAATTTCCTGGTTGACGTTGTTCCGGACTTCGCGGACGCGGCCATCGAGACGACGGATGTCGTCGGTGAGCGTTGCGCCCTGCAGCACGGCCAGATTGCGGACCGAAACGCTATCAGGCTGATTGAGGATGTCGTTGATGCTGCCGAAGAACTTGGTGAGCGACGTGCTTAAATCGGTTTCTCCCAATTCGCCCACGATTGATTCGAGCTGCGTGTATACGTCCACTTGGGCCTGGCTGCCGGCGACGTCGCTATTCGCGCCGCGGAGTCGCTCTTCCAGAAACAAATCGATCTGCTGTTTGACCGCCTCAACGGTAACGCCCATCCCGAGCAGCAGCCCGCCGTAGCGCTGCGTCGATGCCGGTGCGAGTACCAGGTTCTGGCGGACGTAGC
>NZ_JADYVR010000276.1:0-456 GCF_020193935.1 Bradyrhizobium sp. NBAIM08 | reverse complement strand
CGCTGTGGATGACGCGCACCGAAGTGCATTGCCGGCGCTGCGGCGGCCATCTCGGCCATGTGTTCGAGGACGGGCCGCGACCCACCGGCCTGCGCTACTGCATGAACGGCGTCGCGATGAAGTTCGAGCCGGCGGGCGGCTGAGCCTCAGCGTCCGAGCTGCGCGCGCACCGCGCGCCAGAGCGCCGTTGTCTCGGCGGCGCCGGGATCGCGCGCGCTCGGCCGCACCGCGGTGTGGACCATGACCAGCTCGCGCCGGGGATCGACGAAGATCGTCTGACCGCGCACGCCGAGGAAGGCGAAGCTGCCGTCGTTCTCGGGGAAGATCCAGGTCTGGAAGCCGTAGCCGTAGTAGCGGCCGGTCTGCGCGCCGGAGAAATGCGCGCGCGTCGCCTCGCGGATCCAGGTCTCGGGGATCAGCTGGCGATCGCCGCTGCGGCCGCCGCGCGCCAGCACC
>NZ_JADYVR010000275.1:0-456 GCF_020193935.1 Bradyrhizobium sp. NBAIM08 | reverse complement strand
CCCAGGTGCTGCAGAAGCTCGGCGCGGACCTCAACCGGGTCCGCCAGCAGGTGATCCAGCTGCTGTCCGGGTTCCAGGGCAAGGAGTCGACGGCCTCGGCCGCCGCCGCGACCGGCGGCGATGCGCCGTCGTCCTCGCTGGTCCTCGACCAGTTCGGCCGCAACCTGACCCAGGACGCCCGCGAGGGCAAGCTCGACCCGGTCATCGGCCGCGAGCAGGAGATCGAGCGGGTCATGCAGATCCTCTCGCGCCGGACGAAGAACAACCCGGTCCTGATCGGCGAGCCCGGCGTCGGCAAGACGACGATCGTCGAGGGCCTGGCCCAGGACATCGTCCGGGGCAACGTGCCCGAGACGCTCAAGGACAAGCAGATCTACACGCTCGACCTGGGCGCCCTGGTGGCCGGCTCGCGCTACCGCGGTGACTTCGAGGAGCGCCTCAAGAAGGTCCTCAAGG
>NZ_JADYVR010000274.1:0-456 GCF_020193935.1 Bradyrhizobium sp. NBAIM08 | reverse complement strand
GAGCTAACCGAAGCAAAGGTTTCGGCTGAGCTTGCCACCAAAGTAGCCGAAGAAGCCAAGAGGAAAGCGGAGAGTGCCACAAGGATCGCGGAAGACGCTGTAAAAGCCAAACAGCAGTTCCTTTCTAACATGAGTCATGAGATTCGCACGCCCATGAACGCCATTATCGGTTTTACAAAGATAGTGCTGAAAACCAAGCTCGAGGAAAAGCAGAAAGAATACCTTACAGCCATAAAAATAAGTGGAGATGCACTTATTGTGCTGATAAACGATATCCTGGATCTTGCAAAAGTGGAATCAGGCAATATGACCTTTGAGGAAACACCATTTATGATGGCTTCTTCCATATCAAACATGATCCACCTATTTGAAGCCCGGATCCAGGAAAAGAACCTGAAACTCGAAATAAAATATGATCACACCATTCCAAAGGTACTATTGGGTGACCCCATGCGC
>NZ_JADYVR010000273.1:0-457 GCF_020193935.1 Bradyrhizobium sp. NBAIM08 | reverse complement strand
CTCGACCGGCGAAGCATTGGCCGAGCCTGGCGAATTTATCGCCTTGAACCCGCGGGGCAAATCTTTTGAGAACGGCGAAACCCTCGAGTTCCAAGCGCTCTGGGCAAGTTCGCCTTACCGGAACATGGTTTGCCTGGCCCTACTCGCCCTCCCGTTACGCATCCAAGGGACATGGACAATGAGACCCCCCCGCGGCTTCACGTTGATCGAACTCTTGGTCGTCATCGCCATCATCGCGGTGCTGATCGCCCTGCTGCTGCCCGCGGTCCAGTCGGCCCGTGAAGCGGCCCGCCGGATCCAGTGCACCAACAACCTCAAGCAATTGGGGCTCGCCCTTCACAATTACGAGGGGACCATAAGCGTCCTGCCGCCGGCCCTGGCCATCCGGAAGGTCGGCACCGGATTCGTCACCAACGCCTTCGGGATCAACCCGCGGATTCTCCCGTTCGCCGAGCAG
>NZ_JADYVR010000272.1:0-457 GCF_020193935.1 Bradyrhizobium sp. NBAIM08 | reverse complement strand
TCCCCCAGCACGGCGACGGCTTCGCCGAGCGCCTCGTCAACGCCCATGGCGACGTCCCCGGGGACGGCGCGGTCGTGCAGATCGGGATGGACACCCCGCAGGTCACCGCGGCCCTCCTCGAGCGGGCCGCCGCCGGCCTCGCCACCCACGACGCCGTGCTCGGTCCCGCCGAGGACGGCGGCTGGTGGGTCCTCGGCCTCACCGACCCCGGTGCCGCGGCCGCGCTGGCCGACGTGGCGATGTCGACGCCCACGACGTACCTCGACACCCGCGAGGCCCTGGCCGCCGCCGGTCACCGCGTCACCACGACGGCCGTCCTGCGCGACGTCGACACGATCGAGGACGCCGAGGCGGTCGCCCTCGGCGCTCCCGACGGGGAGTTCGCCCGCGCGTGGGAGCGGCGTACGCCAGGGGACGTCCGATGACCCTGCGCGACGCGTCCTTCACGACCATCTTC
>NZ_JADYVR010000271.1:0-457 GCF_020193935.1 Bradyrhizobium sp. NBAIM08 | reverse complement strand
CGGGATGAGCACGGAGGCGATGACGACGACGATCGCGATTGCGTACCAGATGCGCCGCTTGCCGACGAAGTCGACCGAGCGTGCGCCCGTGTAGAGGTCGTTGCCGAACCTCTGGAACCTGGTCTGGGCCATCAGTCGTCGCTCCCCGTCGAGTCGTTCCGGGTGTCATCGCGCCCGCCCTTGCCGGCGCTCACGAGCTCGGCGGCCTTGCGCTCGGCGATGGTCTGCCGCTTTGCGGCCTCCCGGCCGCTCGAGGCGATCTTCGTGCTCTGCACCGACTCGCCCGTGCGGAAGCGCGCGGCCCCGCGGTAGACGGCGCCGAGGGCCTCGGGATCGAGCCCGGAGGCCGGTCGGCCGCTCGAGAAGAACGCCGTCTTCGCGAGCAGCTGCAGCGTCGGGTGGGTGAAGAGGATGACGACCAGCACGTCGATGACGGTGGTGACGCCCAGCGTGAAGG
>NZ_JADYVR010000270.1:0-457 GCF_020193935.1 Bradyrhizobium sp. NBAIM08 | reverse complement strand
GACCGCGGCGGCGGCAGGTGCCGTCAACTTCCTCCGCCACGGCCTCGGCACCGGCGCGCGCCCGGTGATCGAGGAGATCGCAGCGCAGGTCGAGCTGCGCGCGTTCGCGTAGCGCCTAGCTCACCGCAAAGGGCGGCACGAGATCCTCGCCGTCCACGATCGCCGCAGGCGCCCGGTGCGCGACCCACTCGAGGTGCGCCTGCAGCGGCGCCGCCACCCGCAGGCGCTCGAGGCCCGCGGAGAGCGCCACCGGCCGACCGATCCTGGCGGAGTGGGAGTCGCTGCCGAGCACGTGCACCAGGCCGCGGCGGGCGAGATCGAGAAGCGGCTCGGACGCTGGGCCCTCGGCGATCAGCGCGGCGGTCACCTGGACGAGGCAGCCGCGCCGCACGAGATCCGCAAGGCGGTCGCCCATATCGGCTCCCGGATGTCTCTCGGGATGAGCGATCAGCACGTG
>NZ_JADYVR010000269.1:0-457 GCF_020193935.1 Bradyrhizobium sp. NBAIM08 | reverse complement strand
CGCCAGCGCAATGCGGCAGAGGGTTAAATTATAGCCGACCGCCTTTCGATCTTTCCGATAATCGGGCTTGAGTCATCCGTTCACGCAGCCCGCCTTCCTTAACGAATGCGTCTTCCAAGTGCCGCAATTGCTGGTCGAGGAGATAGGTGGTCACCTTGATGAGGCCGATCATGACGTTGGCCGAAATGGCCGGATCAGGATGCTCGATCCCCCTGCGAAACCGCTCGTAGTCGGCGCCCGGCTGGCGGTTGATCTCCCGCAGTCGACGGGTATGGGAATGATCTTTGGTCCACTCCGGGATGCCGCGCACGCGCAAGTAATCGCGATAGTCCTCCAGCAGCTCTTCAAGACTGGCCCGGGCTACGTTGGTCAGTTTGAGTTCCATTTCCTTGGACGTTCCGGAAGCCTGGCTGCCTTCGAGAATGTTCTGCTTTCCGGAACGCGCCGCCTGCACCAT
>NZ_JADYVR010000027.1:0-39310 GCF_020193935.1 Bradyrhizobium sp. NBAIM08 | reverse complement strand
GGACCACATGGGGCGGGGGATTGAAGGCTGGGGCAAGGTGACGAGGTCCGGACTCCTAGGCACTCCGGACCTCGAAACTTTTTAGATTGAACGCAGCAACGCGCCGTCCGGTGGGGCATCCGGGCGGCGCGTTGTCGTTTCAGAGCCTCTTTGTTTCGGCGCTTAGCGTGTCTGCGGCTCCAGCGTCACCGTGCAATCGCCCTGCCCTTGCGTCGCGACCACGATGTTGCCCGCGGGAGCGCCGAGAGCGATCGGCGTGGACGAGCCGCCGCCAGGCATCTGGACGATCACGCTCAGGGAATCGGTGCGCGCAGTCGAGCCCACGGTGGTCGGCTCGGCCTGAGCGACGTTGCCGGAGGCATCACGTCGCATGATCTGGCAGTTCACCATGTTGTTTCCGCCGGCCGCCGCCATGCTTGACGACGAGGAGGCGCTGCCACCCATTTGGGCCCGGGCCCGCGACGGATCGCGGGGTACCTGGCTGACGATGCGATGCGAGCGCGGCTCCACGATAATGACCTCGTCTTCCGTCGTGAAATATTCGTAGCCGCGATATGCAGGCTCGATCGAGACGATCTCGGGCGGCAGCCGATGCAGACGCACGCGCGAGGGAATCGTCTCGCCGACCCGGATCGAGATGTTCAGATTGCGCTCCGGCTGCGCCAGGCGTGCGCGGCTCACCGTTTCGGAGATCCGCACCTGCCTCTCGGTCGTCACCTGGGCCTGCTGGTTGACCTGCGTGTTGGTCTGCGTGGTCTGATTGGCCTGGTTGGTCTGCGTGCCCGTGGAGCCGGGCGCGGTCTGTGCGTTGTTGGTCGGAGCCGCGCGGCTGGTATCCGTCGCAGTGGCCGGCTGGTTGCTCTGTTGCGCCGGCGGCTGCTGCTCGGCGGCACTGCGCGGCGGCTGGGCCTGGTTGCGCTCGTTCTGGTTGGCCGTAGCTCCGGTGCGCTCGTTCTGCTGGCCAGCCGGGCCAGTCGTCGGGCCAGTCTTGGATCTCTCGGATTCGGCGGTTGATTTCTGCGGCGCAGCCTTGTCCTGCGCAGCCTTGTCCTGCTTGGTTTCCGCACCGCTCTTGCCCGCATCGCGTCCGGGCTTGGTGCTCTCGGCCTCCCGGTTGCGATCGCGCGAAGGCTCACGGGAGTCTTGTGCCTGGTCCCTCGCCTTCGGTTGATTGCGCTCCGAGGCCGTCGCGGGCTGGCGCTTGTCGTCACTGGCCTCGCTCTTGGCAGCGCCGCCTCGATCCTCGCGGCCTGCGCCCTGAAGCCGCTCTTGGGCGCCTTGCGCGCGCTCTTGAACGCGTTCTTGAGCCGCACCACCGCGCTGCGGAGAAGCGCCCTTGGCCGGCTCCTCGGTCCGTTTCGGCTCGTCCCTGCGCTCACCGGGCGCCTGGGCATAGGCAAGGCCGGATGCGAGCATGAGCCCGACGGCCGCAGTCGATAACATCAAATGTTGACGCATGGTCCCTCTCCTCGACAATTCGCAACAATAAACGCGAACGTTCTGTTCGTACGAAGGTTCCTGAGCAGGAACGCAGTCGTGGAGGTGAGCCAATCAAGTCGCCATTACATCGCATCCTTCAGCGTCAGCCGCGCCGTGAACGTCACGCTGGTCTTGCCGACCAGCGCCATGCCTTCGACTTCCGCACCGCCGGGGAAATAGTCGCCGGAAAAGCCGCAGGTGACCTCCCTGCCGCCGAATGCGAGCGTCCTGCCGACCGCCTCGGTGTGCTGATTGACGATCATGTCGCCCCGCCACTTGCCGTTCCGGAAGGTGTAGCTGCCGGTGTAGTAGAAGTAGCTGTCGCCGCCCATGATGCGGCCGTCGCTGAGCACGACCACGCCCCTGGCCTGCCCACGCTTGCCGTCCCGCATCTCGATGTCGAAGATGTAGAGGCCGTTGACGACCCTGGCCTCCTCACCCGCTTCCGCTTCATCGCCAGCTGACATCCGATCATCCCCACCGATCCGCTGCCCCGATCAGTTCGGCACGTTCCGCTCGAGATCCTCGAGCCATGCCGCTGCACTCGAATCCGAGGGCGCGCGCCAATCGCCACGCGGCGACAATGAACCGCCGGCCGAGACCTTCGGCCCGTTCGGCATGGCCGAGCGCTTGAACTGGCTAAAGGCGAAGAAGCGGCGCAGGAACACCTCGAGCCAGCGGCGGATATCCGGCAGGTCATAGGCCCGGCGCCGATCGCTCGGGAAGGCCGGTGGCCATTCGCCCTTGGCAACGTCCTTCCATGCCTGAAGCGCCATGAAGGCGATCTTGGACGGCCGCATGCCGAAGCGCAGCGTATAGAACAGGTTGAAGTCCTGCAGCTCGTAAGGTCCGACGGACGCTTCCGTGCTCTGCGGCTTCTGGCCGGCCTCGACGGGCACGAGTTCCGGCGAGATCTCGGCCACAAGGATCGAGCCAAGCGTCCGGTTGACGTCGTCGCTGAACTGCTTGGAGGAGATCACCCAGCGGATCAGATGCTGGATCAGCGTCTTCGGCACGCCGGCGTTGACGTTATAATGCGCCATCTGGTCGCCGACACCATAGGTGCACCAGCCGAGCGCGAGCTCGGAGAGATCGCCGGTTCCGATCACGATGCCGCCGTGATGGTTGGCGAGCCGAAACAAATAATCCGTGCGCAGGCCGGCCTGCACGTTCTCGAAGGTGACGTCGTAGACCTTCTCGCCCTTGCCGAAGGGATGGCCGATATCCTTCAGCATCTGCGTCGCCGTGGTGCGGATGTCGAGCTCCTGCCAGCTCGTCTGCAACGCCTTCATCAGCGCGAGCGCGTTGGTCTTGCTCTCGCTGCCGGTGGCAAAGCCCGGCATGGTGTAGGCCAGGATGTTCTCGCGCGGCAGGCCGAGCAGGTCGACCGCCTTGGCGGCGACGATCAGGGCGTGGGTGGAATCGAGGCCGCCCGACACGCCGATCACCACGCGCTTGGTACCGGTGGCGCGCATGCGCTGCACCAGCCCGGCGACCTGGATGTTGTAGGCCTCGTAGCAGTCCTGCTCGAGCAGGCTCTCATCGCTCGGCACGAATGGAAAGCGCTCGACCTTGCGCAGGAAGCCGATATCGGCGGCCGGCGGCTTCAGGGCAAATGTCACCTTGCGGAAAAACGCCTCGCGCTGCCGCCGGTTGTCGTCGAACGTTCCCATCAGCGCGCGCTCCTGCCGGAGCAGGTCGAGGTCGACGTCAGCCAGCGTGATCTGGCCGCCCTGGCGGAACCGCTCACCCTCGGCCAGCAGCACGCCGTTCTCGTAGATCGAGGTCTGACCGTCCCAAGCGAGATCGGTGGTGGATTCTCCGGCCCCGGCCGCGGAATAAACGTAAGCCGCGAGGCAGCGCGCCGAGGTCGATTGGCACAGCAACGCGCGCGAGCGCGCCCGGCCGATCGTGATCGGGCTGCCCGAGAGGTTGATCAGCACGCTCGCGCCCGCAAGCGCGAGCTCCGAGGCCGGCGTCACCGGGATCCACATGTCCTCGCAGATCTCGACGCCAATGGTGAGGCCCGGAACGTCCTCGGCCGCGAACAGGAGATCAACGCCGAACGGCGCATGCAGGCCGCCAAAGGCGATGGTCTCACCGGCGATGCCGGCGCCGGAGGCGAAATGCCGTCCCTCGTAGAACTCGCGATAGGTCGGCAAGTAAGATTTCGGCACGACGCCGAGGACGTTGCCGCGATGAATGACGACGGCGCAGTTGTAGATGCGATTGCCAAAGCGCAGCGGCGCCCCGACGATCAGGACCGTCATTAGCCCCGCGGAGGCCGCAACGACGCTTGCGAGCCCGCGCTCGACCGCATCAAGCAGCGGATCCTGCTTCACCAGGTCCTCGATCGCATAACCGGACAGGCACAGCTCGGGAAACACCGCGACCGCGACCGACTGCTCATGGCAGGCATTGGCCGCCGCCAGCACGGCCTTCACGTTGGCGCTGGGATCGGCGACGTGGGAGGTGGTCACGCAGGCTGCCACGCGCGCAAATCCGTGGGCGTAAATCGAGTGGAAAGTCATCGAGCGCAGTACCCTCAAATCTCTCGCCGGCGGCCAAAGCCGTCAGCTCCGGTCATATTTAGCCCATCGATCTGGCCCCGTGCAGGCCATCCGCCGTCATGCATAACGGATTTGCGCCCCATCCGGTCCAGTGCCGGCGAGGTCAGGCGCTGCGGGCCAGCACGCCGGGCAGATCGCCGCGCAGCCACCCGGCGATCCGGGGCCAGGCATGCGCATGGGTGCGCGCGCCCATGAACAGGCCGAGGTGGTTGCTGGGCTCGGATGCCGCTGCAACGAAGGCAGGTGGCGTACCGACGAGCCCCGCGGTGGCCAGCGCTTGCGTCGCTGGCACTACATCGTCGTCGAGGCCGGCGAGCAGGAAGATCGGCGCCTTGACGTCCTTCAGATCGATCGGGCGCCCGAGCGCGACGAAACGGCCCTCGGCGATGCGGTTCTCCCGGAAGATCGCGTTAACGATCTCGAGATAATAAGTGCCCGGCAGGTTGAGCGTCTCGGTGTTCCAGCGGTCGAACCGCGCCAGCAGCTCGGAGCCCTGCTCGTCCGAGAGATCCCGCTGCAATGCCGTCCTGATATCGTCGTTGTCAGGGGTTTTGGACCAGAAGCGCAGCATCTCCTCGCCGCTGACATTGCCGCCGCCGCGCGCGACGAGCTGGTCATAGACCAGCTCGGGCGCGTTGCGGGCAAGCCGGGACAGCGAGGACTCGATCGACAGGTCCACGGGAGCACCGACCAGAACCAGCCGCCGCACCTTGGCTGGAAAGCGCGCGGCATAGAGCAGCGACAGCCACCCGCCCTGGCACAGCCCGACGAGATCGACCGGCGCGCCGATCTCGTCGATGGCGACGTTGAGATCGCCGAGATAGCTGTCGATCGAGAGATAGCGCATGTCCGGCGTCGCCGACCGCCAGTCGGTGAGATAGATCCGGTCGATGCCGCCGTTCTGCAGCGACTGCACCACGCTGTGGCCCGGGGCGAAATCGGCGATCAGGGCCCGGTGCAGCGCATAGGGCGCGCAGACCAGCGCCGGCTGGCCGGACCGGGTCTGCGAGCAATCGCGCAAGTCCATCGTTGCGAGCTCCAGCGCAACGCGGCTCGGCGTCGTCCATGGCAGGCTGCTGTCACCCTGTTGCTCGGGTGCCCGCTCCAGCCACCAGAAGCAGGCATCCATGGCGAGCTGCGCTGCCGCAAACGGCCAGAGCCGTGGATCATCATGAGCCTGGGCTGACCTGCGTGGCGGTTTGGCGGTCTTGTCCACCATGGCTACCTCGACATCCTCACAGAAACGCCTCGAGGCTCACGACGGCAATGCCGAGGTCCCGAAAACTCCGATGGGTCGCCGCGACCGAGCCGTCGAGATCGATGCCGCGACAGGCATCCTCGATGACGGCCACCTCCAACCCTGCCTTCCGCGCATCTTCCGCCGAGAAGCGGACGCAGAAGTCCAGCGCCAGACCTGCGACAAAGACGGTCTTCAGCTCGCGTTCGCGCAAATAACCAAGCAATCCGGTCGGTGTCCGATGGTCGTTCTCGAACAACGCCGAATAGGAATCGATGCCGCGGCGAAAGCCCTTGCGCACCACGAGGCTTGCCCGTGTCACGTGGAGATCGCGATGAAATTCCGCGCCGGCCGTGCCTTGCACGCAATGCGTCGGCCACAGCACCTGCCGGCCATAGTCGAGCTCGATGGTCTCGAACGGCTGCTTGCCGGCATGGTTCGGCGCGAACGAGACGTGGTCGCTCGGATGCCAGTCCTGGGTCAGCACCAGATTGGCGAATTTTTGGGCGATCCTGTTGATGGCGGGCACGACCTTCTCGCCACCGGGAACGGCGAGCGCCCCGCCGGTGCAGAAGTCGTTCTGCACGTCGATCACCAGCAACACGTCGCGGTCGGAAATCTTCATCGCCGTCCCATTTCGATCTGCCGGGCGCGACGGCGCCGGGCGACCACCTCAGTGTCGGCCTTCCCGCGCGGCTTCGCAACCACTGGCAAGCGCGGCAGCTGCGCGAATTGGTCACCCTGGCCGCCACGATGCAACGGTTTGACCTCGTCCGTGTTGACTAGGCGCACCCAAGGGCAGATTCTCGCACCGCCCGCGCCAGGCGGATCGGGTCGAAGCAGCGGAGGACAGGGCTGCCAGGGCCTGAAGGTCGTGGCGGCGATGAGGCCATGAATATCGGCAAGACCGGAAAAATTCTTCTCGCCGATATCGGCGGCACCAATGCGCGCTTCGCGCTGAGCCCGAGCGGTCAGACCGGACCGATCGACTATGTCAAGGTCGCCGACTTCCCGACCGTGCGCGAAGCCATCGCGGACGTTTTGGCGCGCCGGTCCAACGGCGAGCAGCCCCATCGCGCGGTGCTGGCCGTGGCGGGTCCCGTCACCAACAATCGCTGCGTCATGACCAACAGTCCCTGGGTCATCGACGGCAACGAGCTGCAGTCCGCGCTCGGCTTCGACAGCGTCCATGTGCTGAACGATTTCGAGGTGGTGGCCTGGTCCCTGCCTGCCTTGGAGCCTTCAGACCTGGTCCCACTCGGCGGCGGCGACGGCCTGGCCGGCGAGCCGTTGCTGGTCGTGGGGCCTGGAACCGGATTTGGTGTGTCCTGCCTGGTCGACCGCCATGGTTCGCGCCTGGCCGTCGTTACCGAGGCTGGACATGCGACCCTGCCGGCGGAGAACGAGCGCGAGGAGCGCGTGATCGCCTGCTTGCGGCAGCGCCTCGGCCATGTCTCGATCGAGCGCGGTGCCCTCTCGGGCTCGGGGCTGCAAAACCTGTATGAAGCGTTGGCTGAGATCGACGGCGTCCAGGTGCCGCATCGCGATGCCGCCGGGATCACCAAGGCGGCCCTGGAGAACAGCTGTCCGGTCAGCCGCGCGACGCTCGAAATGTTTTGCGCCATCCTCGGCTCGGTCGCCGGCAATCTCGCGGTGACCTTCGGCGCCCGCGGCGGCGTCTATGTCGCCGGCGGAATCGTGCCGCGCTTCCGCGAGTTCCTCGCCGCCTCCGCTTTCCGGGCGCGCTTCGAAGCCAAGGGACGGTTCCAGGATTATCTGCGCAACATCCCGACCAGGCTCGTGATCAAGCCCGATGCGAGCTTCCTCGGCCTGACGATGTTTGCCGAGCACAATTCTGGCTGAGGGCGCCCCCGCGGCGAGTTCCCGTCATGCACAGCTGATTGCGGCACATCTGCGGTTCCACGCAGGTTCGTGCTTGCCTACCTGTTCCCGATGAGAAACAATCTGTCCGTGTGTGGCGTAGTTGCGGGGGCGTGACATGCGTAAGCAGGATTCGGGTTTCGACTATCACCGCTATCACCGCCTGTTGCGCGAAGCGGACAGCGAAGACAAGCGGCTGGCGCTCATCGAGCTCCTGATCGAGGAAAAGGCCCGCGACCAGCTGGCCGCCCAGCGCGCTTCGGATCGCGCGGCCATGACGGCTCATACCATTGCAAGGGTGCTGAGGAACGGCCGCAACCCTGCCGGTTGAGTCCTTCCCGCCAGGCGGCAAAAGCGCGATCGGTCAGCTCGGGATAGTGGCTGACGGCTCGGGAAACATCGAATCGATCATCGCCTTGAGCTGATCCATCGCGATCGGCTTGCGCAGGATCGGCCTGCGCCGGAGCAAGGACGGCAGCAGTTCCGGACCGTAGCCTGTGGCGAACAGAAACGGTTTTCCGCGACGTTCGATCAAATCGGCGACGGGGTCGACATAGACGCCCATCAGATTGATGTCGAGGATGGCCAGATCGTACTGCGCGGTCATGGCAAAGGCGCTGGCGTCGCGCACATTGTCTGCCTCCGCAACGACGTGGTGGCCGAGTTCCTCCACCATGTCGGCGATCATCATCCGGATCAACGCCTCGTCTTCGACCAGGAAAACGGAGAGTCCGTCCGCCATATCAACCCCGCAATCAGCCGTGCGAAGCTAAGCATAACCGAATTGCGCTGTAGATACACGAATTCGTGGCGGGCGCCGTTAATTCACACGCGCCCGAACCGATTCAACTTGATCAATCCAGTCCGCGCTCGTGGCTGAGCCGCACCATCGCCTGGATGAACACCTGCTTCTGCTTGTCGTCGAGGCTCGAAAACAGCGGCTCGGCGGCATCGGCGACGTTGCGCTGATCGCCGGCGCGATCGATCAGGAACTGGGCCTCGTTGCGCATCTGCTCGATGATGTCGTCGGGCGGATCGCGCTTGGCGCGCGCAATCCTCAGGTTGAGCCGCTCTGCGCCATTATGCCCGAGGTAGTGCATCGCGCTCGAGAATCCGTACCAGTGCTTCTCCTGATCCGGCGTGAGATTCAGCTCGCTCTTGATCCGTTCGATGTAGGAATCGCTGTTCGCGACGATCTGCTCGGCAGTCAGCTGCGGCGCACCGGGCTGGGTCAGAACCGTGACTTCCTTGTTGTCTTTACCCTTGTTGTCCTGCGGCGCGTTCTTCGCCTCCTTGGTCGCCTTGGCGCTCTTGCCCTTGGCGCTTTTGCCATCCTTGTCTTTGGCCCCGCCCTGCTGCTTGGAATCCTTAGCCGCGTCCTTGCCGGCCTCCTTGGGCGGCGGCGCCTGATTGCCGGTGTTGGTGTTGCCGACACCGAGCACGCCGGTGAAAACGCCAACCACGCCACCGATGGCGCCACCGAGCACACCACCGACCGGACCTGCCGCCTTGTTGCCGGCTGCGGCGCCTTCCTGAACGCCCTTGACCAGACCTTGAGCATTCGCCACCGCGCCGGCCCCGAGCAACAGCGCGAGCATAGACCCCAGCGCCAGGCATCGCCGCAGATGAAGCCGCGCTGGTGCCGCCGGTTTGATCATTCTCGTCTCCATCATCGATCTGGCCTGTCAGCGAGGATCAGCCGCCAGGCGCAACTCTATCTTTTCCGCCACTTCGAGGTCCAGACGCGGCCGATTGCTGTCCACGCCCGAAAGGTCTTTCACGCGAAGCGGTTATCGAGCCTCTTGCGAAACTGAGGCGCAATTGCGCACGGCAGCGTTCGAGGCCGTTTGGCGCGAAGTGTGCGTCGCAAAAAAACACCGTGCGCTGCGCCTGCGGCCCTATCGCCTTGCCAGACGTTGCGACCTTTCCGGGCACAACATGAGTTTTGGACGCGGAGCCGTTCGGCTTTCTCGACAGACGCGATCAATCATGATCTGATCGCGCTACCAATTTGCTGTGACCGGCGTGAATTGCCCACGCCGGCCGACGGCACCAACAAGAAAATCGACAACAAGAACTCAAGAAAGAAGTCTCAGAGGAAACTCCAACAACAACACCCAAGCGAGGAAACGAGATGTCACGCAAGACACTGACGCGACGTCAATTTGTGGCTGCCACTGCAATGTCCTCCGCGGCGCTGATCTCGGCGCCCTATGTCCGGGGCGCTTACGCCGCCGGCAAGCTCTCGATCGGCTTCTGGGACCATTGGGTGCCGGGCGCCAACAAGGCCTCGACCGAGCTCGTCAACGAATGGGCGGCGAAGGAGAAGGTCGAGATTTCCATCGACTACATCACAAGCCAGGGCAAGAAGATCGAGCTCACCATCGCGGCCGAGGCGGCGGCGAAGTCAGGTCACGATGTCCTGGCGATGCCGACATGGTGGCCGCACGCCCATGCCGAACTGCTCGAGCCGGTCAATGACATCATGGAGCCGATCATCAAGCAGAACGGCGACGTGAACGGCACCGTCAAATATCTGGGACGGGCCGGCAATAAATGGCTTGCGGTGCCCGCAACAATCGGAAGCCAGATCAAGGGGCCCTGCTCCCGCATCGATCTCCTGAAGAAGTTCGCCAATATCGATATCCAGGAAATATATCCGGCGGGCAGCCAGCCCAAGGCCGACAACTGGAACATGGAGACATTCCTGAAGGCGGCCGAGGCCTGCCAAAAAGGCGGCGTGCCCTTCGGCATCGGCCTGGGCGAGACCACCGACAGCACCGACACTGCCGGCGCCATCTTCCAGTCGTTCGGCGCTGAGCTGGTCAATGCCAAGGGCGATCTCACGGTGAAGACGGACGCGGTTCGCCAGGCGCTCGAATTCTACAAGAAGCTTATCGCGGTCCTGCCGCCCGACGTCGCCGCCTGGGATGACGCCTCCAACAATAAGTGGCTGATCTCCGGCAAAGGCGCGCTGATCATGAATCCTCCGAGCGCGTGGGCGGTCGCCAAGCGCGACGCGCCGCAGGTCGCCGAGCAGTGCTGGACCCACGGCATGCCGTCCGGTCCGAAAGGCCGTTATGCGCCCTACCTGCCTTATTTCTGGGGGACCTGGAGCTTCTCCAAGAACAAGGAAGCGGCGAAGAGCCTGCTCACGCATCTGTCGCAGCCGTCATCGATCGAGAAGTTCGTGGCCGCGAGCGGCGGTTACGACCTGCCGGCCTACGCGAACATGACGACGCTGAAGACCTGGCAGGAGGAAGGGCCGCCGAAGGGCACCCTTTATCACTACCCCAATCCCCACAATCACCAGACGCTGTCGATTGCGGCCTCTCCTGCTCCTCCCAAGATCGCCCAGCAGATCTATGCGCAGGCCACGCTGACCAAGATGTGCCTCCGCTACGCGCAAGGCGAGAAGATGGAGGCGACGCTCGCTTGGGCGGAAGGTGAGTGCGAAGGCTTCATGCGAAGCTGAGACAGAGACCGGCGGCTCACGCTGGACGTGAGCCGCCCGGTCTGGCTGCCGCCACAAGCTTCAATTTCTGAAGCCGGTTCCGCCGGCTTCCGTGCGAACGATCCTGCGAGGAAGATGCATCATGGCTGATGCCGTAGTTCGGCAACCCGGCGTCGCCCGGCCTGCGAGCGCCCACAAACGTGCAAGCCTGCACAACGCCCTCAGGCGGAAATCGACCGTGGCGTTCCTGATGACGCTGCCGCTGATCCTGCTGATCACGCTGCTCGTGGTCTATCCGGCCTTCTATTCGCTGCATCTGGCAACGCTGAACAAGTCGATGCAGAAGTTTGTAGGCTTCGGCAATTTCGAGTTCCTGTTCAGGCGCGACACATTCTGGCTGGTGGTCAAGCAATCCTGCATCTTCGCCATCACGGCCGTGGTCTTCAAGGCCCTCATCGGATTCGTCGTCGCGCATTTCGTTCACAACATTCCGGCCAAGGGCCAGCGCAAATGGCGCGGCATGCTGCTCGTGCCCTGGGTGATCCCGCCCGCGATGAGCACGCTTGCCTGGCTCTGGCTGTTCGACCCGTCCTACAGCGCCTTCAATTACACACTTGCATTCTTCGGTATCGGGCCCATTCCGTGGACCGGCGACGCCGCCTGGGCGCGTTTCGCCGTGATCCTGGTCAACGTCTGGTATGGCGCGCCCTTCTTCATGATCATGTATCTGGCCGCCCTAAAATCGGTGCCCGATCAGCTCTACGAGGCCGCCGCCATCGACGGCGCCAATTGGTGGCAGCGCATCTGGTATGTGACGCTGCCGATGATGCGCAACATCATCGCGATCACCACGCTGTTCTCCCTCATTGTCACCTTCGCCAATTTCGACATCGTGCGCATCCTGACCGCGGGAGGCCCGCTGGATCACACCCATATCTTCGCGACATGGGCGTTCCGGGTCGGCATCGAGGGCAGCGACATTCCGCTCGGCGCCAGCGTCTCGCTGTTCATGGTGCCGATCCTGGCGGTCGCCGCAATCTTCATCCTTCGCGACGTCAACAAACGCGGGAACGAAGCCTGATGAGCACCATGACAATCGACAAGGCCGGACCGCGCCGCAACGTCAAATACGGCAGCATGAGCCGCGACCGCGCCTGGGCGCTGCGCTGGTCCTACTTCTTCCTGGTGCTGTTTGCGATCTTCTCGCTGACGCCGCCACTCTACATGCTGATCACCTCGCTGAAGAGCAGCGCCGAGATTTCGGCGGCGACCAACCCTTGGTGGGTGTTCCATCCGACGCTGGACAACTATGCCGAGCTGCTGACGTCCAACCAGTTCCTGCGCTTCTTCTGGAATTCGGCGTGGGTCTCGATCATCGTGGTGACTCTCACCATGCTGATCAGCGTGCCGGCCGCGTTCGCGCTGGCACGCATGAAGTTCTGGGGCTCGGCGACACTCGCCACTGGCGTGTTCCTCACCTACCTCGTCCCCGACAGCCTGCTGTTCATTCCGCTATTCAAGATGTTCGCGCTGATCGGCGACTGGACGGGAGTCCAGCTGATCAACAGATGGTACGTGCTGCTCTTCATCTATCCGACGCTGACGGTCCCGTTCTGCACCTGGATCATGATCGGCTACTTCGCCTCGATCCCGAAGGAGCTCGACGAGGCCGCCATCATCGATGGAGCGTCCTGGTTTCAGACACTGACGCGGATCTTCATTCCGGTCGCGCTGCCCGGGCTGATTGCCGCGACCATCTTCGCCTTCACCGTATCCTGGGCGCAATTCCTCTATCCGCTCGTGTTCACGACCTCAACGGACCAGCTCGTTCTGCCGGTCGGCATCATCACCACGCTGATCAAGGGCGACGTCTTCAATTGGGGACAGATCATGACCGGCGCGCTGCTCGGAGCCGCGCCGCCGCTCATCATCTACGCCTTCCTGATGGACTACTACATTGCCGGCCTTACCGCCGGTGCGACAAAGGGTTGAAAGCGAGGGGTTGAACTGAAATGGCCGACGTTTCCTTGCGGAAGGTAGTCAAGCGTTACGACGATGTCGAAGCCGTGCGCGGCATCGACCTCGACATCGCCGACCATGAGTTCATTGTGCTGGTCGGCCCCTCCGGCTGCGGCAAGTCGACCACGCTGCGCATGATCGCAGGCCTCGAGGACATCAGCGACGGCGACATCATGATCGGCGGCGACATCGTCAACGACGTGCCGCCGAAGGACCGCGACATCGCCATGGTGTTCCAGAACTACGCGCTCTACCCGCACATGACGGTCGCGGAGAACATGTCGTTCGGGCTGCGGCTGAAGCACTATCCCAAGGCCGAGATCAAGGCGCGGGTGACCGAAGCCGCCCGCCTCCTCGACATCACCGATCTGATCGACCGCAAGCCGAAGCAGCTCTCCGGCGGCCAGCGCCAGCGCGTCGCCATGGGCCGGGCCATCGTGCGCAATCCCAAGGTCTTCCTGTTCGACGAGCCGCTGTCCAATCTCGACGCGAAGCTCCGCGTGCAGATGCGGATCGAGATCAAGAAGGTGCACCAGAAGGTGCGCACCACGACGGTCTACGTCACCCACGACCAGGTCGAGGCGATGACGCTGGCCGACCGTGTCGTTGTCATGAACAAGGGCAAGATCGAGCAGATCGGCACGCCGAACGAGCTCTACCACAAGCCGGCGACGCGCTTCGTTGCCGGCTTCATCGGCTCGCCCGCGATGAACTTCATCCCGTGCCGGCTCGAGGACGTCGGCGGCACGCTTCAGATCCGCCTCACCGATCGTCTTGCCTTTCCGCTGCCGCCGGCCCGCGCCGCGCGCTACAACGCGCTGCCACGCACCGACAAGCTGCTGCTCGGCCTCCGTCCCGAGCATCTCACCGAGTGGCATGCGCATCTGGCGCCCGGCGTCGAGACTTTCGACACCGTGCTCGACGTCACCGAACCGATGGGGATGGAGACGCTGGTCTATTTCGGGCTCGAGGGCACGCCGGTCTGCGGCCGCGTCGATCCCAATGCCGGCGCCAAGGACGGGGCACCCATGCGCCTGGCGATGGACCTCAACAACATGCACCTGCTAAATGAGGAGACCGGCGTCGTGTTGTGACGCCGCGATCCAAGAAAAGCGAGCAGGTAGGGGAGCGATGGCGACCAACAAGAAGAAGATTTTCGTTACGCAGACTTTGTCGCAAGGGGCTCGCGCCCTCCTCACCCAGCGGGACGATATCGAGCTCGTCGAGTTTCCGAACCTGATCTCGGCGAAGGATTTCGAGGCCTTGTTGAAGAGCCATGCCCCCGTCCACGGCGTGGCCCTCGGCGCCACCGCTTTCGGCGAGACCGAGCTCGAGGCCGCGCGCGACATGAAGGTGGTAACCCGCATCGGCGTCGGCTACGACGCCGTCGACGTGCCCGCCCTCTCCCGCCGCAAGGTGCCGCTGATGGTTGCCGGCAGCGCCAATTCGCCCTCGGTTGCGGAGGCGGCGCTGTTCATGATGCTGACGCTGGCCAAGCGCGCGCAGGAGCTGCATTCATGCGTCAAGGAGGGCACCTGGGCCGACCGGCTCGGCATGCTGCCGTTCGACCTCTACGGCAAGACCGTGCTGATCATCGGCTTCGGCCGCATCGGCAGCCGCACAGCGAAGCGCTGCCTGGCGTTCGAGATGAAGGTGCAGGTCTACGATCCCTACAAGGACGCCGCCGACATCAGGGCGGCCGGATGCGAGCCGGTCACCGACCTCGATGCCGCGCTGCCTCACGCCGACTTCGTCACCATCCACTGCCCGAAGACGCCGGAGACCGTCGGCCTATTCGATGCCGACAGGATCGGCCGCATGAAGGATAGATCCTACCTCATCAATACCGCGCGCGGCGGCATCGTGAAGGAAGCGGCGCTCTACGACGCACTGACGTCCGGAAAGCTCGCCGGCGCCGGCATCGACGTGTTCGAGGTGGAGCCGCCGCCGGTCAGCAACGCGCTGTTCGCGCTGCCCAACGTCATCATGGCCCCGCATGTCGCCGGCGTCACGGTCGAGGCGGTGAGCCGCATGAGCGAGCAGACCGCGCGCAATATTTTGAGCGTGCTGGACGGCGATCCCATCAGGCAAAACGTCATCAACCAGGACGTGCTGGGCTGAGATTATGAAGGTCGGCGGCGCGCTCGCCCGCCTTCGGAAGGCCAGAAAGCGTCCCATTTTGGTGCAGATCGGGCCCCAACTCAGCCTTAATCAAACGCGCGTAATGGGCTTGAAACGCGGCGGCGGTGGGACAGACTGGCCGGCGCGACGAGCTGGAGGATGGCCCCTTGTCAGAGATCGACCCGACCGACCACGCGCTGGCGACCATCGCCAGCATCCTGGAGCACCCCGAGCCCGTTCTCGTCATTCGCCAGACCGAGACCGAAATCGTGGTCGCCGGAGAGCGTGAGCACATCGCGTCGGACGAACCGCCGATCGTGGACGAGCATCCCGTGATCGACGAGCATCCCGTGATCGACGAGCATCCCGTGGTCGAGGAGCAGCCGCTGGCGCCGGAGCACACCGATGCCGACGGCTACAGCAAGGTCGGTCCGGGACCCATGGTCGCGATCCGTCTGAAATGGACGGTCCACCGCGGCGATGACGGCCAGTACTACGTCCACGAGACCATCGGCGAGCAATCCGCGCCCGTGGTCAGCGGTCCCATGACGAGCGAGGCCGCGGTGCGCTTCGTCGACACCCAACAAGATGAGGCGAACAGGCGCTTCGAGCTGCTGCGTAGCGAAATCGCCGGCCGCAGCTCGCTCGCCGACTACGAGCGCAAGGGCGAAGCGTAAGACCTCACTTCCTGCCGAGATAATCCTTCTTCACCAGCTCGACGCCGGCGTGGCGGAGCAGGTCGTAGGCGGTGGTGACATGAAAGAAGAATTGCGGGACGCTGAACGTCAGCAGCAGCGTCCGGCCGGTGAAGGGCAGCTCGGTGCCGTTCTTCAATTTGAAGAAGACACTCCGTTCCGCCGCCGCATCGATCTCCGCGCGCGGCAGGCTCTCGATGAACTCGATGGACGTTGCGATGCGCGCCTGCAGCCCGGCCATGTCATGCTCCAGCGCCGGCAGCGTCACCGGCTCGCACTGCGCCAGCAGGGCCGGCGCGACCGTGGCATGGCGGCAGGCCTCGCCGACCTGCTGGGCGAGGTCATACATGTTCGGCGCAAGGCGCATGCCGAGCAGAATCGCCGGATCAAACTTCCGGGCCTCGGCATACGCGACGCCCTTGTCGAGCAGCGCCGACAGGTTACGCAAATAGGGCACGAACAGGCCGACCGAGGCCTCGTAGATCGAGATCGTCACTTCAAGGATTCCCTTCGATTTCTGCCTTCCGAAAAGTTGTCCGCTTTTCGGTCGACCAGTGGCTGCACATTGCCATGGAAGACGGCGCCTGCAAGAAGATCTACCCGGCCTGGTTCGATAAGGCCGTGTCCTTCCGTCGCTTTGCCTCGCCAAACTTTGGACCGGCTCCGGGCCTATTGAACCCGGAACCGCCGGGAGACGACTCACACCAACGACAGTGATCTAGATCACTTTTTGCAAGCGAGCCGGCGCGTAAGCGTCGGTGCGGGGACCACCTGTTCAGGAGACGGAAATGAGGAAGCTGTTGGCCACGGCCGCATTCCTTTTGGCGAGCACTGCCGCGCAGGCGCAGTACACGTTTGAATATGGCGGGCGCACCATCCGCATCGATCCGGACCGCGGCACGGTGCAGATCCCCGGCGTCTACGACAACACAGGCCAGAATAAGCCCAAGAAGGCCAAGAAGAACGAGACGGCGCCGCAGCAGGCTACGGTCGACCCGCAAGCGCCGGCTGCTCCGGCCCCAGCCCCCGCTCCTGCTGCGCCGCCCGCAGCCGTGCAGGCGCCCGCGGCCGTACAGGCGCCCGCGGCCGCCGTCGCCCCGCCTCCTGCGCCGCCGGCTCCGCCGACGGCCGCGACCGCGGCCAATACACCGGCCCAAACGGCGGTTGCGCCGCCACCTGCACCACCTCCGGCTCCTGCGCCGGTCGAGCAGCAAGCCGCGCCGGCCGTGGCCCCGCCGCCCGCCCCGGCCGTGGCTGCGGCTCCGCCGGCCCCGCCTCCGCCACCTGCGCCTGCTCCCGCGCGCGTTCAGGCGGCCGCAGCGCCGCCTGCACCTGCAACTGCGCCGACGCGCGACCTCAATTCGCCGGTCGGCGTCTGGCTCACCGAGGAGAAGGAAGGCAAGGTCCGCATCGAGCAATGCGGCACCAACCTCTGCGGCTATTCGGTCGACAGCAAGTCGAACCAGAACGGCGAGCAGGTGCTGATCAACATGAAGGCGGGCAAGGACCAGAAATGGTCGGGCCGCATCCTCGATCCCAACTCGGGCTCGACCTACGATTCGACCATCGCCATGAAGGGCACCGACCGGCTGCGGGTGCAGGGCTGCGCCTTCGGCGGCATGTTCTGCGGCGGCCAGACCTGGACGCGGGTGAACTGAGATCCACCTGATCGTTCTTATTCAGACAAGGGGCCCGCGATGCGGGTCCTTTGCTCTTGCGCCCTGGCGTGCCGGCGTGCGCAGGCTCACACAGCCTTCTGCGCACGTGACAGCCCTCACATCGCCGGTTCCGCACGCGTGTCACGGTCCCCCGCATGGTCAACCACAGGGGCGTGTCATGAACGTGTTTCGCAAGGCTCTATTCGCCACCGCCGTCGTCATCGCTGTCCCGCTCGCGCAGGCCGACGCTGCGACAAGCACGTTCGATGGCGCGTGGAACGTCCGCATTGCTTCATCAAGCCAGGCCTGCGGCAACGGCGCGACTGTCTCTATCGGCATCAATAATGGTCAGATCGCCTCGAGCAGCGCCGCGGTGACGGCGTCGGGGCGCGTCGCCGATGCCGGCAACATCAAGGTCACCCTGAGCACCGGCATCAAGCGTGCCGTTGGCTTCGGCCGGCTCAGCGGCGCGTCCGGCTCCGGCACTTGGCGCGGCGCCATGTGCACGGGCACGTGGACCGCGGAGCGGATATGAGATTCGGTGTCCCGGAAAAGCGGCGACGCGCCAGCGTTGCCGCGCAGAGCCGGGACCAATGCGCTCAGTGGCGCGAAGGCTCTGGGCCCCGGGATCGGCGACGCATCGCCTTGGACGATGCGTCTTGTCCGGGACACGAGAGTCAGCCCACCGCCGCGCCATACTCCGCGTCGGTGACCGGCTCCAGCCAGGTCGAGTAGACGCCGTCGAGCGCTTCCTGCATGGCGATGTGGCACATGCCGTTGGTCGGCGATGCGCCGTGCCAGTGCACTTCACCCGGCGGAATCCAGACGGTGTCGCCGGGACGGATTTCCTGAACCGGGCCGCCCTTGGTCTGAACGCGGCCGACGCCCGAGATCACGTAGAGCGTCTGCCCGAGCGGATGGTGGTGCCAGTTGGTGCGCGCGCCCGGCTCGAATGCGACGCGCGAGACGTTCAGCCGTGCAGGCGCCGGCGCCATGTTGATGGGGTCCTGCCACACGGTGCCGGTGAAGTGTTCCTTCGGCGCGCGGCGGGTCGGCCGCGTGCCGGCGAGCGTGATGTCCATGAGGGTCCTCGTTCCTTTGTCCGTTACTTCTTGCTGGCGGCGTAGCGCGCCTTGGTTTCGGCGTTCATGGGATAGAGGCCCGGCAGCACCGCGCCGTTGTTCACCTCGTTGACGATCCAGGCTTCCATCCGCTCCTGCTCGACGCCCTCATTGAGGACATGATCGAGCATCGCCTGCGGGATCAGCACGCAGCCGTCCTGGTCGGCGACCACGATGTCGTTCGGGAAGACGGCAACGCCGCCGCAGCCGATCGGTTCGCCCCAGCCGACGAAAGTGAGGCCTGCAACCGACGGCGGCGCGGCATAGCCGTCGCACCAAACCGGCAAATTGGTGCCAAGCACGCCCTCGACGTCACGCACCACGCCGTCGGTGACAAGCGCGGTGACGCCGCGCTTGACCATGCGCGCGCAAAGGATGTCGCCGAAGATGCCGGCATCGGTGATGCCCATGGCATCGACCACGGCGATGCAGCCCTCCGGCATCGCCTCGATCGCGGTGCGGGTCGAGATCGGCGACGACCAGGATTCCGGCGTCGCCAGATCCTCGCGCGCCGGCACGAAGCGCAGCGTGAAGGCCGGTCCCACCAGCCGCGGCAGGCCCGGCCGCAACGGACGCGCGCCGCGCATCCACACATTGCGCAGCCCCTTCTTCAGCAGGACCGTGGTGATGGTGGCGGTGGTGATGCCGGCGAGGGTCTTGCGGGCTTCGGGGGACAGCGACATGGACGAGAACGAGCTCCAAGGTGCGGGACAGAACGCGCGCATCTTGCGAGCCGCGAGCTTTGCGTCAAGGGCCAAGAGGCTAGCAATTACGCAGGGCCGCAGCGCCGTTATGCGATGCGATAACAAGGCTTTATCGCTTCCCCTTGCATTAATTTATTGGACTTGCGGGCACATTTACGCGAAGCAGGGACAAGCGGAACTCAAGGTCGAGCCCGCATTCCCGAGAAGCCCGATTACGACAGCGCTCTGACAGCTCAATGGCCGCGACGCTTCCCCCGCCCCGCCTTCTGCCCAGCGGCGACAGTGCCGTCACGGTCGAGTTCAGCCGCACCATCGACGACGATGCCAACCAGCGCGTGCTGGCGCTCGACAAGGCGCTCGCTGCGACACCCATCGACGGCATCACCGAGACGGTGCCGACCTATCGCTCGCTGCTGGTCCATTACGATCCCGGCGAGATCGGCTTTGAGGCGCTCGGCGAAAAGATCCTCCCGATCGCCACCCGGCCGCTGCCGCCGGTCACCAAAGCGCGCCGCTGGCGCGTTCCCGTCGCCTATGGTGGCGAGCACGGCATCGACCTCGAGGACGTCGCCAAGACGTTGGGCACCACGCCGGATGACATCGTCGTCAGGCATTCGCGCGGCGACTATAAAGTCGCCATGATCGGCTTCACGCCCGGCTGGTCCTATCTCAGCGGTCTCGACAAATTCCTGCACATGTCGCGGCGGCAATCGCCACGGCTGCTGACGCCATCAGGCACGATCTCGATCGGCGGCGTCCAGGCCGGCATCCAGTGCCTGGCCGCCCCGAGCGGCTGGCATCTGCTCGGCCGCACCCCGGTGCGAACCTATCAGCTCCACCGCAATCCGACCTTCCTCACCGAGCCCGGTGACCGCGTCACGTTCTACCCGATCGACCACAAGACATTCGAGGACATGGACCGCGCTGCGGAAGCCGGCGAGATCGTCGCCGAGCAGGTGGACGCATGAGCCGGCTCGTCGTTGCCAGCATCGGCCCTGCCAGCTCGGTCCAGGACGGCGGCCGCCACGGCGCGCAGCGCTACGGCTTGACCGTGAGCGGAGCGATGGACCGGCTGTCGCTTGCGGCGGCGAACACGCTGGTCGGCAACGAGCCGTTCGCGGCCGCCATCGAGATCGGCCCGTTCGGTGCCTCCTTCACCGCCCGCGACGGCGCCGTGCGCGTGGCGATATCGGGCGCGCCGCGCAATGCGGACATCGCCGGCAGCCCGGTCGCGATGGACACCTCGGTGACGCTCAAGGATGGCGAGACGCTGACGCTCGGCTTTGCCCGCGGCGGCGCCTTCACCTATCTCGCGATCGAAGGCGCCATCAAGGGCGAGAAGGTCTTCGGCAGCCTCGCGGTGAACGCCCGCGCCGGCCTCGGCAGCCCCTATCCGCGCCCGCTCCAGGCCCGCGACGAGTTCACGGTCGATGCCGCCAGCGGCGCACCGGAGCTGCGCATCGAGCTGCCGAAGCCGGCGAGCGGCCCGATCCGCGTGCTGCTGGGTCCTCAGGACGACGAGTTCGACGACGCCAACAAGGCGCTGTTCTTGGACAGCGAATGGAAGATCTCGGCGACCTCCGACCGCATGGGCTACCGCCTCGAGGGCCCCGCGATCAAGCATCTGCACGGCCACAACATCGTCTCCGACGGCACGGTCAACGGCAGCATCCAGGTGCCCGGCAACGGCGCGCCGATCGCGCTGATGATGGATCGCGGCACCTCCGGCGGCTATCCGAAGATCGCAACCGTGATCACGGCCGATATCGGCCGCCTCGCCCAAACCTCGGCAGGAACCGCGTTCCGCTTCAAGGCGGTCAGCATGGCCGAAGCGCAGGACGAGGCGCGCAAGTTCGCGCAAGCGATCCGCAGCCTGCCCGATCGTCTGCGCTCCTCCGATATCGTCGCCCTCAACATCGAGGCGCTCAGCGATGCTAACGTAGCGGGCTATGCGGTCAGCGCGGTCGATTCCGGGACGTGGCAGGTCACGGCGGAGCCGTAAGCGACAACAAGACCAGAGGCGGAGAGCAACCCATGAAGACAGTCGATCTGAATTGCGACCTCGGCGAAGGTTTTGGCGCGTGGGAGATGGGCAACGACGCCGCGATGATCGAGCTGGCAAGCTCGGTCAACGTCGCCTGCGGCTTCCATGCCGGCGACCCCGACATCATGCGCCGGACGGTGGAGCTTGCGAAGGCGCGCGGCGTCTCGGTCGGCGCGCATCCCGGCTATCGCGACCTGCACGGCTTCGGCCGGCATCCGATCGCAGGGCTCAAGGCCTCCGAGATCGAGAACCTCGTCGCCTATCAGATCGGCGCGTTGCAGGCGATCGCGACCGCGGCCGGCTACAAAGTCACCCATGTGAAGGCGCACGGCGCGCTCTCCAACGTCGCCTGCGAGGACGACATGACGGCGAAGGCGATCGCCGCCGGCATCAAGGCGGTGGATCCCAGCCTGATCTTCGTCGTGCTCGCCAATTCGAAGCTGGTGAAGGCCGGCGAAGACGCCAACCTGCCGATGGTGCACGAGGTGTTCGCCGACCGCGCCTATGAGGATGACGGCAACCTCGTCTCACGCAAGAAGCCCGGCGCGGTGCTGCACGATGCCAAGGCGATCGCCGACCGCGTCGTGCGCATGGTGCAGGACGGCGCGGTGGTGTCGGTCACAGGCAAGGTCATCAAGATGCGCACGGATACAGTGTGCATCCATGGCGACACGCCCGGCGCGGTCGAGATCGCGCGCGGCGTGCGGCAGGCGTTGAAAGCTGCGGGGATCGATGTGGCGCCGTTCAAGCGCGGAGCGTAACAAACGCTCGGTAACGTAGGGTGGATTAGCGAAGCGTAATCCACCTCTTCTGCTGCAGCCATACAAGTGGTGGGTTACGCCTTCGGCTAACCCACCCTACGCAGACACATCAAAACGGATGCACCGACAGCGTCCCGAACACGATCGCCGCGATCACCGCAAACGCGCTGTACATCGCAACGTGGTGCATGCTCGCCCCGGTCCGGCGCGAGAGCGAGCGCGCGTAGAAGTGCAGCCTGGCTTCCGCCGATAGTTCGCGCATGGTCGATCTCCAACGCCCCATTTGCGGGAGTATGAAGGATCAACCAGGGCGGGAGGCAAGACGGTGGCGGAAATAGCGATGGGGGTTCTCCGGAGGCCCCCCATCGCAGATGCAAATTCTCTTCACCAGCAGGTTCCGAGAATCTTATTCGTTAGAATCCAAGCCAGTTGGAACCGGGACGGATGACAATCGGATGACGCCCAACCCCGAGAGGGAGTCGTCCGACTAATACACGTCAGCCTGGAAGCGGCCGGTCTTCTTGAGTTCGGCGACGAAGCTGACGGCCTCATCGGTCGAACGTGCCCCGAACTGGGCGACGATGTCGACCAGCGCGCGCTCGACGTCCTTGGCCATGCGCTTGGCATCGCCGCAGATGTAGAGATGCGCGCCCTCGGCGAGCCAGGTCCACAATTCGCGGCCGACCTCGCGCATGCGGTCCTGCACGTAAAACTTCTTCTCGCCGTCGCGCGACCAGGCCAGCGACAGGCGCGTCAGAAGCCCGGAGGTCTTCATGGCGTTGAGCTCGTCCTGATAGAAGAAATCGCAATCGCTGCGCTGATGGCCGAAGAACAGCCAGTTCTTGCCGGGCGCGCCGGTCGCCTTGCGGTCGAACAGGAAGGCGCGGAACGGCGCGATGCCGGTGCCGGGACCGACCATGATGATCGGCGTCTTCGGGTCCTGCGGCAGGCCGAAATTGTGCGCCTTCTGCACATAGACCTTGAGCTTCTCGCCTTCGTTGATCCGCTCGCCGAGGAAGGTCGAGGCGACGCCGAGCCGCCTGCGCTTGCCGATGACGTAGCGCACCGAGTCCACCGTCAGTGACAGCTTTCCCGGCGTCGCATTGTGCGAGGACGAGATCGAGTAGAGCCGCGGCTGCAGCGGCTCCAGCGCCTCGACGAAGGCCTCGGGATGCGGCCGCGTGCCGGAAAACTTCTGCAGTGCCGCCATCACGTCGAGCGTCGCGGCATCCCCATCGGGATCCTCTCCCTGCGCCAGCGCCCGCGCCTTCTCGCGCTGCGCGCCGCCGGTGATGAAGGAGATCAGCTCGAACAGCGTGTCGGGCGCCGGCGACAGCGAGACGTCGTCGATCAGCACCTCGCGCAACGTCTTGCCGTTGACTTTGGTCGTGTGGGAGGCGCCGAGCAGCGCGATGATCTGGTCGACGAGGCCGACGTCGTTGCGCGGGAAGACGCCAAAACTGTCACCAACCACATAGTCGAGCTTGCCCTCGGAGAGATCGAACTCGATGTGATAGGTCTCCTTCTCCGACTTGCCCTTGTTGAGAAGACGGCGCGACAGGAAGGTCGCCTGGATCGGATTGTCCCGCGAGCGGCCGGGCTCTGCGATCGTCACGGTCACAGCCGGCGCCGGAGCGCCGGCCTTGTCGGTGCTCTTGTCGGTGGTCTTGGCCGCGGGCGCCTTGTCCAGCTCCTCGTACAGCGATTTCAGCATCCGCGCGGTTTCCTTGCCGCCGGGGACGCACAGATTGAGCCGCGCTTCGCTACGGCTCGCGATTGCTTCCGAATAATCGTGGCAATTGTAGCCGCACTGGCCGCAATCCTGCTGTGCCATCGCCGCCATCATCTTGCGGCGCAAGGGACGGCCTTCGGCAAGCTTCATCCGCTGGGCGATCGGCATGGTCTGGTCGTGCCACGGCGCTTCGCCGTCGTCGCCGTCACCGGCCTGCATGACGGCGGCGCCCTGCTCTGCCGACAGCGGCGTTGCGACGTCAGGCGACAAAAGCCCGGCAAAGAAGCCGTTCAGCCAGGAGCGCTGCGCATCCGAGAACGGGGCGCTGGCGGGGATGATATCGAGTTTCGGCGGAGGCGTGATCTGGTTCATGCGGACACCTGTGCATCGGCAAGCTTGCGCAGCGTTTCGCCGTCATGGCGGCGCGCGAAGGAGAGGAAGGTTTCGTCGGGCGAGGCGCGGTGGGCGAGATAGGCCTTGAGCAGCGCCTCGACCGTCTTCGGCGCGTCCTCGGCCTTGAGGTCGTGATAGACCTCCTGCCCGACATCGGCGTCGGGGCCGAACCCGCCGCCAGTGAAGAGGTGATAGCCCTCGACGGTGTCCTCCTCATTGATCGGCACGCGCGCGCCGATCAGTCCGATGTCGCTGATGTAGTGCTGCGCGCAGGAATGATGGCAGCCGGTCAGGTGGATGTTCACCGGCTTGTCCATCGCGACGCGCGGCTCGCACCAGTCACCGATCTCCGCGGCATTGCGCTTGGTATTGGACGCCGCGAAGCGGCAGCCGGCATTGCCGGTGCAGGCGATCAGGCCGGCGCGGATGTGCGAGGCCTCGACCGCGAGCCCGATCTGCTTGATCGCGGCAATGGCGAGCTCGACATTCGCGTCGCGCACGCCCGAGATCAACAGGTTCTGCCAGACCGTGAGCCGGATCTCGCCGTCACCGAGATCTTGCGCCACCTTGGCGAGGCCCCGCATCTGATCGGAGGTGAGCTTGCCGAGCGTGAGCGATACGCCAATCCAGTTGAGGCCGTCCTGCTTCTGCTTGTGCACGCCGATATGGGCCATGCGATCCGCCGCGGGACGCGGCGCGAACGCCTCTTCCGGCACGCGCGTGAACGGCGTCTTCAACCGCTCCTCGACCAGCTTGAGGAAGCCGTCATGGCCCATCGCGTCGAGCACGTATTTAAGCCGTGCCTTGTTGCGGTTGGTGCGGTCGCCATGCTCGATGAACACGCGCACGATGGCGTCGGCGACGGCGGTCGCCTGCTCCGGCTTGACGATGATGCCGGAATATTTCGCAAAGTCTTTGTGACCGGTGATGCCGCCGAGGCCGAGCCGGAACCAGACGCCGGGCTCGACGCCGAAACCGTCCTTTACCTCATAGGCCGTGAAGGCGATGTCGTTGGTCTCTTCAAGCACCGCGATCCGGCCGGCGCCGTCGAAGGCGACGTTGAACTTGCGCGGCAAACCGTAGAGCGAGCGGTCGTTGAGGATGTGGTAGTGCCACTCGCGGGCATAGGGCCGCGTGTCGATGATTTCCTGCGGATCGATGCCGGCGGTCGGCGTTCCCGTCACGTTGCGGATGTTGTCGGCGCCGGAGCCGCGCGAGCACAGGCCGAGCTCCTGGATGCCCTCGATCATTCTGATCGCGTGCTTCGGCGGGATCTCGCGCAGCTGGAGATTGGCGCGCGTCGTCACGTGGCTATAGGGGCCGCAGAGCTCGTCGGCGAGATCGGCAAGGCCCGACAGCTGCCAATGCTTCATGATGCCGTTCGGGATGCGCAGGCGGCACATGTAGGAGTCCTGCGTCGGCGCGACATAGAAGATGCCGTAATAGCGCCAGCGGAAATTGTCCGCCGGGCTCGGCGGGGTGTTGTCGAGCGCCTGCTGGCGAAGCCGCGGATAGGCGTCGAAGGGATGCTCGTCGCGCTTGAACTTCTCCTGATCGGCGAGCTTCTTGCCCGACGCGATCACCTTGTCCTGCGCCTTGATGTGCACGGCATCGGGACCCACAGGCTCGGCATTCGCCTTGCCGCTGCCGCCACCACCAAGGCCGCGGCCGACGCGGCTGATCTGCAGGCCGGTCGTGAAGCCTTCGAGATAGCGTTTCTGCTCGTCGGTAAAGTCGACTGAGACCGTATCGATTTTCATGGTGTGTAACGAAGCTCCTGCGGCCACCTTCGGTGGCTTCGACGGATTGCGCGACCCGCGAGGAACGTCAGGCTGGCTCAGGAGCCGGCTTCGTCACCCACGGTCCGATCAGCTTCGTTGCTGCGGGACTTGGCTCAGCAGGCACCTATGACAAGCTGGCCGCAGCGCAACATTCAAGTTGCGTGCCAGCTTGGTCGAAATAAAAACCAATGAAGTTTCAGATAATTAGTACGTGACCCGGAAACTGCTGGCTTGGGAACTCTCCCGAAATACGAGCAGCCAGCTCAAACATTAGCCAAGGATCTTAGATGCTCAAAAGCGAAGCAACCGCGAATCAGGCCCTCCAGCGCCCGACCCCGAAGGCCTCGAGATGCCCGCGGATATCGGCGGGGTCGAAGGCCGGACCGGCAAAGGCGCCGAACGCTGCGGGAGCCTCAAGCGGCGCCCTGTTGCCGAGCGCCGCGTCGTAGAGATCGGGCCTGAACACCGCCATCGCCGTCTTGACCCCGTCAGGGGTGAGCGCCGTCTGGCCCCAACGCACCATCTGCGCATAGAGCCAGGCGGCCTGGACCGGATCGGGCCGCCCTGCCCCTTCGCGTCCGACCAGCAGGTAGCGGCCGCTTTCGCGGAAGGTGCCATCGGGCGAGATCTTCAGGCGCCCGGTGAGGGTGCGTTGGATGACCTCGGCGTCGACGCCGATCCGTTCGGGTTGGGCCAGGATCTGCGCCGCCTCGGTCCGGTTCTCGGGATGCTCGATGAACTCGGCGGCTTTCACGGCTGCCCGCACCAGGGCTGCGACCACGTCCGGGTTCTTGTCGGCAAAGGTCTGGCGGACCGCCAGCACCTTCTCCGCCGCACGGACCAGAATGTCGGCGACGAAATGCAGGATATGGCCGATGCCGAGATCGACCGCGATCGAGTTCCAGGGGGCACCGACGCAGAACGCATCGACATGGCCGTTCTTGAGGCTGTCGACCATATAGGGCGGCGGCAGCACCACGAGGCGCACGTCCTCGTCGGGATCGACGCCCGCCGCCGCCATCCAGAACCGCAATTGATAATTGTGGGTGGAGAACGGGAAGGTCATGCCGAAGGTGAGCGGCTCGGCCCCTGCCGTGCGGCGCTTGGCAACCACCTTCGCCAGCGCTTTCGCCGTCGCCATCGGGTCGAAGCGATCGCCGTCGATCTCCTCCATCAGCGCGGCATGGAGCGCCGGCGACACCGTGATGGCATTGCCGTTGATGCCGAGATTGAAGGCCGCGGCGATCGGCACCTTGACGTGACCGAGGCCGAGCGAGGACGCGATCGCCACCGGCGCGAGCAGATGCGCGGCATCGAACAGGCCGATATTGAGCTTGTCGCGGACGTTGGACCAGGAGACCTCGCGCACCAGCTCGACCTCGAGCCCCTCGGCGGCGGCAAAGCCCTTGTCGACCGCGACGATCAGCGCGGCGGCATCGACCAGCGGAATGAACCCGATGCGGAGGGGAACGGTCATTTCAGCATCTCCGACGCGGTGATGATCGACTGTGCGATCTCGCCGATTTTCTTCTTCTCGCGCATCGCGGTGGAGCGCAGCAGCACATAGGCCTCGTCCTCGGTCAGGCCCTTCACCTTCATCAGAATGCCCTTGGCGCGCTCGATGATCTTGCGGTCCTCGAGCTGCGACTTGGTGCGCTCCAGTTCCTCCTGGAGCTTGGCGAAGGCGTTGAAACGGGACACGCAAAGGTCGAGGATCGGCTTGATGCGCTCCTTCTTCAGCCCGTCGACGATATAGGCCGACACCCCCGCCTCGACCGAGGCCTGGATCGAGGCTGAATCGCTCTGGTCGACGAACATGGCGACCGGCCGCTTCACCGCGCGGCTGACCTGGAACATCGCCTCCAGCACGTCGCGGCTGGGGTTTTCGAGATCGATCACGATGATGTCGGGGTCCGCCGCATAAATACGGGCCAGCAGGCTCTGCATCTCGCTGATATGGACGACTTGGGTAAACCCGGCCTCGCGCAATCCCTCCTCCAGGATCGCGGCCCGGATCGGGCTTTCGTCGACGATCACGATTTTGGGCGACTGTTCGGCGCTCATGGCTCACTCACGGCAGCTGATTCATCCATAGCACGCCGGATCGCCCTGCAAAGGGTTGTAATTATGGGCAATTGGGACTAGCTCAGGCCGGTCAATCAGGCAGATTAGATATGGATCAGACGGCTGCGCCCAAGGTCAGCTTCGGGTCGCTCGGGTGTCCCTGACACGACGAATGTAAACTCTCCATGCCGCCCTCCCGCAAGAAAACGCTCGCGCAGCCTTCAGCTGCGAAGCAGAACTCATGCTCTCACGGAATCTTCGCGCCAACGATCATCTTGTCGAGAAGTGGCATGGCGACCAGCACTGCCGCCTCAGTGCGGCCGGAGACCGCTAGCCGCACGACGTAGGAATTGCCGTCCTTGTCGCGGTCGGCGTAATGCGCGATGACTTCGATCGGCTGGTCCTTCAAGGACGGATTGTCGTAGCGGTTGATGATGACCTTCGGGTTGACCGAGGGAAGCGTAGTGATCTTGGCATGGTCGCCGGATGTCGTCGCCCAATCCTTATCACTCGTTGCGATCCATTGAACCAGTTCGGTGCGGTCCTCGTTATAGCGGCCTTCGGCATAGATGATTGCTTCTGCTTTACCGAATGTCTTCCCTTTGGGAACGAACATCGATGCGCCGTATTTGAGACTCGCGGCCTCATCCCTCGTCCACCCGTCGGGTGCCTTCACGCGAGGCCTGAATTCCGGACACAATCGTTCCTGCCGATCGCAGACATGGATGATCTTGTCGACTTCAGCGCGGGCCGGAAACATGGCGCCATAGGAAACGGTAACGAAAGCCAAGCCGAAGATGAAGCGGCGCATCGTGGTTAAGCTCCGTGAAATCAAGCAAGAAACCGAATAACAACCAAAACGGGCGTGTTCGAGCAATTCACCTCGGATCCTCCACTCGCTCGATCCGAATGAGCTTCCAGACCAGGAACCGTCAGTCAGTAATACCGTCGCTGGTGACTGGCCGATCACGCCAACTACGCGCGCGTACTGCTTTAGCCGCGCGCCGCATACGTTAGTTGTTGAATTTCGCCATCGGTTCAATTACTTGGATCGCAAATCCAGACAATTCAGATAGGCTCCAGGCGATTACATGGACAGAGCGCCGCGCATTTCATTCACGTCACTCGGGTGTCCCAAGGCCTTGGTGGATTCCGAGCGCATCATCACGCGGCTGCGCGCGGAGGGCTATGAGCTCGCCCGCAAGCATGACGGGGCGGACATCGTCATCGTCAACACCTGTGGCTTCCTCGACAGCGCCAAGCAGGAATCGCTCTCGGCGATCGGCGAGGCCATGGCCGAGAACGGCAAGGTGATCGTGACCGGCTGCATGGGCGCGGAACCGGAAGCGATCGAGCAGGCCTATCCGGGCGTGCTGTCCATCACCGGCCCCCAGCAATATGAGAGCGTGCTGAACGCCGTGCACCGCGCGCTGCCGCCGGCGCACAATCCGCATCTCGACCTGGTGCCGCCGCAGGGCATCAAGCTGACCCCGCGCCACTACGCCTATCTGAAGATTTCCGAGGGCTGCAACAACCGCTGCACCTTCTGCATCATTCCGAAGCTGCGCGGCGACCTCGTCTCGCGCCCAGCCGATGACGTGCTGCGCGAGGCCGAGCGCCTCGTCGGCGCGGGCGTCAAAGAGCTCCTGGTGATCTCGCAGGACACCTCAGCTTACGGCGTCGATCTCAAATATGCCGAGAGCCCGTGGAAGGACCGCCAGGTCCGCGCCAAATTCCTCGACCTCGCGCGCGAGCTCGGCGAGCTCGGGGCCTGGGTCCGGCTGCAATATGTCTATCCCTACCCGCATGTCGACGAGGTCATCGCACTGATGAACGAGGGCAAGGTACTGCCCTATCTCGACATCCCGTTCCAGCATGCGAGCCCCGAGGTGCTGAAGGCGATGAAGCGTCCGGCGGCGCAGGACAAGACGCTGGCGCGGATCAAGCGCTGGCGCGAGGAATGTCCCGATCTCGCCTTGCGCTCGACCTTCATCGTCGGCTTCCCCGGCGAGACCGATGCCGATTTCGCCTATCTGCTCGACTGGCTCGACGAAGCCGAGATCGACCGCGTCGGCTGCTTCAAATACGAGCCGGTCGCCGGCGCCACCTCGAACGCAATCGAGAATCCCGTCCCTGAAGAGGTCAAGCAGGAGCGCTACAATGCGCTGATGGCCCGGCAGCAGAAGATCTCGGCGCGCCGGCTGAAGCGCAAGGTCGGCACGCGCCAGCAGGTCATCATCGACGAGGTCGGCCCGACCGTCGCCAAGGGCCGCTCCAAAGCCGATGCGCCGGAGATCGACGGCGCGGTGTACCTGACGAGCCGCCGCCCGCTGCGCGTCGGCGAGATCGTCACGGCGAAGATCGAGCGCGCCGACGCATACGATCTGCACGGCAGCGTCGCGGGGTTCTGACCGCGTTCCGTCATTGCGGCGTAGCGAAGCAATCCAGAATCCCTCCGCGGGAACAGTCTGGATTGCTTCGCTACGCTCGCAATGACAGTGTGGAGACAATCACGCCAGCCATTTCGGCACCCAGCGCTCCGGCCTTGGTGCACGGGCGAGATCGGCTTTCGCCTCGGAGAGCAATGCCGGTTCACCGTCGATGGTCGGGCGCACGTCGTATTCGAAGCTCGGCATGACGCGGCCGTCGGCGTAGAGTCCGAACCTCATCGCGTACCATAACCCGAGCTCAGGCTGAGCCTTCCACATCTGTTCGCGCAGATCGCGCAGCAGGGATTCGATTGAAGCCGCTTCCTCAAACGGCTGCGGTCCGCGCGTCAGCACGCGCGCCTGGTATTGCTTGCCGACGATTGCGACCTCGAAACGCGTCTTATCCCAGGCATTCTTGCCCTTGGGCAGATGGGCGGCCAGCCGCCAGCCGAGTTCGGCCATCATGCGATGGTTGGCCCAATAATCCTCGCGGTCCCGGCTCCATTTTTCCATGAAGCCGCGGAAATCAGGTAGCTCCGGAGGCCCGTCGTCACACGTCGCCTTCTCGCCAACAGGCTGTCCAGCGAGCCATTGCGCAAGTTCGACGGTCTGAGGCTCGACTTCGTCATGCGGCTTCAGATCGCTCCAGGCCCTGTCGAATTGCTGCGACGTCAGCCTCGTCAGCAGCGCATCGAGGCTCGGCGCCAGCAATTCGTAATCACCCTCGGAACCCAGACCGACGATCGGCGGATTGTCGCGATCAAGACCCGCGCCATACCAGCCGCCGACGGCCGAGCCGTCCGGCAGGCGCATGAACAGCGAAAACCTGTCGCGCAAGGGACTGCCGTCGACGATCGGCGCGGAGTCGGAGAACTGGCCTTGCAGGGCGAAGCGGCCGACGCTGCCCCAGGGACGCCCCTCGAGCCAGCCGGCGAAATCGACCAGCAGCGGCGGCGCGTCGGTCCCGGGCGGAAATGCGCCGCGAATGCTGTCGAGGTCGATTGGGTAAGGCGTGTCGGACAAGGCTGAAAACTGGTCTGATTGGTCCCGTCTTGCTTGGTCTGAACCGACGTGAAGCCGGTTCGAACCAAATCGCATCCCATGATCACAAACGCGCCAGCGACCCGATGGTTGCTGCAGGGCGCGACACGGCGAGACGGCCTGCGCTCCGCAATGTGACACCATAATGCATTCACGCAGCGGTCACGGACTCGGCCTAACTCTGCCCGCGTTTTCAACGCGAGCGAGGAACGAGGATGAGCCGCCTCTCGGACATGCTGCGCACGCAGCGCTTCGACGATTACCGCTTCTACCACCAGAGCACCGTCAACCAGACGCTGCACAGCCGCCCACCCGACCTGACCGATACACGCTCGGCGTGCATCTTGAAAAAAGCCTGCTTGACAAGTCCTGCCATTCGGCTGTACGGACCCGCCCCATGATCAACGCCCGGACCAACCAGCGCACCGAAATGCTCCGCCGTCGCTCCCGCGACGACGAGAGGGTGCGCCATGTCCGAGGACGCCGCTGAACCACTGAATTCAGCTAGTTTTCGAGAAAGGCCGCACCCGCAAGGTGCGGCCTTTCTGCTTTTTGCGCCCTTTTTTCCACCCGCCTCCAGAGGAGTACGACATGACCACGCATCCGTATGACGCGCTGATGGACATCACCGCACGGCCCAAGACCGTGTTCGTCCGCGGCGCCGGCTCCTACCTCTGGGACGACAGCCGCAAGCGCTATCTCGATTTCGTGCAGGGCTGGGCCGTGAACTGTCTCGGCCATTCCCCGCCCGCGATCGCCGACGCGCTCGCAGCTCAGGCCAAGCGGCTGCTGACGCCGAGCCCGGCCTTCTACAACGAGCCGAGCCTCAAGCTGGCGCAGGCGCTGGTCGAGCACAGCGCGTTCGATCAAGTGTTCTTCGCCAATTCGGGCGCTGAAGCCAACGAAGGCGCGATCAAGCTCGCGCGCAAATATGGCAGCCTGCACAAAGGCGGCGCGTTCGAGATCATCAGCTTCGAAGGCGGCTTCCACGGCCGAACGCTGGCGACGATGTCGGCTTCAGGCAAGAAAGCGTTCGAGCCGCTGTTCGAGCCGAAGGTCGCGGGGTTCAAGAAGGCCAAGCTGAACGACATCGGCTCGGTCGAAGCTCTGATCAACGCCAACACCGTCGCCGTGATGCTCGAGCCGATCCAGGGTGAATCCGGCGTGTGGCCTGCGACCGATCAGTTCCTGCAGCAGCTGCGCGCGCTGACCGAAGCGCACGGCCTCCTGCTTATTTTCGACGAGATCCAGACCGGCATGGGACGGACCGGAAAGCTCTTCCATTATGAGCACACGGCGATTGCGCCCGACATCATGACGCTCGGCAAGGGCATCGGCGGCGGCGTGCCGCTCGCGGCCCTGCTCGCGAGCGAACGCGCCTCATGCTTCGAGCACGGCGACCAGGGCGGCACGTTCAACGGCAACCCGATCATGTGCGCGGCGGGCCTCGCGGTGCTCGAGGAGGTCAAGAAGCCCGACCTCCTGAAACAGGTCGCCGAGACCGGCCTCCTGCTCGAAAGCGAACTGCAGAAGGTCTCGGCCCGGCATGGCCTCGGTGGCGTGCGCGGACGCGGCCTGTTGCTCGCGCTCGATCTCAAGCTGCCGATCGCACCCGGCATCGTCGCGCAGGCGTTCGAGGCCGGCGTGCTGCTGAACGCCCCGCAGGTCGACAGCTTGCGCTTCATGCCGGCGCTGAACGTCACGAAGGAAGAGATCGCCGAGATGATCGAATGTCTCGACGCGATCTTGACCAAGGCCGGCGCGGCAAGACGCGTCGCGTAGTGCTGTAGGGTGGGCAAAGCGAAGCGTGCCCACCATTTTTCACCGCAATGAAGATGGTGGGCACGGCGCTCCGCGCCTTTGCCCACCCTACGAAACCGCCGATGCCGAAAGAGCTACGGCTTCAAGATCGAAGCCCCGGTGGTCTTGCGGCTTTCGAGATCGATATGCGCCTTGGCGGCGTCCTTGAGCGCGTAGGCGTGGTTGATCGGCACGTGCAGCTTGCCGTTGATGACCGCGGCGAACAGGGTGTCGGCACCTTCGAGCAGTTCCTTGCGCGTACCGACATAATCGTTGAGCTTCGGCCGCGTCGCGAACAGCGAGCCGTGATTGTTGAGCTCGGCGATCGCGAACGGTGGCACGGGGCCCGACGCATTGCCGAACGAGACGAACATGCCGCGCGGCTTCAGGCAGGACAGCGAGCCCGGGAACGTCGCCTTGCCGACGCCGTCATAGACGACGTCGCAGCCCTCGTTACGGCTGATCTGCTTCACGCGCGCAACGAAATCCTCCTCGTTGTAGAGGATGACGTGATCGCAGCCATTGGCCTCCGCAAGCTCGGCCTTCTCGCGCGAGCCGACGGTGCCGATGACATGCGCGCCAAGCGCCCTCGCCCACTGGCAGGCGAGCAGGCCGATGCCGCCGGCGGCGGCGTGGACCAGCACGCGATGATGCGGCTCGACCTTGAAGGTCTTGTGCAGGAGATACCAGACCGTCAGCCCCTTCAACATCAGCACGGCACCCTGCTCGTAGGTGATGTGATCGGGCAGTTTGACCAGCTTCTCCCAGGGGATGTTGCGCTCGCCGGTATAGGCGCCGAGATTGTGGTAATAGGCGACGCGGTCGCCGGGATGAAAATTCGTCACGCCTGGCCCGACCGCGACCACCTCGCCGGAGGCCTCATTGCCGGCGATGAAGGGCAGCCCCGGCGCCTTGTAGAGGCCGGTGCGGTAATAGACGTCGATGAAATTGAGGCCGACCGCGTGCTGGCGGATGCGCACCTCGCCGGGCCCGGGCGCCGGCACGTCGACGCTCTCATAGACCAGGGCTTCGGGGCCTCCGACCTTGTGCACACGGATGGCTTTCGTCATCACCTGACCTCCTCTTCGTGCGGCTGAGCGAAAGCTATCGCGCCCGCCTTGTCAACTCGACGCCGACTGGAACGACCCAACGCGACTACTTGGCGGCTTTCCGGCGGTTGCGCCTGGCCAGCACGTTGAAGAACTCCACCGCCGCCGAGAACGCTATTGCGAAATAGATGTAGCCGCGCGGAATGTGGAAGTGGAATCCGTCCGCAACCAGCGCGACGCCGATCAACACCAGGAAGGCCAGTGCCAGCATCTTGGTGGTCGGATGCTCCGCGACGAATCGCGCCACCGGACCCGCCGAAACGTACATGACCGCGCATGCGATCACGACCGCCGCGATCATGATCTTGATGTCCTCGGCCATGCCGATCGCAGTGATGATCGAGTCCAGCGAGAACACGATGTCGATGATCACGATCTGGACGATCACCCAGAAGAAGGCGCTGCCTGTGGAGTCCTTCTCGCTCGCGTCGTGATCGGATTCGACCTCGCCGTGAATCTCATGTGTGGCCTTGGCGATCAGGAAGAGGCCGCCGCCGATCAGGATGAGATCGCGCCAGGAAAAAGCATAGCCCTGAATCGAGAGCACCGGAGCGGTCAGGCCGATCAGCCAGACCAGGAGACTGAGCAGGATGAGGCGAAAGACCAGTGCCAGCGCAAGCCCGATCTGGCGGGCGCGCTGCGCCGGTTTCTCGGGAAGGCGCGAGACGATCACCGAGATGAAGATGACGTTGTCGATCCCGAGGACGATCTCGAGCGCCGTCAAGGTGAGCAGCGCGGCCCAGGCTTCCGGGCTGGTCAGCAGGTGCATCACGCAAAGGATCTCGCCAGAGACTTCACCAGGCGGATCAAGGCGTCGCTGAAGCTGATCCAGAGCGCGATGGCGCAGAGCACGATGGTCACCCCGGTGCCGACGCGGAAATCCATCTGCAGCGTGTAGAAGGCGAGCACCGCCCAGATCGCGATCAGCGACATCGTCAGCCAGCGCAGCCGCACGACCCTGACAGGGTGCAGCACATGGAACGGCACGAAAGTCAGCACGACCAGCGCGGCGACCAGCAGCGTCGCCCATAGCGGCGGCCAATGCAGCAGGAACAGATAGAACGCGGCCGCGTTCCACAGCGCCGGGAAGCCGCGGAAATGATTGTCGTCGGCCTTCATGCGCTGGTCGGCGAAATACAACGCGCTGGTAACGATGATGGCAATGCCGAGCAAGGGAGCCGCGACCGGCAGCAGCATGCCGCTCGCGACGATCGCGTAGGCCGGCACGAAGACGTAGGTGAGGAAATCGACCACGAGATCGAGCACGTCGCCCGACCAGTTCGGCTGCACGTTCTTGACGTCGAGCCGCCGCGCGATCGGCCCGTCGATCGCGTCGATGATCAGGGCGACGCCCAGCCATTGAAACATCGCCGCCCAGTGCTCGCGCACGGCCTCCAGCATCGCCAGGAGCGCGATCGCCGCGCCGAACGCGGTAAAGATGTGCACCGAGAAGGCTGCGGCGCGGATCGCCGGTCTCGGCTTCAGGGAATCCTGCTGCGTTTCCATGGCTTCTGCTATCAGAATGCGACCGGTTTGCACATCCGCCATTGCGGCGCACGATCGCAAAATTCGCCATAAAATCAGGGAAATATAGGTGGGCTTGAATTTGCCGCCTGGCGTGTCAAATGTCGTTCCATGATAGACGCATCGACACTCCATGACGCGGCCGTGATCGGCGGCGGACCTGCCGGCCTTGCCGCGGCGATCGCCCTGGCGCAGGCGGGTGCCCGGACCGCACTGGTGGCGCGCCGCGTTCCCTATGCCGACAATCGCACCACCGCATTGCTCGGCGCCTCCATCGATCTATTGGAAGGCCTCGACGTCTGGTCGCGCTGCAGGGATAAGGCGGCTGCGCTGGAAGTCATGCGCCTCGTCGACGACACCGGCCGGCTGTTCCGCAGCCCCGAGGTGCGCTTCTCCTGTCACGAAATCGGCCTCGATGCGTTCGGCTACAACATCGACAATCGCTCGCTGATGCTGGCGCTGGAAGCGCGCGCGGCCGAGCTGCCCAATCTCGTCCGCTTCGACGACGAGGCCGAAAGCGTCGTCATCGAAGCCGACGACGTCGCGCTGCGCACGGCGTCCGGACAGTTTCTCTCGGCGCGCCTCGTGGTCGGCGCCGACGGCCGGCACTCGCTGTGCCGCGAGGCTGCTGGCATCGCGGTGACACGGCGCGAGCTGAACCAGACCGCGCTGACCTTCAACGTCGGCCATGCCCGGCCGCATCGCAACGTTTCGACCGAGTTCCACACGCCGCACGGGCCTTGCGTGTTCGTGCCCCTGCCCGGCGACCGCTCCAGCATCGTCTGGGTCGCAGCGCCTGCGGAGGCCGAACGGCTGCGCGGCTTGAGCGACGAGGAGCTGTCGGCGGCGATCGAGAAGCAGTCGCATTCGATCCTGGGACGGATGAATGTGGAGCCTGGCCGCAACCTGTTCCCGCTCGCGATCGAGCGTCCGAAATGCTTCGGCCGCGACCGTATTGCGCTGGTCGGCGAAGCCGCCCATGTGGTGCCGCCGATCGGCGCCCAGGGCCTCAATCTCGGCCTGCGCGATGCCGCCGACATTGCCCGGCTCGCGGGCGAGGCCATCGCCGCGGGACAGGATCCGGGCGCGGACGATGTGCTCAAGCGCTATGACCGCGCCCGCCGGCCGGACATCTTGAGCCGTACCTTTGCGATCGACATCGCCAACCGCTCCTTGCTCAACGACTTCCTGCCGCTCCAGCCCGTCCGCGCCGTCGGCATGCACCTCCTCGGCGCCATCGGCCCGCTCCGCCGCTTCGCCATGCGCGAAGGCCTGACGCCGACCTGGCGCAGGTAGCTCCGAAGCGCGTTAGGTTGGACGACTTCACCGCTGGCTCGGTGCAACCTCTCCCGCTTGCGGGGGAGGTCGGCGCGAAGCGCCGGGTGGGGGCTCTCTCCGCGACGGGATTTTTTCTGCACTCTCGACAATCCCGACGCGGAGAGAGCCCTCTCCCCGACCCTCTCCCGCAAGCGGGAGAGGGAGCGCACCGGCCCGCGGAAGAGATCAAGCCAATCTCATCACCATCAAGGAAACGCCAGCCGTCCCGTCTGGATCGCCCACATCACGCTGGTCAGCGTGACCACCGACGCGAAGGTGCCGAGCAGGACCGCGACCGAGGCGGACTCGATCCAGGCATCGTTCTGCCGGGCGATGACGAACACGTTGAGCGCCGGCGGCAGCGCGGCCATCAGCACGGCGGTGGCGGCCCAGGGCTGCGCGAACGGACCGAACGCCAGCATCAAGGCGAACGCCGCGAGCGGATGGATCAGCAGCTTGACCGCGATCACGCCCGGCACCTCCCACGGCACCCGATCGAACGGGCGGAGCGCCACGGTCACGCCGAGCACGAACAGCGCGGTCGGCGCGGCCGCGTTCTGCAGGAAGGTGATGGTGCGGTCGAGCGCGACCGGCAGCTCGATATGCAGCGCCGCCACCGCCGCGCCGAAGCAAGCCGACATGATCAGCGGATTGAGCACGATCTGCTTCAGCACGACGCCGAAAGCATGGACGAGCGAGGGATGGTCGCGGTCGGAAAGCTCGATCAAGAGCGGCACGATCGTGAACAGGAAGATGCTGTCGCAGCAGAAGATCAGCGCGGTCGGCGCGGCCGCCTTCGGCCCCAGCACTGCGAGTGCGAGGCCCGGGCCCATATAGCCGATATTGCCGTAGCCGCCGGAGAGGCCCGCGAGCGTCGCTTCGCGCAGCGTCAGCCGTCCGAATAGCTTGCCGACCACCAGTGCCAGCGTGAATGCCGCGACCGTCGCCAGCGTCGTCGCCATCAGGAACGGCGGGTTATTCAATTCCGAAAACGGCGTCTTCGACATGATCGCAAACAGCAGCGCCGGCAGCGACACGTAGAGCAGGAAGAAGTTCATCCAGGCGAGCCCCGATTCCGGGATGGACTTGACCTTCCCGCAAGCGAAACCGACGAAGATCAAGCCGAAATAAGGCAGCGCCAGATTGAGGATATCGACCATTGCTGAAGTTTTTTCTGAAGGCTTGGGGGCTATCCGCCCCGGAGACGAAGGTTAATTCCAGCTGAGGGCACTAGCATCGGCCACAATCCTGGTCTATCGACGGGGGATGATTAAAGCGCGGACCGCCAAATTCCAGATCGGACAGGTCGTTCGCCACCGGATCTTCTCGTTCCGGGGGGTGATTTTCGACATCGATCCGGAATTCAACAACACCGAGGAATGGTGGTTGTCCATTCCCGAGGAAGTGCGGCCCCACAAGGACCAGCCGTTCTATCACCTGCTCGCGGAGAACGCGGAATCCGAATACGTCGCCTATGTCTCGGAGCAGAACCTGTTGCCGGACGATTCCGGCGAGCCGGTCCGGCATTCCCAGGTCGCCGAGATCTTCGTCAAGGACAAGGCCGGCGGCTATCGCCCGCGCAATCCCTCGCTGAACTGATCGTCGTGATCGTCGGCCAGCAAAAAAGGCGCTCGAACCGAGCGCCTTTTTCACGTCCGGGATTTGCTCCCGATTACTTCTGACCGGTCGGAGCCGCGCCCGGTGCGCCACCACCCTGCTGCTCGAGCTTCTTGCGCTGCTCTTCGGCCTTCTTCTGCAGCTCTTCCTGCAGCTTCTTCTGGGTTTCCTCGAACACCTTCGGATCGGTCGGCGGACCGTCATAGGCCTTCTGGAATTCGCCGGCGAGCGGCAGCGGCAGCGTCAGCGGCGCGCCGTTGGCATTGATCGCCTGGACAACGAGATTCTGGCCCTTCTTCATGTTGTTGATGAGCTCGGGCGTGGCCTCGTAGTCGGACATGCAGCCGTTCTGGAAGCAGATCACATAGGGCTGCTGCAGCGGCGCGTTGCTGTCGACGATGATGCGGGTGCCGTGCACGAGCTGCATGCCGAGCGGCAGCGTCACGCGCAGGATCTTCTTGGGCTCGCCTTCCGGCTCGATGATCACGGCCGCGATGACCGGCTGGCCCGATTCGATACGGCCGTCCTTGCCGGTGAAGCAGACCTGCTTGGCATTGGCGTCCTGGCCCTTGAGGCAGAACTTGGTCCAGGGCGCATAGATCAGCTGGATCTGCTGATCGGCGGGCTGAGCTGCGCCCTGCTGCGGGGCGCCTTGCTGCGGGGGAGCCTGAGGGGATGCTGCGGGCGCCGGAGCCTTGGGAGCTGCCTTGGGAGCAGCCGCCTTCGGAGCCGGGGCCGGGGAGGCCTTGGGCGCGGCGG
>NZ_JADYVR010000268.1:0-457 GCF_020193935.1 Bradyrhizobium sp. NBAIM08 | reverse complement strand
GGTTTGGACGAACTCGATGCCATGGAGTTTCTCAGCTTGATCAAGGACAAGATGAATCTGGTGGAAATGAGTCAGGCGCTGCTCAACCGTTCGCTGAACGAAGGTTTTTCCGGCGGCGAAAAGAAGCGCAATGAAATTCTTCAGATGGCGGTGCTTGACCCGACCCTCGCCGTGCTCGATGAAACCGACTCGGGGTTGGATATCGATGCCCTGCGGGTTATCGCCGGCGGCGTCAATGCGCTGCGTAACCCCAACCGCGCGATGATCGTGATCACCCACTACCAGCGGCTGCTCGATTACATCGTGCCGGACTTCGTCCATGTGCTTTACAACGGCCGGATCGTCAAGTCGGGCACCAAAGAACTGGCGTTAGAGCTGGAAAGCAAAGGTTACGATTGGCTCAAGGGTGAAGCTGCCGCGGTTCATTAAAACGCGCCAAAGCGACTGTGCATATGGC
>NZ_JADYVR010000267.1:0-457 GCF_020193935.1 Bradyrhizobium sp. NBAIM08 | reverse complement strand
CTTTTCTATGTGAAATAAAATCCAAGAAACCGTGTTCTAATAAAAATTCTGAAGTTTGAAATCCTTCTGGTAAATCTTTTCCTGTAGTATCACGCACAACTCTTGGTCCTGCAAAGCCAATTAATGCGCCTGGTTCAGCGATATTAATATCACCAAGCATTGCATAAGAAGCTGTAGTTCCACCGGTAGTTGGATCGGTACATAATGAAATATACGGAATTTTAGCATCGGCTAACTGTGCCAATTTTGCTGAGGTTTTAGCCAATTGCATTAATGAATAAGCTGCTTCCATCATACGAGCGCCACCCGATTTTGAAATCATTACAAACGGCACTTTGTTTTTTATAGAATAATCAATACCACGTGCAATTTTTTCTCCAACAACTGCACCCATTGATCCACCAATAAAGGCAAAATCCATACAACAAACCACCAATTCATTTCCTTTAGATTTTCC
>NZ_JADYVR010000266.1:0-457 GCF_020193935.1 Bradyrhizobium sp. NBAIM08 | reverse complement strand
ATATAAGGCAATTGTAATTGATGACGACGTGGCAACTTTGGAATTGATGAAATTTCAGTTGGATGCAGAAGGCTTTGAGGTTACGACTGCGGAAAACGGACAAACAGGAATAAATTTCGTTGCGGAAACCGAGTTTGACATAATTTTGACCGATCTCAATTTGCCCGATTTTGACGGAATAGAAATGGTTCGGCGCTGCAAAGAGATTTCGCCTGATACGGAAATTATAATGATTACCGGCTTTGGTTCAACAGAAAAAACGATTGAAGCAACCAAAGCCGGAGCCTTTCACTATGTTGAAAAACCAATCGAATTTGAAGAGTTATTGCTTCTTATTGAAAAGGCAATTGATCGCAAACGACAATCGGCAGAAATTAAAGAACTGCGCGGCAAACTTTCTTCGCGCAATTCCTACGAAGGCGTTATCGGCGGAAGTCGAGCGATGCAGGATATATAC
>NZ_JADYVR010000265.1:0-457 GCF_020193935.1 Bradyrhizobium sp. NBAIM08 | reverse complement strand
GAGGAACGTGCCGTGCTGCCAGTCGCGCGCCTCGGTGACCAGCGGGATCGTCTCCTTGCGCCGCCCCCCGAAGAAGATCGCCGAGATCGGGACGCCGTTCGGGTCGTCCCACTCAGGGGCGAGCACCGGGCACTGGGACATCGGCGTGCAGTAGCGCGAGTTCGCGTGGCTGGAGTCGACGCCCGACTCCGGCGTCCAGTCCTCCTTCTTCCACGACGTGGCGTGGGCGGGCTGGTTCTCCATGCCCTCCCACCAGATGTCACCGTCGTCGGTCAGCGCGACGTTGGTGAACAGCGAGTGGCCCTTCTCGATGGTGCGCATCGCGTTCGGGTTGGTGCTCCAGTTCGTGCCCGGCGCGACACCGAAGAAGCCGTACTCCGGGTTCACCGCGTAGAGCCGGCCGTCGTGGCCGAAGCGCATCCACGCGATGTCGTCGCCGATGATCTCGACCTTCCAC
>NZ_JADYVR010000264.1:0-457 GCF_020193935.1 Bradyrhizobium sp. NBAIM08 | reverse complement strand
CACCTGTGCGATCCGGTCGTCGACGATCACCAGCTGCAGGGCTGCCGCGAGGTGGCTCCCGTCCCACGCCAGCCAACCCGGCACGCTGTTGATCATGGCGTCTTCGAGCCGCAGACCCGGGGCCGCCTTGTGGGCGATACCGACCAGCAACCGGGCGGCCGCGTCGGCGCCCTCGACCGGCCGACGAGCGGCCCGCACCTTGCCGCCGCCGTCGGACAGGACCACGACGTCCGGGGCCATCAGATCCATCAGCCCCTGCACGTCGCCACTCGTCACCGCAGCGGTGAAGCGCTCGCGTACCCGACCGGCCAGCTGGTCATCGGCCTCGAACCGAGGTCTGCGTGACTCCACGTGCTGCTTCGCCCGGTGCGCCGTCTGGCGTACCGCGACCCCGCTCATCCCCAGCGCCTCGGCGATCTCGGCGTGCTCGTAGCCGAACACCTCACGGAGCAGGAAC
>NZ_JADYVR010000263.1:0-457 GCF_020193935.1 Bradyrhizobium sp. NBAIM08 | reverse complement strand
TGAATCCAGTCTGTCGGGGCCCTCGCGGACCGACTTCGCCACCCGTGCGAGCAGGTCCGCCTCCTCGACACCGTCCTCGGGCTCTACCACGAGAATCACGCGCTCATCGGCAAGGGTTTCGTCGAAGTCGCCGACGAGTGCGGCACGGCGGACGCCGGTGACGCGCTCGACCAGGGGTTCGTAGAGCGCCGGATAGATGTTGTGCTCAGCGCGAATGATCATGTCCTTTGCGCGCCCCAGCAGCACGATCCTGCCCGCGTCCAATCTCGCGAGATCGCCCGTCGCATGCTCCTGCACCGGCGGCTGGCCACTGTAACATGTGAACAGCTGGTCGCCGCGCACCAGCAGTTGTCCCTGTTCATCCACGCGAACGGAAACACCCGCGAGGGGGACGCCCACAAGATCGCCTTCGCCCGTGTAGGCGAGCTTCTCATCGAGCGACACAGCGGCGATGGGA
>NZ_JADYVR010000262.1:0-458 GCF_020193935.1 Bradyrhizobium sp. NBAIM08 | reverse complement strand
CCTTTGAATTCCTCTTCGACGGGCGGTGCCCTGCGCATCTGGCCCGGAGTTCTGCTCTGCGTGGGCGTCTCGACCTTTGCGCTGGGGATCGAACATGTCGAGGCAGGCTTTTTCGGCCGAGCCTGGCTCGAAGCACTCGTCATGGCGATCCTGATCGGAACAGTGATCCGGTCGCTGTGGACGCCCGACAGTCGTTGGCGGCCCGGGATTTCGTTCTCGACCAAGACACTGCTGGAGATCGCGGTGGTGTTGCTCGGCGCCTCGCTCAGCGCTGCGACGATCGCCGCGGCCGGCGCGGCCCTCCTCGTGGGCATCGCAGCCGTCGTCTTCGTCGCGATCGGGCTGAGCTACGCCATCGGCCGCCTGCTCGGTCTGCCACAGCGGATGGCCATCCTCGTCGCCTGCAGAAACTCGATCTGCGGCAACTCGGCCATTGCGGCGGTGGCACCCGTCATCGG
>NZ_JADYVR010000261.1:0-458 GCF_020193935.1 Bradyrhizobium sp. NBAIM08 | reverse complement strand
TCGCGGTAGACCTCAATCCGACGCAGTTGGCGTGCGTGCGGATGCGCGTGGCGATGTATCGGACGCATTCGCACGACGAATTTCTGGAGCTGATGGGCTCGCGGCCTTCGGGACGGCGGAGACATCTGCTCGAGCAGGCGGCGGCGCAGCTGTCGGACGAGGACCAGGCGTTCTGGGCCAAGATCAAGGACGACGTCGCGAAGTATGGGATCGGCGGCGTTGGAAAGTTCGAGCGGTACTTCCGCACGTTTCGCGAATGGGTTCTGCCGTTCGTGCACAACAAGGATACGATCGAAAGTCTGCTGAGGCCGCGCGATGCGACCGCGCGCGAGGCGTTCTACGAGAAGAACTGGAACATCTGGGGCTGGCGGATGATGGTGAAGGGGTTCTTCTCCCGCTTCGTCATGGGCCGGCTGGGGCGTGATCCGGCGTTCTTCGATCATGTCGAGGGTGGACCG
>NZ_JADYVR010000260.1:0-458 GCF_020193935.1 Bradyrhizobium sp. NBAIM08 | reverse complement strand
GTGGAAGTGGGCGTGCAAGGACCGCGCGGCGGCACGTGCATCCGTCGAGCGCGTGCTCGCGTGGCCGATCCAGCGCATCGCGTTCTGTCACGGCGAGTCGGTCGAGATCGATTCGGCCGGCCTCGCCGCGCTGATGCGGATCTAGCTCATCGGTAGCAGCTGCTTCAGCGTCCACGCCTGGATCTCGACGCTGCGCTGGGCTTCTCGTCGTGATCGCGCGAGCGCGTTCGCGAACGACCCGACGACGATGATCGCCATGCAGTTGCCGAAGATCAGCAGCGCCGACGTCGGGCCGCTCGACAGATCGACCGCGTGCGACGTGGTGGTGATTGCGCCGGCGGTCACGCTCCAGGTCGGCGCGAGGATACCGGCGAGCTCGAGGATCACCGGGCCGAGCCACGCGAGCACGAGCATCGGGATCACGATCCGCGCGTGCGCCATGAGCTGCGGATAGCTGG
>NZ_JADYVR010000259.1:0-458 GCF_020193935.1 Bradyrhizobium sp. NBAIM08 | reverse complement strand
CCTGAGGCACAAGCGCCGGTTTCCCTATCTGAATCACGGCGCGGCCGATGCCCTCGCCATCCGCCACGTCTGGCATTCGAGGCGTTTTCCCCGGCTCTCGTGGCACCTGGTTCCTGGCAATTTCCGCGAAGTCCTGACCCAGGCACCGGCCGGCCCGGATTTCATTTTTTATGACATGTTTTCCAGCAAGACCCACGGGGACGAGTGGACCCTGGCAGCGTTCCAGAGTCTGCTGGATGCCTTGCAGGAAAAACCCTGTGCCCTCTTCACCTACAGCACTTCCACTGCGGTCCGGGCCGCGCTGCTGGCCGCGGGCTGGCATGTCGCGCGCGGAGCAGGCACCGGGGTCAAGACCGAAACCACCATCGCCCTGACACCGGCCGCCGCGCCCGGACCCTGGCCCCGGCTGGGAGCTTCATGGCTCGCCCGGTGGGAGCGCTCCCACGTCCAGTATCCGG
>NZ_JADYVR010000026.1:0-42668 GCF_020193935.1 Bradyrhizobium sp. NBAIM08 | reverse complement strand
TCGGCCAGCGCTGATGTGATCTCGCGCTTTGCGCGCATGCTGATCTTCCCTGCCATAGCCGCCACCGATCTGATTCGGCAGCTCCGCCCCAGACACGACAGGGAAGTTGTCCGGTAACATTTTTAGCCAGGCAATGCGGCCCTCGACGTCACGAGGAATTGCCCCCTCCTTGGATAGCCGAGGAGAGAGCGAATGAACGAGGAACGAATCAAAGGCTTGTCGTGGAGTAATCCACGGGGGCAGGTGATGAATACGCCAGATGACGTGGCGGAGATGTTGCATCTGAGGGTGTGTGGGTGAGGTCTAAAGCGGATTGCGCGCCAGCTGGGCTGCAGACGGTGAAGGACTACGTGGCGCGGGTGGGTGTAGCCGTTCAAGTCGCCTGAGCGGGCGAAGCGGGTCATGGCCTTGAAGGCTGGCTGCGCGAGAGGTTCATTCGACATCGCGGCAATGCGGATGCGGTCCGTCACGACCTGTTGGCCGAAAACGGCTTGGCGGTCAGCCGGCGAACGCTGCGACGCGCCGTGCAACCCTACCGCCAGGCACTGAAGGCCGAAGCGCTGGCGACGACCCGGTTCGAGACGCCCCCGGGGCGGCAGCTACAGATCGACTTCGGCGAGCGTCTGGTCGATATCGGCGGGGCGAAGGTCAAAGCATTTGTGTTCGTGGCGACCCGCGCCGAAAAGCAAGAGCACTGGTTCGCTGGGCTCGAGAGCCATTCACGACCTTCGATGGCGTGCCGGAGGAAGTGCTGAAGGACAATCCACGCGCGCTCGTGGTGCGCCACGGCAGATGAGCCGGTCGGTTCAGTTTAACGACAAGCTCATCACGTTCGCGAAGCATTGGGGCTTCCGTCCTCGCGCCTGCGCACCGTATCGGGCGCGCACAAAGGGCAAGACGGAGAATGGCGTCCGCTACGTGAAGAAGAACGTGATCGCGGGGCATTCCTTCGCGAGCTGCGAGGCATTCGAGACGCATCTCGCCGAGTGGGAGGGCGGGGTGGCGAACGTACGTATCCACGGCACGACGGGCGTGGCGCCGATCACTCGCTTTGCGTGTGACGAGGTACACCGTGACGGTCGCGGCTGGCGAGGTGCGCATCCGCCATGGCATGCGCGAGGTTGCAGTCACAAGCAATCGGAGGATCGCCGGCCGCGGATCGTCGAGTTCGCCCACCTCGACGGGGTTGCCTGTCGCGATGGCGCGGTCTGCCAACCAGCAAGCGCGACACCGACAGTGCCGGCGCCTTCACCACTGCCTCGTTGTTACGTCCTCTTGCCGAATACGAAGCTACGATCCTGTTGCGCGTCGCAGCTGTTGCACCCGGACTTTCCCAAGCTCTCTTGAGTTCGGAATCAAGCGCAAGTAACCGATCGCGATCGATGTCGCTCAACGTCATCTCCGGCGTAGCCAACAACGTGTCGCGCTCGCCCTCAAGCTCGCGGACAGCGACCAGGCGTTCGTTCCAGCGCCGCTCCAGCTCGCCGGCAACAAGACGATTGTCCGAATCGACAGCCTCGTATCGCCGACGAGCGCGAGTTGCCTCGTAGCGTGCCTGCTCCAGAGTCAACTCGAGCTGACGCAGCTTGTCGGCGTGTTCACGGCCGCGCGCTTCCATGGCCGCCAGCGCCGCCTGTATACCCAGCGGCTGCAGCCGCGCGATGACCTCCGCGCTGATCGCGCGATCCGCGCGCAGACCGCCTAATGAGATGCACGGGTCTCCACCATGGTTGATCTGGCTACCGCGGCAATGATACCGCCCGACAGTACTGTGCGTACCGCTGTAGGTAACGTGAAGTTTGCGGCCGCAGTGGCCGCAACGAAGAACCCGCGAGCAGGCCTTCGCCGCTGCGAACCGAGCCTCGACTCATGAAGCTTTTTCCGTTGGCGTTGTCGGTGATCAGGCCCTGATTCTTCTCGAACTCCGCCCACGTAATGTAGCCCTCATGGTGGTCCTTGATCAAAACCTCCCAGTCGTTGCGCTCGCGCCGGAAGCCCCGCACGATCCTCTTGCGGCCGGCCTCGATCGTCACCCGACTGCCCGAGCGCCCGAAGACATAGGCGCCAGCATAGGCGGGATTGGTCAGGATGTGGTAGATCGTATTGTACACTGGCAACTTCCATTCGACGTGGCGGCCCTCGGGGCCATGGCCGCCCCCCGGGCAAAGTGATTCGCTCCTGCCGTAAGCAGAGGTGGACCTGGCGCGGTGTCTGCATCTCGGCAAACTTGGTGAACACGAGTGCGAGCGCCTCCTGAATGCGCCGATCAGGGTCCTTGTCGATCCGATCGTTGGAGACCTTGAGATAGCCGATGGCGACGTTGAGGAAAAGCTCACCCCTGCGTGCCTTCTGCTCCAAGGCTTCAAGCGAGCGTTGCCGAACGATAGACAGCTCCATCTCGCTCAGCGTGCCTTTCATGCCAGCAGAAGGCGATCGTTGGGATGGCGAGGATCGTCGACGCCATCCTCATCGACGATCAGTGTTCCAACGAGCCCGTAGAACTCCAGGAGCGTATGCCAATCCCTGCCGTTGCGCGCCAGCCGAGAGGCCTCACTCGAGACCACAGCGCCAACTTGCCCTTCGCAAATGGCGGCGAGCAGCTTCTCGAAACCGGGACGCGCGGTGCCGCCACCAGAGCGACCGAGTTCGTCGTCGATTACGGCCACCTCGCTCCAGCCCAGCTGCCGGGCAAGGTCGGCCAAGCCGTACTAGCGGCGCTCGCTCTCGCGGTTGTTGATGACCTGGTCTGCCGTCGACTGGTGAACGTAGACGACGGCCCGGCGAGCAAGGTGCTCAGGCGTGATATTGCTCACCGCCGTCCTCCCGGTTTCACGTCATGTGCCTCGACTGCGCTGTCGGTGAGCGCTTCGCTCAGAATCTCCTTTAACAGCTCGAGCATTTGCTGTTGGGCTTCGATTGGAATGCTGCTGTATGTCGGATGGCTCTCAAGCAGATCCCCCTGACGACGTGATGCGTCCGCCATGACGGCCTCCTCGCGAGTTGGACGATTCCCTGGAAGAGGAGGCTAAGAGCGCCTCGACAAGAAGACGCGCCTCCAGTAGACGATCCACCGGAAGCTGCGGATCAGCTTTGAGATGGAAGGAAGCGGCGGCGGGAGCCGCCATCCATGCCGGCAGCAGCGTTAAGGTGGCGTCAGGTTGTCTGATAACAAAATGCGTCTCACCCCCAAGCCGCTTGCAGGAGACAATGACGACTGACGCTCCGCATCGCGGATGGAACGGGTAAAGGATCTCCAGCTCAGATCCCAGACACCCGGCATTATGACGCTGGTCCGCCAGGCGTCGGCAAGACGCACCTGTCGATTGCTCTCGGGCGAGAGGCGATCCTGGCCGGGTACACGGTGCAGTTCACCACGGCAAAGACGCTGGTCGCGGGCCTCGCCAAGGCGCACGGCGAGCGGCATCTGGACGAAAAAGTGCTCGCGCTGTCGAAGCCAAAGCTACTAATCGTCGACGAACTCGACTACCTGCCCCTGAACCCGACGCTGCGCATCTGTTCTTCCGGCTGGTCAGTCGCCGTTACGAAACCGGCGCCATGCTGATCACGTCGAACCGCAGCGTTGCCGAATGGGGCACCGTGTTTGCCGATCCCGTGGTAGCCACCGCGATCCTCGACCGGCTCCTGCACCACAGCCACGTGCTGACGATCCGCGGCGACAGCTACCGACTCCGCGCCAAGAGCTCATCAAACCGCCGACCGCCGGTGACGGCCGTCCGGTCGGCTCCGCCTCCCTCCGTCCCGTCACCGGCGGAAGCGACCATCAAACGTCCGATGGTGGGGCAGTTCTTCATGACGAAAAGGGGGCAGTTCCGGATGGCGTTCGACAGACTATGCTCAAGGTTGAACCCGGGCCAACTCAGCATCAAGGGCGGATAGATCCCTACCCATTCTGGGGAGGTCTTCGCTACATTGCCTTCTGATATGCTGCCCCGACTACAGTTTTCCAAGACAGAACGAAACAACATGACTCACCACGTGGATCTCGGACCTGGTGTGGCAAGCATACCAGCGCCAAGAAATCTTCCAAACCGTTCCGATCAGGGAGTGAGTTGGAACAAGACCTATGAAGCCATCAACGCTTGTGGCCAAAAACCTCTTTTACGAGAATTACTCGCGCAACTACGCCAGCCTGCTGTCTTTCCCACTATGGCAAGGATCGCGGCGGATACAACTGACCTGGGCGTCAAGTTCGACGACGGCACGACAGCAACGTTTTCGCTCGATAGAGCTAACGCCGTTGTGCGAGCGATCGACACGCCTGACGATCAATCAAGGCACGAAAGCTCTCGCGCGATCCCAAGTTGCGTTGTTTAGTAGGTCGACGGCGGCAGCGTCGTGGTATCCAGTCGCGTTGCCTTGATCCGACAATCGCGAATCGCGGCGATGATGCGCCGAGAGTTGTTGGACACAAGAACATCAAGGAGCGCGGACAGCATGCGATAATTGGAAAGCCGCTGTACTACGCATATGAGTCTCGCAGACGAAAGCTCTCTCTGCCGGTGACCGCGGACACGACGTTGGCAATGGAGGTTTCGCACTTAGCATGTGTTTTGACCAAGAAACTTACGAGAACCGCTCAATACGAGACGAGGTGATGATTCCCTGCCTAGTCTGGACCTCGACGCGCGACACTTGGCTAGCTGTTTGCTCGTGCCGGAGCCCGGTTCAGGCAGCCATCGCCCGATGTTCGCCATGCCCTGACTTCTTCGCACTTGCAATCTCAAAGGCGTCCTCATGTCATTCCCTTCGCGGACGGTTGCAGGCTGCCGAACCGTGTCGACCTTGAGAACGTCGGAGCTTCCTTTGGGAAGGGCGGGGCGGGTTCCAGATAGGGCGTGGAAGCGCAGAAGCTCGCCAGGAATATGTAGATCCAAGCATTGCCGACCAAGGAGCCTTCGTCCGAAGTGGCCGTCAACGTCAGCCGTCTGAGACAGGCGGAGATCTCGGAAGGGAAACCAAATGCACCCGGCGGGTCCCCGTCGGTGCATCCATTCCGCTCACCGTCAGACGCGTCGATGCCATGCTCCTCCTTGGAAGGCCAATGCCAAAACAGAGCCCCGAAAACGGCATCATGACAGAGGAATCAGATATCAGATCTGCGAACGCAAACATTCGTGCAAGCACTGTCTGGACCATTGTGCTCGGCTTTGCCGCGGATCCGTTGATGCGTTGGAGTTGGCCTGACCCAGGGCAATACCTTAGGAGCATGCCTCAGTTCATTGACGCCTGTGGGGGCCGAGCATTTGCACATGGCACAGCCTACGTCGCGGGAGAGATTCGTGGCGCGGCCCTGTGGCTGCCTCCCAACGTGCAGCAAGATGAGGAGGCATTGGATGCAATCATGGCGCTATCCCTGCGCCCGGAGATTACCGAGGATATGGCACACTTGCGGCGGAGAATGGCCGAACATCGTCCCCACGAGCCACATTGGTATCTGCCACTCATTGCCGTCGATCCGAACTGGGTCGGAAAAGGGCTTGGCACGTTGCTGATGAACTACGCCCTTCAACGATGCGATGAGGACGGCATTGTTGCCTACCTCGAAAGCTCGAACCCTGAAAACATTCCCTTTTACCAACGTCACGGCTTCAAGGTCGTTGGTGAGATACAACACGGTTCTTCGCCGCCGCTCACGCCAATGTTGCGAACGGCTTCATTCCCACCCAGCAAGGCCGCGCCGCCGGATCGGCTCGTCACCCAGACTCAAGCATAGCTCATCCCGTTAGGATTGATTGCCAATAACCTGACATGACCGCGTTCGGTCAGGACGGCTTATGTTCGCGGCCAGACAACTGAGCACGTGAGGCGGCTCGCCCGGCCTGCGAAAAGCATACGAATCGCCTCTTCGGCAAAGTTGGCACGTCTGATGTGAGAGCTGGCGGGGTCAAATCCACTAAGCGTGGGACATTGCCACGGGCGGCTGCATCGATTGCGGTCGGGCTCCAGACAATTTTTGATCTAAGGGCCACAGAAAGCGATGAATGGCGAGACGCGTATGGCTACCGAAACCCGATCCGGCCCAACTCAATTCGCGGACCGCGAACCGATCGATGCCAACATTCAGGATGTCCAGGGTTGCTGTTCCCCTGTTGGAGAATTTGCGACGCCACTTCCAAAGGCTTGAGCACATCTTGGCCGATCGCAGGCGCTCGGTCGTCGAGCGCACCTTTGCGTGGCTCGGCAGATGTCGGCATCTCTGCAAAGACTTCGAAGGTTCCGCCGCTACCGAGCTCGCCTGGCCGCTCGTCGCCCATCTGAGGCTCCTAACTCGCCGATTGGCCAGGCCTTGAGACATCTATGCTTTTTGAGTGAGGCTCTCAGGACAGGCGCTCGGCGAATTTCGAACCTCGACCTCGGGGCTGCTCCAACTGGTTAACTTGACTGTGCCGTCTTGACGAGTCTGGGCAACGGCTTCTATATGTGGTGTCGTCGTGGTTTTCAATTCGCCTATATGGTGGCACGGAGTTAAGGGGAACCCATTGTGCCGGCAGCGGCTATTCCGAGGCATTAGCGCGACAGCGCTGGGAAGACCCGCGAGCCAGGAAACCTACCGCGACAGAACCCATGTCCTCGGGCGGGGTGCCCGGTGGGTCGCTTGCAGCCGGGGACATTGGCCGGGTCTCCTCGCAAGTCGTCCGCACGGTCCCAGCCCCCAAATATCACGGGGTTGCCGATGTCGGCGTCTTACGATTTCGATCAGTATGGTCATCTCATTGAGCTGCCGAGTGTGCGGCAGCCCTCAGCGCAGGCAAAGGTCTTGTGCAGCCCCCCAGCATTGCCGGCTCCCCTGCCGAGGCCCCCCGCGCGATCGCCAACTCCGTCTGACCTTTCGCTCGATCGGTCGCGCGACGACCTGCTGACCTCGTTTGGTAGGCTGACGCTGACCGACCGCTATCTGCTCGCCGGCGAAGGCCTCCAGGACATGTTCGCCCGAGTGTCTTGCGCCTTCGCGGACAATGTTGCGCATGCCCAACGTCTATATGATGCGATGTCTCGGCTGTGGTTCATGCCGGCCACACCGGTGCTCTCCAACGGCGGCACGACGCGCGGCCTTCCGATCTCGTGCTTCCTTAACTCAGTGTCGGACTCGCTCGAAGGCATCGTCGGCACCTGGAACGAGAACGTCTGGCTTGCTTCCAATGGCGGCGGCATCGGCACCTACTGGGGTAATGTTCGCTCAATCGGCGAGAAGGCGAGGGGCGGCGTCACCTCGGGCATCATCCCGTTCATCCACGTCACGGACGGCCTCACGCTGGCGATCAGCCAGGGCTCGTTGCGGCGCGGCTCGGCGGCGGTCTATCTCGATATCCACCATCCCGAGATCGAGGAGTTCCTCGAGATCCGCAAGGCGTCTGGTGACTTCAACCGCAAGAGCCTCAACCTACATCACGGCATCAACGTCACCGACGAGTTCATGTGTGCCGTGGGCGCCGGCACCGCATTCGCTCTGCGCAGCCCGAAGACTAACGAGGTCGTCCGCGAGATCGATGCCCGCCAGCTGTGGCAACGCATCCTTGAGAACCGGCTGCAGACCGGCGAGCCTTATCTCTTGTTCATCGACACCGTGAACCGTGCGCTCCCCAAGCACCAGCGCGAGCTCGGCCTCAAGGTCTCGACCTCCAACCTGTGCAGCGAGATTACCCTGTCGACCGGCATCGATCATCGCGGCGAGGAGCGCACCGCGGTGTGCTGCCTGTCGTCGCTCAACCTCGAGACCTGGGACCAGTGGAATGAGGAGCCCGGCTTCATCGAGGACGTCATGCGCTTCCTAGACAACGTGCTCACGCACTTCATCACGGTGGCGCCGGACGGAATGAAGCGTGCCCGCTACGCCGCCCTGCGCGAGCGCTCCGTTGGCCTCGGCGTCATGGGCTTCCACTCGTTTCTCCAGGCCAAGGGCATTCCAATGCAGGGTACCCTGGCCAAGTCATTCAATCTGAACATGTTCCGAAAACTTCGTCGCGAAGCCGATGCGGCATCCGTGGCGCTCGCTCGCGAGCGTGGCCCGTGCCCGGATGCCCTGGAACGCGGCGTGATGGCGCGCTTCAGCCACAAGATCGCAATCGCGCCGACCGCCTCGATCAGCATCATCTGCGGCGGCACCAGCGCCTGCACTGAGCCGATCCCGGCCAACATCTACACCCACAAGACGCTATCCGGCGCCATCTCGGTGCGCAATCCGCACCTCGCTAAGGTGCTGGCCGCGAAAGGCGCCGACACCTCGGCGACCTGGGAGTCGATCATCGCGCACGACGGATCGGTCGCCCATCTCGACGTCCTGTCGGAGCACGAGAAAGCGATCTTTCGCACCGCCTTCGAGATCGACCAGCGCTGGATCGTCGAGCTTGCCGCCGACCGCGCCGCGTTGATTTGCCAGAGCCAGTCGATCAACCTCTATCTGCCGGCCGACGTCGATAAGTGGGACCTCCACATGCTGCACTGGACGGCGTGGAAGCGTGGGGTGAAGAGCCTCTACTACTGTCGATCAAAGTCGATCTCGCGCGCGGCGTTCGCCGGCAAGATTGCCGGGGATGCAACGCCGACGCAGCAGCCGGCGCGGCAGCGCACCGACTATGAGGAGTGCCTCGCATGTCAGTGATCGATCTATCGCGCGCCGATCCGCGCACGTTGATCGGCAAGGGACGCGTCGGCCTCCTTGACTCGACCGGCAGCTACGACGTCGATCGCTATGCCTGGGCTTACGAGTTCTGGAAGCGCCAGCAGCAGACCCACTGGATGGGCGAGGAGGTGCCGCTCGGCGCCGACCTCAACGACTGGGCTTCGGACCGCGTCACCGACAGCGAGCGCGCGCTGCTCACCCAGATCTTCCGTTTCTTCACTCAGTCGGACATCGAGGTCGGCGACAACTATTTCAAGCGGTACATTCCGCTCTTCCAGCCACTCACCGTCCAGATGATGATGGCCGCTTTCACTAACATGGAGACGGTTCATATCGACGCCTATGCCCTGCTGCTCAAGACGCTCGGTATGCCTAAGACCGAGTTCGAGGCATTCCGCGGCTATGCGCAGATGCGCGCCAAGGCGGACTACATGCACGAGTTCGGCGTCGACAGCGTGGCGGATGTCGCCCGTACCCTGGCGATGTTCGGCGCCTTCACCGAAGGCATGGCCTTGTTCGCCAGCTTCGCCATGCTGCTGAACTTCCCACGCCACAACAAGATGAACGGCATGGGACAGATCGTAAGCTGGTCAGTGCGCGACGAGAGTCTCCACTGCGAGGGCATCATCAAGCTATTTCACGAATGGCACCGCGAAACCGGCGCGGTGACGCGCCCCGTCCGCGACGACATTGTCGACGTAGCCAAGACCATGGTGAAGCTGGAGGAGAACTTCGTCGAGCTCGCCTTCGGCCTTGGCAAGATCGAGGGCATGCTGCCTGAGCATATCCACGCCTACGTCCGCTACGTCGCCGACTGGCGACTGGCCCAACTCCGGATTGCCCCGGTCTTCGGCTTCTTCGAGGCGAAGGAGGGCGGGTTCACCCAGCTCAAGGCGCATCCGCTGCCGTGGCTCGTCGAGATTCTCAATGGCGTCGAGCACGCCAATTTCTTCGAGCAGCGCGCCACGGAGTACTCCAAGGCGGCGAGCCGCGGCAGCTGGGACGGCGAAGACGGGGTGTGGGCGACTTTCGGCCGTATCTAGCCCATTTTATTCATGCTAGCGGCATTGACAGCGGCAGGCGCCGGTAGTCGTCGCCGTCACCCGCCAGCATGACAAAGGCATAGAACCGGACCTCCTCATCGTGGCGTCTTGATTGCAGCGCGACAAAACCGGACACACAGATGGTTTGTTGGGTTAAGCCGGTACATGCGCTCCATTGCTGATGGCGGCTAGGGTTTACAGTATTTCCGCAGGTCGGTGAGGTGGGTCTCATGAAGTAAATCAGCGCAACACGGCTACGCCCTTGAGCAGACGAATGTTCTCGATGATCGCCACGGCCGCCCCCCTCGTAGGGCTAGAGGGGATTACTATCACGCAATCGGAAGTTGTAAAGAGGGCAACCCTGTCAAAGGGGGGCATCTTCATTGCAGCCCGGTCGGATCAGGCAAACCGATTTGTTCTTCATCCCCCTTCGCGCTTGATTTCGTCGCCGACCCACTGACGGTCTTCCTCGGCCGTGGCTTCGCGGAGGTGATCTACTACGAGCAGACGCTGGCAATGCGGCTCGGATGACAGCCGCGTTTCTGTCCTAGCACAAGAGTTCCGCTTCAGCGCTGCCGATCCACCTCTGGAGATTTTGCATCCGCTCTCCGAGGCGCTCCCAATTGATCCGCGCCAGCGGGGGTTCGGCAGGCTGATCGGGCGCAGAGATCGGCAGCGACGATGACGCAAGCCATCACGTCGTCGACGTTATGTCCCACCCTCGCACGAGCGCCGCTTCGACCGCTCGTCGGCCTTTCGTCCGAGGTGGCCAGTGCGGCCGACCGGAACGATTGTAATCGATGACCTGTGTCTCCCTAAGCGAGGGCCGGGTTAACTACGACGGTCGACAAAACTATTTTTTGCCTCATCATTCTCCGACGGCCGGAAAGCCGACGGTGATGCAGGTGGAGGCACGGGGCCGGGAAATCGGCGCAGCCAGCCACTAAGCGGCTGGCGTTCGACCACGGCAGCACGCTTGAGTTCGCCGCGATCTTCGCCGTGGCGCTGCGTCATAACCAGATCAGCCAGATTCCTTTGAACCACGCCTAACCAGCTCGAGCCGATGTACCGACAAGAAGCCGATAGCGCCATTGATGCGAGTCCCTGTTGCCAAGGTTTCTATGCCGCGATGCGGCTCAGATATTGGTGCGAACCCGCGCCATTTTGGCGAAGATCGATCAATAGGTCGTGGCGATCACGCCACCCCACCGGTAGTTCACACGGACCAAGCCGATATCGACGTCCTGACCGATACGGGCAGTCCCTGCAAAAGTGCCCACCGGAACACCCACGAGTCCGGGTGAAAAAAAGAAATCCACATCCCGACGCCCCATGAACAGGTGGTCGTATTCAACGCCGATGGACCAGTTCGGAGCAAAGCCAAATTCAAGGCCCGCCCCTACCGTGCCGCCCCAACGAGTTTCGCTGCCGTTGTCGATAGTGAGCCCGGTCGCAAAATCGGAGACCCGGTATTTGTCACGGACGACTGCAGCCCCACCTCTTACATAGAGCAGCACGTTATTCCAGGCATAGCCGACTTGGCCCGTGAACAGGCCGAATGCATCAAGCGTGGAGTCATCCCGGACGCCTGCGAAAGCAAGGTTCGCGTTGGAGCCCTTGAAATCGGCCCAATTGCCCTGCGCCTCCAGACCGAACACCGAGTTCGCTATTTGCCAGCGGTAGCCGATTTGACCGCCGACCGTGCTTCCCGTCGCATGATGGCACCCCATGCCAACGGGCGGAGCGACGACCACGCCGCCGGCGTTGACCACGTCCCAGCACTGATGCGCAGAGCCGCCACCGCCATTGATGCCGACGTAGAAGCCGCTCCAATCATAGATCGGAATGACCACCGGAGGCGCTTTGACGTAGGAGCGCGCAGCCAGATCAGCGGCTGCGGCAGGCGCGGCCAGCGCGATGAGGGCTACCGTGCCCGCCAGCAATTTTTTCATTCTTCTGAACCCCAGTTTCGAATTCGACGCCCCCGGCGGGGTATTGACGACGATTGGCACGTTTCCGCCACCTCCATCAACTGCAAGGGTTGGTAGTTGACGGGGTCGCAAGCGCCGCCTGAGCGGCCGGTCGATGGGCAAAGTGCATGTCGGGTCGGTCGCGGATGCTGTCCGCCGACTGTTGATTAAGTGGCATGACCCGAAAATGTCTAATCGCGGTTACCCCTCCTGCGCGCCCTTCGAGCACATCAGCATGACAAGAGTCAGCCTCGACAGCGAGTCAGTTTCCTGATTGCAGCTGCTCCGCGTGTCCTCGTTCCGGCCGTATCGACCGTTCGTCGGCCATTGGATGCAAGTGTTCCCGCTTACGGCGAAGCTTCGACGGACGAGCCGCATTCCTCCACTTCGTTCCGGGCGGACGATGCATCCGCAGTAAGACGGAGGCGTGTGTAGGGGCCAGCGATAAGGCTCGGCGGCGCCGCATCGAGTTAAGAGTCCAGAATTTCTTGCTGCGGCTGGCCTTCTCGATCACGGGCTGTACCCTCGTCGATACATAAAATTTGAGCCGCGAAACGGGCCGAGCGACATCCCGAGAACTGGCTATTCCAGGAGCTCTCACAGAACTCCCAGCCGAGTTCGGGATTGAACGACCGCGCTCGGAGCGGCCGACTACGGCACCCATCTCCAACAGCCACGTGAGCCGGTTGCTGGAAGACCGGGCGCCGTGTCGTCTTCGCCTTCATCGTCACCGAGTTCGATGCAGAAGCTGCAACGGCGCAGTTCGGCAAGGTCGCCGATCCGCTCCGTCCCAAACTCGAAGCGGCGATGATCCCTGAGTGCGCTCTCGCGCATCCGAAGCTGAGCAAAGGCGTCAAACGAACGGCGCCTTCGAGAGCTATCGCACGCTCGATCCCGTGGCCCTGCTGGCGGAGATGAGGGACGCCAAGATCGAGCTCGGCACGCGTATCGGCGCCCGGCCGCCCCTTGCTTGCTGCCAACGGAGGGAGAGGCTACTGCGATAAGAAATATCATGTCTTGTCGATACGGGCTTAGTCGTGTCGCGTGATCATTTTCATTCACGACGCATCCTCGATTGTCGAATTAGCGAACCAGGTTCAAGGCATTCGCTTTTGCGGAAAATGCTACCCCCTGCGCCGAAATGTTACTGTCCGCTGCAATCGATTTGGTTCGGCTTGATACCCCGGAACTGTCCACGCAAGGCTGTGACTGTGATTTGTTTTGACGGGGTCTTCGTTGGCCCACCACGCATCATATTCATACGCTGATTTCGGGAGGGAGCGACCGATAAGCATCTCGATGTCGGCAAAGGTCATCTTGAGCGAGGCAGAGCTGTTTGCGACCAGCTTGTCTCTCAAAGGGTTATAGATCGACATCGGGCTCCCCCATCCAACGATCTCATATTATATAGCCAATCCGGACTTTTCGTCACCAATTGCGGATTTTGTCCGATATTTGTCGGTTTTCGTTCGCAGCGGCACTGACGCCGCCGCGACATCATGTCGAGCAGCAGCCACGTCTGCGCCGAAGGCAGGCGGACGTACCACCTTTTACGGCCCTGAACATCGGCCTGAGCGGCTCTCGAGCAATGAAGCTACCGAAACGATATAGCCTATCCGGAGACTTTCGTTCATCTCGATGTGTTAGGCCCGCTGGCATTGGCATATGTTCGAAGAAAAGCGCGAAGCCGTGCCTGCCATTGAGATGCCGGTTTCGGCTCTTGTGCTACAGCATCGCAAGTGGGCCGCCGGTCGGGTGGAGATATCCTCCGGTGGCCCTGACGGTCAGTTTCAATGCGCTGTCATGCTTTTAAGCGGCTAGCGTGGCCGCCATGGATCCGACAGGTGCATGCAGACGCTCGCCCCGCAGCACAGGGGAATTGCGGCTTTACCAGAATTAAGCAGCGCCTCGATGAGGCGACCCAAGCCCAGCAACAGGAACGCTGGTGCTTGAAATCGCCCTCAGGCCTCGGAGCTTCTCGGCGGCGCTCCAACTACTGAGAGCCTCGTGTGTTAGATACGTCGCGGCCAATTCATTCCAGGATCTCACGACCTGATTCCAGCTCTCTTTTCGGGCGGGCAAGAGCTCAAGCATCCTTTGCGCCTTGCGGGCAGCGGCAAACCTCCCGTCTCGCGTAGCGTCTTTCAGAATTCTCCGCACCAACACTTCGGTTCGCTTCCATCCGGCGCCCGTCGATCTATCCTCGGCCAAGGAAGCGAAGTACACTCGAAAGGTCAGGGCACGTTCGGCGGCGATGCCCGATGCCAAGCTTGGCTCGTTCAACCATCGGTAAAGAGACTCGAGCTGCTCCGAGTCGCCGAGCGTGAAAGTGTCATCATCCCCGAAAACCAAGAATGTCGCGAAACCGGCGATCTCAAGTTGCATGCCCAAATCTTGTGAGTCCAGCCAACGCGTGATTGCTTCTAGTGGAGACATAGCTTTGCTCTCCTGTGGGGTTGATCGCGATTCAGCCCGGAGGACACCGCGCGGGTCAACTACAAGAATTTGTAGCTGACGGAAATAAAGAGCTGTCAGGCGTGCCGCCGCTATGGTGTTTCTGCATTGAACGGAGGGATTTCCGAAGGACGGCTGAGCAGCGCCACCCCGCGCCGACGACTTGCAAATTCCGAGCCTCGTTACTCCAAGAGGCGCTTGTTCGATTGGAGAAGATTCGGCGGCTTGCGATATCCGTTGGAACATCAAGGACGAGCCCAACCCCGACCAGCTCGAAGGAATTGACGCTCTGAAGCACGGTCGCTAGGGCAAGGTTGTAATCTTTGAGGCGATCAGCGAACATGACGGATGTGCGGATTGACACTTCGACGTGGGAGCGCGAGTACGGGAAGAAGCCAAGCGGGCGCCGCTATCGGCGCTTCCGGATCATATCGCCCAGTATTGCAGTCAAAGACTATGAATTAAGAACGGAGATCCCAATGACGTTCCCCAGGGCGTGCAGGGGGGCAATAGAAAGGGCGCGGCAACGCGGTTCGGCTCAAATCGTGCTGCTACCGTGAGGGACCCTGACGAGTTTGACGATCGAACGCATGTTTTCCCGAGGGCTGAGACGGAACAAGAGCTTGGGATCACGGTCATAATGGAAAAGTGGATCGTCTCCCAATCCGTCATCAATCCAGCCTTTGACTCTAACGAGAGAGAAAAGACTGGCTAGCAGCTAGGCGACATCTCGCTCTCGACACTCGATCTCGCCGATTGCAGCCGCGATCGCTCGTGAATAAGGGAAGCGACCAAGGCCCGGCAGTTGGTCTCCCCGGTCACAGCAACAGTTCAGCCCTATCACTACAAGGCGCTGCTCCTTCCGAGCCCACCAAATTCGGTAGTTGAGGCGACCGCGGCAGATTTGCAGAGTAAGGCCATCTGTCGATCACAGGGGCGAGGCCGGAGCAAGCTTTATGGCTGGCGTTCAATACTTCGTGTCGCGCCATAAAGGCCGGTGGAAGGTTGCGCTCAATTTTGAGTACTCCGGCCCCTACGCCACTGAGGAAGAGGCGACCGCGTCGCCGTCGACGCCGCGGCAGGGCATGTCGCTCAGGTTCTCGTTCAAAGGGAAACCACCAATTTAGAATCGAGTGGACATATGGCCACGACCCATACCCCCACCAGCCAGCTAATCGCTGACCACATGAGATCGGCGCCGACCTTTCCCGCCACGCCCGCCCCGCAACACCAAAGCGCGTGGCATCAGCAGGGCGGAATCTCACACCGAACACTTATCCACTTTCCGACCGCGCTTCTGAGGCCGGCCCTGTCGAGCGCTGCCGTGCCAGGTTCTGCAGCGGGCGTGCCCTTGGTCTGCGTGGGGAACAAGGCGTTCGTCGCAGGTCAACAAGATCGGCGTCACCGTGAATACTTCAACATCGATACGGGCAAAGCCGAAAAGGTGGCTTTAGATGACGCGGTGTTCACGATCGGCCGTGGGGCATGTGGTCGACGGAAAATTCGAAGAAATCTACAGATACCCTCTGCCTAGTACTTCTTAAAGAGGAGCGGCAAGCCGCTTGAAGTTCCGCGCCTTTCAATCCGCTGAATCTTCACCAACGGTGCGAGCTGGAATCACTGCTTCCTATCACAGTCAAAGGAAACCTGATATGATCCCTATTGAGGAGTCCTTTATTCGAGCGATAACGTTGCTTGGCGGACCAAAACCGACCGAGCAACGGGCTGAAATCGTCCCTCACCTGGATACTACTATAGACTATGCACGCGACGATACCGAGGAGCGCCTAGCCCATAGTTTCAAAGTGATGGCCCTGAACCACCTAGACAGTATCGGTCGAGATACGTCGACCATTGTTGAGGAAAAAATGGAGCTGGCTCTGATCGCCGCCGAAGAATTGATTCTAGCTATCGTCGAGCGCAACCAGCGGGGAATAAGATCCGAGCGATGTCCATGCAGGGAACGTTGCAACTGGGCAATACGCCGGCCGGTGTCGCGATCAAATAAGCATGAGCGAAGACGACCACACCCAAAGACATGCACGCAGCGCCATCAGACCAAGCAATAACCTTCGAAGTCACGGCCGGCGCGTGACTGGAAGTCCTTCGATCGAGGAGTTCATGGTCTACTTGTTCGAGCCCGACGGGAATATAGTGCACTGCGTAAGGCTGATTTGCGCGGATGAGGAAGCGGCTAAGCAGCGAGCACAGCAATCAGCCGAGACCAACAGGGTCGAGCTTTGGCAGCTCACTCGCAAGATTGCGAGCTATCCGTCCCGCGCGAACTAAGGCGCTTAGTTTGCGCAATCCTCGCTCTTATAAGCCCTTCGCCGAAAACGGGCCAGTGCCCGATTAGCTATCTGGGAACGCGGCGTGCTGATCTCATTATGGCCTGGCTGCAACCGCAGCCCACTCGCGAGAGGCCGGATACATTTACGCAGACTGTCGAAGTCGGATCGCCCAAGAGCCTTGCACAGGCGGGGCAGACCATACATTTCGGCAGATCACGTCCTGCAGCATCTCCTTGTCGAGCGACAGGTCCGCGACCAGCTTCTTCAGCTTGCCGTTCTCCTCCTCGAGCTGCTTCAGCCGGCGGATCTCGGTTGGCAGCAGACCGTCATACTTCATCTTCCAGTTGTAATAGGTCGCCTGGCTGATCCCGGCCTTGCGGCAGATCTTCGCCACCGCAACCCCGTCGTTGCCCTGTTTCAGGATGAACGCCTTCTGGGCGTCCGAAACGTTTGAGGCCTTCATGGTCCGTCGCTCCTCCCAGCCGAGGGGATTTACGCAGCGAGAACTCTAGCCAAAATGGTCCAGTTTGCCAGCCGCAGATCACAGTCAACGCGAGGGTTGGTGGCGCGTCTGGGGCGGAACGGTTGAGCATCGTCATCCAGAAGGCCGGCCAACTCAGGATGCAAAAGAGCGAGATCAGGTTGGTCAGACGCTGGGCGGTCCTAAGCTTCGACTCCTCAGCTTTGCAGCCCGATTTGAGGATCTTGTGGAACACCTCGATCTTCCATCTCAAACCATACCATTCCAGCTTCTCAATGGCGTCGGTGCGGGAACCAACAGGCAGGTAGGTGATCAGTTTCCATCGATCTTTCTGTTTTTCGGCGTCCCGCGCTCTTCGGCACGGATCACCGTCAAGGTCAGAGCGGGATAGCGCTTCTGCTTTCCGATCGGCGGCAGGACGCGAATCTTGCGATACCTAACCTCAAGAATGGCCTGGTCGGGATCGTCGTTGCTGTCTCTGACTTCGATGCGATGGAGGCCTTTGACGGCGACCTCGTCCATTTCGTCGGCGATCGTGTGATCCCCATCTCCAGCCAAGCTGGTCGATGCAGGTCCTGATCAGGAAATGAGTTCCGATCTCCTGTGCTGCGCAGAAAAGCTCGTAGATGTCACTTTCGCGATCACCAATATGGATGCATCGTCCCGGATGACCCAAGAGTTGTGTAGATTGCTTGAGATTTTCCAACCACCGGACGCTTTCCTTTTTCTCGATGGGAATCCAGGTCGGATTGATCTTCTTTTTAAGCGCTGCCGTCCCCTTGAATTTCTTCCGGGCCCAGAACTTAACGGCCGCCAACCCCAGCGGCACTCCTTCAATTGTAACCGCGAGGCTCGAATGCATCAGGATGCCGCAAACCGTGTGCGATCTGAGGCGACCTGCCTTATCCCGTCCACTGTTTATGCTTTTGGTGATGCCGATCGCTTCTGACTTCTCGCGTTGATAGCTGAACTCGGTTGTATCGTTGACCTTGCCCCACGGGCTTAATCCAGTTTGAAGTTCGCTCTGGCCCATGACAAGGACCAGAGCATGAAGCGCAGCCGCTTTTCGGACGAGCAGATCATCGGGATTTTGAAGGAGCATGAGGTCGGCGTGTCGGTCGCCGATCTATGCCGCAAGCACGGCGTCAGCGACGCCAGCATCTACAAATGGAAGGCCAAGTTCTTTCAGCGTCGAGCCTTGCGGAAGCGCGCGGTTTCGTCGCGCCTAGAGTAGAATATTAACATTGCAACCGTCTAGGTTGTGTGCGACCATAGGCTTGGGTCTCAGAAACCGAAGACAGCATCAGTGGCCATCAATGGGCCAGCGTGCTAACAGCCCCGTTCGGCGGGGACGGTGCGCCCGTGTCCAAGGGCACCCCAAAAGCACATTGGCCGGTCACGATTACGGTTTCTGAACCCCGGCAGCCAGTCCGCTACCGGCATCAGAGCTAAAAGCAAAATCCATGAACCATCAGCGAATCTCGCGCCGCGTCGTGGCGATCGCTCGCGTCTGTAGTCTCGAAGTTCTGCACGACAACGAAACATCTCAGCAGAGGGCCGACCGGTTGATGGCACCGCACAAGCGGGGCAACCGTTGTCCGTTGTCAAATGATTTGAGGCTGATTAGGCGGCTGGCGAAAGGAGCGTCGGGCTCCTCAGGGGCTAGAGTTTAAGCGGCCTGCACTCGATGCTGCAAGCGAAGGTTGCGTCTCATCGGCGCTATCCTGCTCGAGCGGCGCCCAAGTTGAGCACCCGCAAGCAAGAGTCGCACGGGCGCATGTCCGTCGTCACGACGATCCCCAAGGAAAAGGCGAAGGGGTTTGTTCGCAGGCTCGCTGAAGCTCTTTCCGGCAATCATAGTCAACGGCCCCGGGTTTGCCGGAGGCCATTTGGTTTAAGTTATGCCGCCTTGGCTGGTTGTTCCAGCATGGCGTAGTAGCGTTGCTCGGCTTCGGCCGGCGGGATGTTTCCGATGGGCTCCAGGAGCCGCCGGTTGTTGAACCAGTCGACCCATTCGAGAGTGGCGAACTCGACGGCCTCGAAGCTGCGCCATGGCCCGCGCCGATGGATCACCTCGGCCTTGTAGAGACCGTTGATGGTTTCGGCAAGAGCGTTGTCATAGGAATCTCCGACGCTGCTGACAGACGGCTCGACGCCAGCCTCAGCCAGGCGCTCGGTGTACTTGATGGATACGTACGTTAAAGTGCTGGTCAAGAAAGCTGACGTTTCATCGAAATGACCTTGGCTACCCTACAGGACATGAATTGCCGGAGAGCTGCCTAGTCGAACTCCTTCGCCGCTGATGTTCACGAGTTTAAGTAGGCCTTGTTGACCAGACCGTCGCCGAAGACCGGGGCTGACCGCCTTTGTCCCCGAGAGAGTCGTGCGGCACTCAACCCTCCCACTCTAGAAGCGCGCGTATGCGTGCAGCGATCCGTCGCGCGTCGTTCGGCCTAAGATTGGGCTTCACGCTGTCGAGGATGCCTAACACTGCCCGAGCCTCCTCGGCATCAAATGTCGCGACTTGGCGATCTGCCAGGCTCAAAGACTGATCGGCCGCCCGGGCCTGATTGGCTGCAAGCACCTCAAGCGCTTGCGACCGTAGGGCCGTGATGTGCCGCTCGAATATATGCATCCTTTGGCCCCATGGTTGGGAGTTAGCGGCCACGTGGCTCGGCGCTCAATCTGAGAGAAGAAGAAGCGCTGTCCCTACCACGCGCGCCGCTAACTCCACCGCCAGCTTCGGGGAGGGAAGAAGGCTGTCGGTAGGATACATCCACCGCAAAAAGCCGTGGCACAACTACCAGAACTGGTTGCCGCATCACAGTCACGGTCGCCTGGCAATGGGGGCGCGACTCGGCGCCGAGAAGGATGCAAGGCAACCTACTGGGATTGGTCGGCACACTAACCCACGGCCGAGGTCCACACTGAGGCTCTTTTTTCTTGCAGATGGGAGAGACCCGAGTGACCAGCCGCATACGAATTCAATGCATCAACAAGACTGACAGGCAGAACCCTCACGAGCGAATCAAAAACGTTGGCGGAGTAAACCCGGACGGGTCTAGGTGGAAGCAATCCGTCGATCACACGATCAAAGAAATCGAAAACGGTGTATGGGAGTTCTATGTCGAGGAAAAGCGCACGGCCGATGTGATTGTGGCCGTCCACAACGGGCACAAGTACATCAAGACGAAGGCCGACGGCATTCAACCGGACAATTTGCTTTCACTCCCTGAGTGCCCCTAATTGTCGCAAGGATAAAGTTCATTGGCGATCCGGCTGATCAGTAGTATAATTTTGATAGAGCGCCTCCCGAGAGTCACTTGAAAAGGTTGGACGTGTACGCTCCTATCTGCCAGCCTTCCGTTCTGAGGTCAGCCAGTCTGGGAGCGGATCGCTCGATGCGGTCTCCCCGGTAGGCAGACCGGACGCCCGGTCCAGATACCAATCAATCGCCTTGCGATCCCAACGCTGAGTGCCGGGGATAGCCTCCGGTACCAAGCCCTTCTTAATCCACGTGTTGAACGCGTCCTTGGAGCACCCGCAATAGGCGGCTGCGTTGGCCTTAGTGAGGCCCCGAGGTGCGATCTGATCGGCGCGTAGTATCCGCTCCGAACGTCTCAGCTCTGCGGGCGAAGGTCTGTCACGCTGATGATCACCGTCCATTTGGACCTATGGTAGAAGTTAGCGGCAACGTGACTCCGCGCCCGAGCTGGAATTAGAGGCGCTGTCCCTACCACGCCCCGCCAACTTCAACATGGCCAGCGTCAAGCGACTGAAGCTGACGGCGGAAAGTATCGTCCGGGAAAGCCCGTGGCGCAACTACCAGGACTGGTTGCCGCCAGGCGCTTGGGCGATCAGTCTCAGCGACCGGAAGCAACGCGGGCACGGCTCGGCGCCAGGTCAGGATAAGAATCGGGCGTTGTCCCTACCGCGCCCGCGCTGCAATTGAGATTAGCGGTGACGTGACTCGGCGCTCTAGCCCCCTCGCGTACACCGGGGCACGCACTGTCCCTGCCACGCGCCGCTAAGCTCAATGGCTGAGTATTCGGGCTAGCTTTCCAAAAGCTGACAAAGATCCGCGCGGAAAATTTACAAACGAAAAGCGGCCCGCTTGGGCCGTTCAAAGCTCAATCTGTTGTGGGCAATCATGCAGCCACGCAAAGACGCTCGCTAGACTGTAAGGCCGTGCGACTTCATGGCCGTCAAGCTTAATGGGGTGATCTTCGATAAGATAGAATTGCCCGTCGGCTGTTCTGACCATCCGATCTCTTAGCTCAAACCACACGCCCGTCGGCCACCTTTTGTAGGATACTCGCGTCGCGAAATGGACCGCTTCAGCAATGTCCCGCGCGCGCAAATGCCTTAAAGGCTTAGCCTTTGGTGCCATGATTTCCTCGTCGGCTCAAAAGCCGCGCGGATGCGACTCGGCGCCTTTATCGGCTGGGGGGCTTAGATAGAGGCGCTATCCCTGCCGCATCCGCACTGCCCCGTGAAGTTAGCCCCTCGGATCATAAAGGCTAACCCACACCCTGCTTTCCCGTGAACCTTTACCCGCTGGGAGCTGAAGTGCGGTTTAGCGAGAAAGCCGCCGTGCGTGGCCTACCTAAATTGATAGGCCAGACTGAGCGACTTAACGCGCTCAGCCTGCCAGTATTCAGCTTCGGTCTTTTGCAGATCGATCAGGCCGCAGACAAAAGGCGTTCGGCCCGCTTACGATCAGCGGCAGCCGCATCACGACGGCGGGTCGGATTGGCGCTCAGCCAATCTATTGCACGCTTACGGCTGATTGGCGTCACGATTTCAGGCACTCGCGGCTCCCACGTCTCTTCGACCAAATAGACTCGCCCGCCCGACCAACCGATTTGTTCGGCCTAGAAGGTTCTTAGTGTTGTTTGAGAGTGTAGGGGCGACGGCGCGTGCGGGAGGCCCATCTATATTGGTCCCAAAGCCGTTGAGCTATGCTCTGGTGCGTGAAGACGCGTTCCCCGCTCTCTTCGATCACCAGCTCGCGAGTAAGCCACTCTAAACGCAGCTCGGCCTCCAACGCGCATTTGCCGTCGCAGATAGCCGCCGCGACGACTTCAATCTGTTTTTCGATAAGATCCCGGAGGACTTGGATGCGGGGTAATGCGCCCATTGTGCTGCTCTCCGGCTGAGAAAAATGGCGGGCCATTTTACGCTCTAAGTTCCGGCTGGCAACTACCAGAATTGGTCGGCCGCCGAAGGGCGCCGCGCCCGCTCTGAACCTTTGATCCCACCTTGCTCATTCGATCAGGCTTTCTGGTCGGATACCGTGCTTGACATCAGGCTTCGGAAGCCGACCAGCTACTTAGGTTGTCAAGCGACGTCCGGATTTAACCCCGTAGCGACATGAAGAAGTGACCCCTTGTTTGTTTTGGCGGATGTGGAGCAAGCCGCTCGCGGAGCGCGCCCCCATAGCGCCGTAGCGAGCAAGCGGCTTGCTTCACGGCTTTTTCTCCGATTTAGCTTCTGGCGCGGCGGCCTTCTGCAAAAGCCCGCTACGACAGAAAGCATCGTCAGAGCTTCGAGGATGGCGAATCCCAACTGAACAGCGCGTCCGCAGTCCAGTCGAGCGGCGCCAACGTTTCGGTGAAGCGCCAAGCCATATAACGCCAAGACAGTAGGGCAGCTGTCGCCAGGAGAAGAGCGCGCCAATACCACTTCATCGGATTGAGAAACGGAAAGACGGTAAGCCAAAGCCCAATTATGAGGGCGACGCCTGCGAAGGCAGCAACGAGTGGCGACACCAGAAGCATCAGAGCCCGTGCCGCGTTATAAAGCGACGGAATTGTGCGATCGGGCCGGCTGTGAAGATAACGCGTCCAGTACGTCCAATCGCGCAGCCGAGATCTGCCTCTCCTGCAAGGTCTGGAACTGTCACTGTGACATCAAAGCGCTGGAGATGTTGCGCACTTGGACCCACAGCAAAATTGGTGTAGAGCGAGGCCGCACCGGATCCGCCAAGGCGGGTTATGGTTCCATTGAAAATACGATCATCTCGAAACAACCGAAATTGCGCGGCCGTTCCCACCGAGAGACCGTCGTAGAGAGATTCGCTGACGCCCGCGGTGACGATCAGGGTACGGCAGTCAACGATCTTGACGAGATCCTGGCCGCGCCGGGCGTATTGGCCATCGTCTATTAGTATGTCCCAGACCAGACCAACGACGCTGGCATTAAGGGTAGCGAAGCTCAAATTATTGACACGAAGACGCTCGGCATCGACTTGCCGGTCGAGCTGTACAATACGTGCTTTCACCTGCTCCTTGTCGACATTCAGCTCGGCCAACCGCTGCTCGAGCTCTCGGATACGTTGGGCCGAGGAGGGAGCGTCGTTATAGGACTCCCCGATGAAGACGCCCTCGCGAGCGGACGTAAGTTCCGTCTCCAAATATTTCACCCGCTGCTGCGTACTCTCCAGCTCTTGCTGCGCGACGTCATAAGTTGCACGAGCGCGATCCAAATTCGCCGCCGTCTGTACACCACGCGTGCTTAGTTCGTTTGCTCGCTTGAATTCTGCGTCCGCTTGACGAAGGCGTGTGGCCGCAGCGTCCTGAGCTGCTTTCGTTTCGGCAATTCGAGCCTCAATCTGCCGAACCCTTCCGCGCTGGTAATCAGTTGATTGAACATCGAAGCGAGACCTGGATGCGGACAAGGCCTCTTGCTGGCTAACGAGACGGTTGATCTCGATCTGCTGGTTCGTGCGATCGCGTCAAGCTCAAGAAGCCTCGCGGTATCGAAGCGTTGGTCGTTGATTTCTGCTATGAGCTCGCCGGGACTAATGCGCGCGCCGATGCTCTTTACGGCAAGGGTTACCTTTCCTTCGATCGGGGCGCGAACGATGTAGAGCCGCGCATTGAGTGTAGCATCCGCCGATGTTCCAGCGTGGTGCTCACCGATAATAACGTACAATCCCACTGCCAACAGGGCCAAGCCGACGATTGCACGTACGAGCCTCATAGCTCCCAACTGCATTTATGACGGGAGGGTCGCGCAGCGTATTACTGAGCAGCTACGGCCCAATCGTTTTCGCCTAAGCGACCCTCCGCCTTGCTTTGGATTGCCAAGTCCGCTCGGATGCAAGTGTTAGCGGGTCAGGCGTCATGATCAGACTAACAGGCTGGTAAAGAAGAGCTTCGTGATCTCAGCGGCAGGAGGATCCGTATCGTCAGAAGTGCAAACGGTCATGAATTCATTCCTGCAGTTCCAGCAGCGCCAGAGATCTTGGACCCCCCGCGCACCGATGCGTTCATGCCACTCGAGGTGGACCAATGCAGAGCCACATTGAGGGCAGTTTTTGTGACGTGCTATTGAGACCGACTCCATGTGGCAGCTCGTGTCATTGCGTCAAAAGGCCACAGCCGAAGAAGCGTTAGCGTAGCCGCCGCTTCGTGGTCGGCTGCGGTGGATGCGCCTCTCTGTTCAAACCCTGTGCCAACTGCGACAGCTTGATCAGTAAGGGAAAATTTTTCAAGGAAGTGTACCAGACCGACTGCATGTCAGAAATCGGACAGTCAAGGTCATGTTCGAACGTAATGTCGCAAATCGGACTAAGTCTCGTTTTGGAAGCCTTGGGGGATCGTTTGGTGCTGAGCAATGCGGCCTGGGAGGTTTGGCTGATCATAAACGGCCTGATCAGGAGGGCTCCCACCTGACGGGGAGCCGCGGATGTCCGTGGAAGTGTGATTCGGATCGTGTGCGTCCGGCCCTCCCTGGAGTAATCAGGAGTCGTTAGGAGACAGCTCCGGCGCTTCAGTCGGAGGGGCATTAGGGGATTTGGATAACGGCTCTTCGAGACAATATCCAGACTTCGGGTATCTGATCGCCGTTAATTCAGCTCATCGTGCATCTGCACGCCGCCAGAGCGAAGAGGAGTAGTCGAAGATCAGGCGCTTGGCCGCTCGCGCACTCTGAGCGCATAGGGCCGTTCGCGGCCCCTGTGCGTTGACGCTGGAGTCGGTCAAAACAGTGATGCACGACAGGCCGCCGCCCGCAATCGCGTAATCGAGCCAAGGTGATCTCTTAGAGTCTGCGCCCTGTCCAAGTGAATGCGCCCGCCCTGAGCAACAATGCAGGGTGATGTGTCGAATGTATCGCGGCAACTCTAGACGCTTTATTCTGATCAAGCGTCTCCCGAGCACGCTTGAACTCAGCGCGTCGGCTCACGCATGTGGGTTTCTTGCTCCATCTTCAGTGACCGGTCCGCGGCTGGCTTCGCGATCGAGCAGCGCGGGGATACCGGCGGCTGGAACGGGACCACTGAACAGGTAGCCTTGTCCTTCTGTGCAACCATTGAACACCAGATAGACGAGCTGGCGTTCGTCTTCGACTCCCGGCCGTGGTCGTCAAACCAAACCCTTCAGCAAGGCCGATTATAGCACGAACGATCACCCGGCTGTCAGTGCTGTCGTGGAGATGCGACACGAAGCTGCGATCGATCTTGATCTTGTCAGACGAAACGAAAGCAGCTGGCTAAGCGTAGCATAACCTGTTCCGAAATCATCGAGCGCGATGCGGACGCCGGCTTGACGAAGTTCGTCAATCACGGTCTTCGCAGCCCCGTTTCTTTCCACGAACGCGCTCTCTGTAATTTCAATTTCCAGACGGCGCGGACTAAAGCCGGTTTGCTCAAGGAGCGATATAATGCGCTCTCCAAGCGCGGAATCCCGCAACTGAACAGGCGAAATGTTGAAGGCAAGCGAAAACGTCTTTGGCCACGCAGTGGCATCAAGACACGCCCGGCGAAACAGCTGATCTCCAAGAGCGTTGATGAGGCCTGTTTCCTCTGCAATCGGAATAAACACGTCAGGCGGAATATGCCCCGATGTCTTGTTCTCCCAACGGGGCAGCGCCTCGAACCCGACGATGCGATTACTTACAAGTGAAACCACCGGCTGGTAATGGGGCTCGATAATATCCGTTGCGATAGCGCTCCGAAGCTCACGCTCAATATTGATGCGCCGCTCGACATGCACGTCCATGTCAGGTTCAAAAAAGCGAACACGCGACCTGCCGTCGCCTTGCGCGCGATAAAGTGCGCGTTCTGCGCGCCTAACCAATTCGTGGGGAGTGACGCCATCAAGCGGAGCGATGGCGATGCCAATTCCAAGACTAAGCTCGGCTGCGCCAGCCTCAATCGCGAAACTGTCGGCGGCAGACGCCACGATACGGCGCGCCAGATTGGCGGGATCCTCGAGGGAGCTAATGTTGGGCAGGACGATCCCGAATTCGTCGCCTCCGATCCTCGCCAGGAAGCCGTCCTTGCACAAGATGTCGGCAAGCCTAGTGGCAAGTTCGCAGAGTGCCTTGTCCACCGCTGCATGGCCGTGCGTATCCTTGATTCGCTTTAAGCCGTCGAGGCCGAGCATCAGAACAGCGACTTGATGCGTGTCGGTGGCGAGGCCAACGCACAGATCAAGTTCGTCATCAAACAGGCGGCGGTTTGGCAGGCCAGTCAATGGATCGTGTCGCGCCAAATCGCGGACTTCTCTTTCTGTGATGGTTCGTGCTTCAGTTCCGTCGGCGAGTTCTCGGTAGCGCCGAACACCAAAGATTGTGAGCCCAATGCTCAGCAAGAATGCAACGAACACGATGAATATAATGTCGTCGAGTACCGACTACACATAGCGCTGTCCCAGCTGCGCTAAACGAGGGCTGAGCCCATAGAGACGCGCTAAAAGTGAAGTGAGAACGACGCCGCCGAAGAGAGCAATGAAGTCCCTCGTGGCAGAACTGCGCCAATCGAAGTGCAATACGCGCAATCGTGGAGTTGACATTCTCATCTCATTCAAACACTCCGCAGCGCGGGGTGGCCCAGTGAGGTTCTTGGCCGCAGCATGTTTGTTGAGAACCAGATGTTGCGCCGATGCCGAACTTCAGTAGCTGCTTCGAAAGCAGCAATGAGCCATCGGGGCGCGATAGCGGCCTCCCGCAAACGTTGTGTTCGAGCGACAGGCAAGTTCGCGCACCGAAGCAACGAGCTATATCCTGAATATGCCGCTTCAAGACTTTGACGACGGCTGTCACGCGACGCCGTCGTAGCAAGCAACGACATAACAGCTCCCGGCAGCTAGTGACCGCAGCCTATTGCGGTGCGAACCTGCCTGCAAACTGCAATGGATGGACCATGACCGAATAGTTGTTAATAGAGGCGGCTTTGGCTCGGAGAACAGCGAGAACGGGCGTCCGGGTCAAGAGCACCGGAGACGGAGTGAACGATGAACGATATCCTAGGCGACAACCACACGGTTGCGGCCCTCAAATTTTGCGCGATAGAGTCGCTGGTCGGCGACGTTCACGAACCCGTCGAGCGTGTCTCCATCACGCCTGAACTCCGACACTCCAACGCTGATGGTGACGCCGACCGACGGTTCGGCTCCGACGTCGAATGCAGTGCGTTCGATGGCCGATCGAAGGCGCTCGGCGACCGCGCCAGCCGCGTCGAGCGTCGCCCCCGGTAGCAGTACCATGAATTCTTCACCGCCCACGCGCGCGACAGATTCGTAAGGCCGGATTGCCTCCAGACACTTTCGCACGAATACGCGCAGGACCTCATCGCCGACGCTGTGACCACGTGAGTCGTTTGTATCCTTGAAATGGTCTAGATCGAGGGACAGCAGAGACAAGGGCGCCCCGGTCCTCTTGGCTCGTGCGATCTCCGCGCCGATATGCTCGATAAAGTGGCGCCGGTTCCCGGCACCGGTTAGTGGATCAGTGGCGGCGAGCCGCTCCAGCCGTTGATTGCTCAATTTCACTTGCTGAAGTGCCTTTTTGAGTGTCGGCCATCGATTTGGCCAGGCGGGCGGTCATTTCTTCCTGGCTATAGATGGTGGCGAACGATTGCGTTGTTCGGAAAGCCTGGACGACGCCATAGCTGAGCAAAAAAAATCCGCCAGCAAAGATTGCGTGAGCCAGCCACCACATATGATTCCACGGCGCGGCCAAAATGAATGCGAGCGACGATAGCGCAAACCATGCGACAGAAACGCCGAAAACAAGCATGAGCGGCGAGTGAATCCGTCGCATGAGCAAGACCGCGACGTTCAGCGCACTGAAGAGCAATGCGCCGCCCTCCATGGACAGGCGGACCACCGGGTGCCCAGCATAGGGTGAATAGGCGACCAGTGCGACAGCTAGGTCCATCGTATGCGACAGCTAGGTCCATCGTAAGGAACAGGCCAATCCACGTCAGCCATGCGCGCGTGTCCGAGCGCTTCTCAAGTCCGTCTGACGGCCGGTTGTAGCTGAGTAGCCCGACGAAGAGCAAAATCGACATCGCCAGACGCGACGCTGGCCCATAGAGCAGAAACAGCCAAATGTTGCGATGTGCCATCCCCGTGAAGGCGCCGTGCAGCGTATAGATCAGCACGAAGGCCAGAAAACCAAGCGTCAACCACCGCAACAGAGGCTCGCCTGAAGACTGATAGCAACGCCACGTCACATATGTGACGAACAGCCCCTCGAGGGTAGCGACGGCGATGGCGAATTCGTGGAACAGGTGGTCTTCAAACTTCAGCGCGGGAGCTTGCTGGAAATAGAGGTAAGCGATGAACTGAGTGGGTAGCAGGGCGAAGCCGATAATGAGAAGGCTCGTATACGCCTGTGTGATCAGCCGCAGCGCGCTGGGCGGCTCCTGCAACATAAGATTGGTACTCATATGCTATACCGTCATTCCATGATGATCGCACGCGGTCCTTTCATGAACTCGTGGGGCCCTTCTTCAAGCATCTTGTCGTGCTAGACAAGCAAAGTGAAGGCATCATGGCTCGTCTCCGCCGTAGCTCATCCAACACCCGGCACGGTGATCCCGCTGAACGGGCGCGGAAGTCACAAGATTTACGTTTCCGTCCATCGGCTGCACTCATCCGGACGGGGCTGCGACGCCGCCAGGATTGGCTTGCCATCCAGGAGCGGCCAAGTTCGCCACTGCGGGATCGTCGGTGCCGTGGCGGGTTATGTGTTCGAGCCCACTACGTTCAGCCCACCCGCAAGGGTATCGTGCGTGTTCAGTACAGTATCCCAGCTGCTGCCCCGAGTCGTCACGATCTGCGACCCGGTCGAAAACGCGCCGGAGGAGGAGGAAATCACGAGGCCATTGAGGAAGGGATTCTGCGCATTACCGTACTCAATCGTCTGCTTGTCACCCACTGGTAGCGCCGCTGTGACGGTCGGTCCGGACTGGTTCGGCTCGGAGCCGACGAGCGTGATGAGCAACACCGTAAGTGTCAGCCCGCTTTGATTGATGAGTTTCTTGTATACCATCTGTGACCTCCGTCGTGCCCGTGTCCCCGCGGCAAAATGCGGGACAGAGGTTCCGCTATATACATTAACTGGTTAAGCTAAGCCCCTGCCAGATCTTGTAGGCGGCCGACATTTGGAGCCTGCCAGGACTGGGCAGGTCACTTTATGCCAAGCGGCTGGAGCGCGGCCGCTTTTTGTGGCCGTCGGCGGCGGACGTGGTGACAATCACCCCAGTCCAGCTTCGCTACATGCTCGACTACCCATGCGAATGCTCCTCCTCGTGAGGCTGTGATTCTGAGATGGAGATGGTCGAGCTCGTGATTGCGTAGTTTTCGAGCCTCCATCGCGCACGGCGTGTTGGAGAACGGGTGCGCGTCCGAAGGGATGCGATCGATTAAAAGGCCCGCTTGCCTGCTGTTCAATACGCCAGCGAAATTTCTGTGTGCTTAGCAGGTCGGATGAATGCCGCCATCGCGTACAGGCCGGGCGTGCAAGAGAATGCGCTGGGCCGTGATGGGCAGCACGTTGTCGGGGCAATTTGGCGACCGATGTTGCTAGGTCGTCAATATGGCAGCGATTAGCAATTTCATCATCGTGCATGTTGGTGCGGGCGGGCTTGAGCACGCGTTCTACTCACTTTTGATGCAGTTTGGAGGATGTCTTGCGCTTTGATTGGGGAAAATCAGCGCCATGCAGCAAGCACTCCACCGCTCCAGTCTGGTGCCGCGTGGGTTCGTTGAAGAGAGCGCGTGCTACGAGGGTGACAAAGTTGTCATTACGGTCCGAGCATCCAGAAGCGTTGGCGTATGTCCGTCGTAGAGAACGGTTTCCCGACGTGTCGATAGCCGGAATCGACGACGCGTGACCGATCTGCCGCTCTTGGGGCGGATCGTAGGAGCTCCTGGTGATCGCCCGTCGCTTCCGCTGCGACGCCGTCCTGTGCGGTGCTATATATTCGCTGAGCGCTTCGCAAGGGATACTGGCTCCGTCGGCGCGACGCACGGCGAGGCTGGGCTCTATCGTCCATCACCTTGGTCTGGCGCTTGGCGGTCGTCCGGCGGCAACCTTCGCAAAACAGCTGATGTTGCCGGTAAGTAAAGATACGCTCCTGCGCGTGGTCCGACGCCGTCGCCGTTCCCTGGCTGGCCCGCTCAGGGTTATCGGCATTGATGATTGGGCCTGGCGGCGCAATCACCGATGCGCCAGCATCATCTGCAATCTGGAACGACGCCGGATCGTCACCCTACTGCCGGATCGTGAACCCACGACCGCCCAAGCCTGACGTGCTCATCCCACGATCGCGATCGTCGCCCGAGACCGTGGTGGAGAATATTGTGAGGCGGCGGCCAAAGCCTTGCCGCAGGCGGTGCAGGTCGCGGATCGCTGGCATCTAATGGAGAACGCGAGCCGAGCCTTCCTCAAGGCCGTCCGCAAATCGATGCGTCAGATCCGCGTCGTCATCGGTGCGACTGCGATTGGTCCCAATCTGCTGACAGCCGCCGAGCGCCCCAGTATGAGGGCTATCGCCAACGGCTCTTTAATTGCGGGTTGTTGTCAACTTTTTTTGAAGCCATATGGCAAAGTAGTCGCGCTCGGCCCGACGGAGCAGGTCGGGGTTGCGCAGACGGGGCGAGCGCGGCTGGTGGATCTATAGCGAGCTCGTAGTAATAAGCTGATTTGCTGTCACCTGGTTTCAATGTGATCAGTTGCCCGATGGTCCTTTCCGAGGTCGTAAGCGCCTCATGATGATGTCCGGATCGGGTGCCTCCTCGTTTGCAACGGGGTGCGGACGAGCCGCTACCAGCCGATTGACCGAGGTCATTACGACCACCGTCCCAGCGGGCATCGCCAGCCCGGCGGACCGGGCCAGGAACCTGCAAAAAAAGTCGGGCTGGCATGTTGCCCCCGTCGAATGATGTGCCGTCGACCCAGATACAGTGGAGGATGACAGTGATCTTGCGGGCCGGTCCGGACGTGTCGGTGCCCCCGGGATCGGACACGCGAGCGTGAGCCTGCAGTCCGAAGTTCGGCGGGACCAACTGGGACGGACAGTGCCCCCGTCGGCCATCAGTTTTCAGACCAAAGCGAACACCTTGACCCTGTAGCCCGCCACGAAGCGCCTGCAGAATCTCCAATTCTCGATTCGGCACGACCCTTGCTCGGTCCTGGGCAGCATCACCGGGTCTCCAGATGCGGTAATGTTACCGGCGGGCTCGTCGCTTGTAGCGCCTGGTCCGCCCCGCCGGTTTGCTGTGAGGCGAGGTGAGTCAGGATGTTCAAGTGGCGGCGCTCATCTTCGCTCGCGCTCGTCGCCGTCGAGTTAGGAACGGAAAGTGCACCCGCAGCTCCGGAGTAGTAGGCGGCGATATCGAGCCGCAAAGACCTTGGAACAAACATGCGCACCGGAACAGTAGTGTCGTACAGCGTTGAAAAGGGCTGGGGGTTCATTCGGCCTGACTATGGCGACGGCAAGGATTTGTTCGTGCACATATCGGACCTTCGCGACTGCGCAGGAGCTGATCTGGTGTCCGGCACGCGCGTGACTTTCGGTATTCGTTTCAATAAACAGCGCTCGAAATACAGAGCCGTCGAGGTCAGGCTGATCGATTGAAATATCGCGCATCCTGCTGCAGGCGTGCGCGTTACATAACATCCATAGCGCAAAAGCAACAATGGATCGTGCATGAGTTCATTTGCGGGAACCAGACACCTAGTCATGGACGTTTGCGACGCTCGCGCTCGGAAGCGCGACGCTAAGCTAATCGATAGGAATTGTCTTCATTGTCAATGCCGAGCAGACAGCCAAGCTCGCCCGCGCATATCCGCTTAAGCGATCCCGATTGAGCAAGCGCTACCAAATGAGATAGGTTCGCCATGTTGCCGGTTGTGGTACTTTCCGAAGCCTCTTGGTCGCATCTAGACCACGCAGCGCGCTGCGATCCTGTTCAGACGGGGAGACGTTGAATGCCCGCGAGAAGTCCCGAGTACGAGAAACGCGAACGGAAGTCAGATCCAGAGCCCGAACGGGCCGCCCGGGCATCAGCCGGAGACAACAGACCTGTTCGGTGCGGCATTGAAACACGGGTCAAAGCTGGCTGCTTCCTCTCTGCACGCTCAGGCCAATCTTCTGAAGAATCTTGCCAATTCCAAAACTCTCTCGGACGTAATGAAGTGCCATCTGGATTTCGCGGAGCGGCTCTGGTCGAAATCGTTTAACGAAAGTGACAGATAATATGTAAAGCGGGCCCGTCATCTGCGGCAAAGGTGAGCAATTCGCCGACGTGAAATCGCGCGCTATTCCCTCCGAGGTGAAAGAGCTTTTGGCAGGCCGATTATTCTTATACGGACTATCGGCGCGCTGCACGTCGCGGACTGCCCAGGAAGTCAGCAACGTCGTCACCTATTGGACGAAATCAACTGGCGGCCGGCGGCCACGACTAATTCTCTTGCGACCGAAAGCGTCAAACTTCCATGGAGAATTGATCACGGCAACTGAAACCAAAGACCTGTCGCGAAGTTCGACCAACGATCCCGCCGTCGCGGGCGAGATATGGCAACCATTTTCGGCATTCAGAAGCGAGATCGATCGGATTTTCGACGATCTCGGTGGCCGCTTTTGGAACCAGCCAGTCCGCTCGCTCGCGCGCCTCAAACGCGATCTTTGCAAGAAGCTTTCGGCCCCGGCGGTCGACGTGACCAAAAGCGACAATGCGTACGAGATAACGGTCGAACTACCTAACCTCGACCAGAAGAATATCGCAGTCAAGCTTACTCATGGTGGTCTTAGTATCAGGGGCGACAAGCGAGATGAAACCTCTTCGCCCTACCGGACGGCGTCAACTCCGACAAGATCGAGCCCACTTTTAAGTACGGTGTACTGAATGTCGTTCTACCGAAGACCGAAGAGGCGCAAGAAGGCAGCCAAGACCATCAACGTCAAGGCGGCCTAAGGCTTCGCTGGGGCGAGGCTGTGCCCCCAGCCTCGCTCATCCTGCAAGTCCCCAGCATCGGTGAGGCGGCCTTTCATGCGTACACATCTTATCGCGAGCAAAGACCTCCTCTCGTGACGCCACACACCACAATCCAAAGAGCAGCCAATATCCTGCTCTGGATTCATGTCAGCGCGCCGGCCTCTCGTCAACGACGTTGAAACTGCTTCAAAAAGTGACTTTTGAAACTGTTTCGAACAGTGACTTTTGAGATTGGCGCACCGGTTCAAGTAAGCCGCATGGCATCGTCAACTTGATCAACCGCTGAGTCTCAGAGATTCGAGAGCAATGGCGCTTATCGTCGTGTATCGCACCAAGTCGCAAAGCAGGCGTGCAGAAGACGGAAGTCGGCAGTGACGGCTCCGGGATATTAAGAGGCAGGCCTAGAGCGGAGCTCAGCCATTAGGCCATCTGCTTAAAGTATTGTTCGTTCCAGGCTCCGGAGGTGGAGTGCATCGGCAAGGGCAACGCAGGAGCAGAGCCAGATGTCTTCCTTGGCCTTATCCGCTACTGCGGGTCGACCGGAGACGGTCCGGTTCATCGTGAAGCGCATGACGGAATGGAAACTCCTGATGCGCAAGCCGAGACGTTGCGCAAAAACTGGCGGCTCACGCACGCGCCATTTGATGAAGCGTCATATACGCGCGATTTGAATACACTCAGACGTCCATTAGATTACACCCGTTGTCGGATGTTCGACGAGTCGGACATGGAACGCGGCGATTCGGAGGTGCGCGTTGTTTAGAAAGATATACTGCTCTGGCACGTCGTTTGCTCCACGATGTACAACAACGCGCCCGGCTATTTAGGCCCCTCTAATGACAGGGCTTTCCGAATGCTCGCCGGTCCTGATGCTTCCGTCGTTCCAACAACTCAATAACAGATGACTGAGAACACCTGCCGAGCTGCAAAGCGTGGGGTCCGGCGACAGCGAACATTAGCCTAGAGGGGCGCGACGATCATGGACAGATTGTACGGGCATGATGAAGGCTCTTCGTACCGGGCCAGACGTTCGCTCCCGAAACAGAATCGTTTTTCAACGTTCGGGATTTCAGCGCAGCCGCTCATTGGGCCATCGAACGGCTCACTGATATGCTGTCGGGTAACGACGTTGAAGGTGTGCGTCTGCAAAGACCGGTCGATCTGATGGCCCGCGCCCGCAACCTCATGACGGCGGCGGCAGGCGTGCGCTACCGGCGTTCGGATCGCGAAGAAGGCACGGATATTGGACGAGTTCGTCGACATCACCGGATCCCATCGCAAGCATGCGATGCGTCTACTTCGAAACAAGGAAGACGCACGCCAAGGCCGACGGGGGCGACGTCGGATCTACAATGAAGCAGAACACACCGCGCTTTGTGCTGCTTTGGGAGCATAAGACCGGATCTGCGGGAAGCGACTGAGGGCGTTAATGCCTGCGCTGATCGAGGCGATGGAACGCCACGGGCACCTCGACCTTGCCCCTGAGATGCGTGCCAAACTTTTGGCGATGAGCGCTGCGACGATCGATCGCGCATTGGTGCAGGTCCGAGAAAAATTAGGTCGCAAGCGCCGGCGGCACACAGCACATTCCCTGCGTCGCAGTGTTCCATGATACCGTGTTCGTGAACGAGACGCTGAAGGCCTACTGCGAAGCGGCCGACATTGTCTCCCCGCGTTGTCGTCCCTACCGGAAGAATAACCAGGCGTTCGTCGAGCAAAAGAACGGCGCCGTCGTGCGCAGGATGGTCGGCTATCGTAGGTTCGAAGGCCTGGAAGCGGCCGAGCTGCTGGCCGAACTGTATCGATCAGCGCGGCTGTTCGTGAACGTCTTGCGACGGTGCTCGTGTACGCAAGACATACCGCGCGTCAGCAACGCCTCACCAACACCTGGCAGCAGACGCCCGCACGCCTGATGCTGTCCGCCATCATCTCAAGAAATCTATGCCGTTCTCGATCCGGTCGCGTTGTTGCGCGACATTCGCGACGGGCAGGAACGCCTCGCGGCCCTCGCGGATACCCAACCAATCGGCAGCCCTGCTGCGGCATCGCACTCGATCGATCGTTTCCTGGCAAGTCTACGCACAGCTTGGAAGGACGGAGCCATGCGACCAACGGATCGGCTACTCGTGAAGGCGAGAAGAGGCCGGCGTCGTCCCGACCCGCTCATCCGGGCAACGCCAGATTTGCGAAAATGGTTTGAAGCCGAGCCTTGGCGGAGTGGCAGCGAACTGCTCTCGCGCCTGCAGGTGGAGTATCCTGGAGCCTATCCGGATCAAGCTTCGAACCCTTCAACATCGGCGGAAATCCTGGCGCAGCGAGCAAGCGAATGCGCTCTGTTCGCTTCAAGTGAGAAAATGCCGCCAGGGTATGAGGTGACAACGCCCCAATGACGTGCGAGGTGCCTGCGGAGGGAGGCCGGACGCTCCGAAACCCCGCCATCTCCGCACCCGGCCTCCTCCTCAACTCAGGCCAGGAGCAAAATAAATGAGGCAACCAATCGCGCCCGGGAGCATCGATATGTGAGGCAATACGCGCGTTCTCATCCCGATTGTCGCGCTATAACCGGCAACCGATGGCTAGATGAGCTTCCCTCTCTCGAGTATTTTTGTGAACAAGCAGGCTCCCTAGCCATCGTTCCAGATCGCCTTCACAAGGTCGCTGCGGCGACCGCGGAAGACGAACAGATGACCGCTGAGCGGGTCTTTGTGCAGCACCTCCTGCGCTTGGAGTGTTCGCGACGGAAAGCTTCTGCGCATATCCGTGTAGCCTGTCGCGAGCCACATTCGCACATTCCCCAGTATAGCAATCATCGGCATCCAAGCAATCGAGGACCTGCGCCAGCGCCTTCGGATCGACGTGCGCATCCCCCCAGATGCACCATCGGTTGCCGAGATCGATCTCTATCAATCCAGTACGCGCGGCTGCCACGGAGCGAACTCCGCCCTCAACCGCAGGCAAAAGCTTCGGAGTTTCCTCAGCCGATCCGCCACGGCGGCGATCTGCACCGGCGTAAAAGATGGTACAACTTGTTCCGACGTCCGTGCTTGTCGATGCCAAGTAAACACCAGGCTGGCCGCTACTCCGTTGCGACGCGCAACCTCAGTCACCTTCGCGCCCGGCGCTAACGTCTCGACAATCCGCGCCTTGTTGTCCTGCGACCAGCGCCGCCGCCGCTTCCGCCCGCCCAAAACCTCGACCCGCATCGCCTGACGACCTTAAAGCTAGACTTAAGGTCACACGCTTCGCGAATTACCATCCGTCACGCAAGACGGCCCCCTTCGGATGCGTACCTCTCGAAATCCGGCCTGACTTCAGCTCCCCTGTTGCCGCCCCGAGGGGCTGACATCACACAAGCGAATATCGTCTGGCGAGCGATCGGCGCTCAGAGCGATGTGATCACCGCAATGGCAGTGGACTAGAATGCGGCGCAATCCCATCTCGCGCATCTCGCCGAACGTGATCTTGAACGGCCGGCCATCGGCTTCAGTGCGCGCGCGGTGACGAACCGCGGCTCGATCGCGAGCGCTGGCCGCCGGAGGCGGGCATGCCGTGATTAGAGCGCCATCGTAAGTACCTCGCAATTATCTATCCCTAACCGAGCGAATAAGCCTACGAGATAAGGTAGTTGAAGTATTGCTGTTTGCACGGCACCTTCCAGCCTGGATCCAGCGCTCAGGCGATTGTCACCTTACCAACCCAGTGGTGAGCTGAACCGGGGACACGAGCTCGCCCCCGGGGAACCCAGAGTGCGACTCCGAACAGACCACACTCGCCAACCAATCTGCGTCAGTAACTAACGGAGAATTACCCAATGGATTATGAAACGCTTGTGGATCTATCGCAGGACTTGCTGGTCATCACGGCGAGATTCCAGGAGCAGCTCGAGGATGTGGCAGACCAGATCGACCTCACGACGCGCTCTGGCGCACGAGTGTCGAGATCGCGGGCGAGGCGCGCATTGCGCGACGAGAACCTGTCCCGTGCTCGTCTCGATCGTGCAGCTCGCTCAGGGTTGCGGGCCGTTCGCGTGGCGCGCTCTCTGCGCGACGAAGAGTTGCGGGCCGAGCTCGCAGATCGTGCGGCGCGCTCGTTGCGGGATGAGGAACTGCGGGCCGATCGTGCAGCGCGCTCCCTGCGCGACGAAGAGTTGCGGGCCGAGCTCGCAGATCGTGCGGCGCGCTCGTTGCGGGATGAGGAACTGCGGGCCGATCGTGCAGCGCGCTCCCTGCGCGACGAGGAGTTGCGGGCCGAGCTCGCAGATCGTGCGGCGCGCTCGTTGCGGGATGAGGAACTGCGGGCCGATCGTGCAGCGCGCTCCCTGCGCGACGAGGAGTTGCGGGCCGAGCTCGCAGATCGTGCGGCGCGCTCGTTGCGGGATGAGGAACTGCGGGCCGATCGTGCAGCGCGCTCCCTGCGCGACGAGGAGTTGCGGGCCGAGCTCGCAGATCGTGCGGCGCGCTCGTTGCGGGATGAGGAACTGCGGGCCGATCGTGCAGCGCGCTCCCTGCGCGACGAGGAGTTGCGGGCCGAGCTCGCAGATCGTGCGGCGCGCTAGTTGCGGAATGAGGAACTGCGGGCTGATCGTGCAGCGCGTTTGACGCGACGAAGGGAGTGAAATGGCTGTACTTGCAGCGCGTGTGGCGCGTGAGCTGGGAACGGTGGCCGCCCGATGGTGGCGCGATTTCCAGGCGGTCTAGAATTGTGAAGTAGTACAGTGCTCACTCCATCCGAGAAGCGAGTGGGCCTCCTCCTGAATTTGGAGGTCCGACCGCATATCTCCATGAGGAATACTTCATCCGCCATCGCATCGAGGCGACTAAGCGAATCCTTCTCACCGCCAGAATCGATGTGCCGGCTGTTGCTTCGCATGATCGAGGAGGACCCCGATAGTAACCGTTTCTGGAGGTCACTACGCCACGGAAGAGCTGAACCAGGACATCCTTTATAGGCGTGACCTTAAGCAGAACGGCCACAGTGATGAAGTCATAGACGAAACTCCTCCACTCGGTGCGACAGAGTTCAAATTTAGGAGCGATCATGAATCCGTCCGTGGTTAACAGAGCGTGGCTGGAGACCGCGCAATCGATCGAAAGCATCGCTACTCCGAGTGCAGAGGAATTTTATCGACGATTTGTGCGTCCGGCGCTTCCGGTCGTCATCAAAGGCGCGGCATTGACCTTGGGGGCTATCGAACGTTGGAGCTCCGGCTACTTAAAGGCAGCAGCAGGCCATAGGCGGGTGCCCATCGAATTCTCTCCGGACAAAGAGTTCGCAGTCCCAGAGCGAATTGGCAAAGATCAAACCCACTCGACCTTCGGCCGCTTCGTCGATTATCTGCTCTATGGCGACGTAGCCAGTCAAACGACCTATTATCTCGCCCAGATTGATACGTTGCGGTATCTCCCTGAACTTGTGGGTGATGTCGTTCGTCCGCCGTTCGCCCCACTCGCGAAGATAATGAGGCCTCCATACTTATGGATGGGAATTGGCCGTAACGCCTCGAAGCTGCATTACGATTCCTACGACAACCTGTATGCAATGATAAGCGGTCGTAAGCATATTACCTTGTTCCCGCCGGCGGATCGCAGGAATCTCTACCCATATAATGACCATCCTAAGCATCGTCACTTCAGTCGTTTAAACCTTCGCCTTCCAGATCTCGATCGGTTTCCGAGATTGTTGAACGCGCGGCCTTTCGAATGCGTATTGTGTCGTGGCGATATTCTTTACATTCCCGAGGGGTGGTGGCACTATCTTCGGTCTCACGGCCTGAACGTTGCTGTGAACTGGTGGTGGATAGAAGGGCATGCCTGAGGGCGCTGGCGCAAGCCTTGTTGGTCGTATAGTTGCGGCTGAAGCTCGCATCCGATCACTCGTGAGGGAGACTTTCGTCGACCGTTCCCCAATTCTTTCGGGTTTGTCCGGGGGAGGGGAGGTGTGGCTCAAGTACGAGAATCTTCAGCACACGGGATCTTTCAAGGTCCGCGGCGCTCTCAACAAGATCCTGTCCCTCTCCAAAGACGATCTCGCCCGAGGCGTCATCGCCTCGTCAACGGGGAACCATGGACTTGGCGTCGCCTATAGCCTTTCCGCGCTAAAGGCACGCGGGACCATATTTCTGCCCACGACTGCCTCGAAATCCAAGATCGTCGCTCTTGAGCAGTACAAATCCGTCAAGCTGCAGTTTTTCGGCGCGGATGCTGTTACTTCCGAAGCGCACGCGCGCGAAGTCGCGGTCGTCCAACATAGGACATACATCTCGCCCTATAATGACTTAGACGTTATCGTGGGTCAGGGCACCATTGGCATTGAACTTGAGCGGCAATGCCCTAGGCTAGACGCAGTGTTTGTATCGGTCGGTGGCGGCGGCCTTATCAGCGGCATCGCTAGTTATCTCAAGCCCCTCCATCCTGAGCTCCGGATCGTCGGCTGCTGGCCTGAGAATTCCCCGGCACTATATCTTGCGTTAAAGGCTGGAAAAATAGTGGATGTGTGCGAGAACCCTACATTGTCGGACGGTACTGCGGGCGGCATCGAAAGTGGGGCCATCACTTTCAATTACGCTAGAGATCTCATAGACGAGTGCGTCCTGGTTCAAGAAAACGAAATCGTGGACGCTATTCGGCTCGTGCTCGCTGGCCACAGGATGGCAATCGAAGGAGCCGCAGGAGTGGCGGTAGCCGGCTATCTGAAGACGGCGGAGCGATACGCTGGCCAGAACGTTGCCGTCGTGGTTTGCGGCGGTAATATTTCCTATGAGATGCTATGCTCAATCGTCTGCTAACAGAGCGGCCGGCTGTCGGCTTCAGTGCGCGTGCGGTGACGAACGGGGCGTGGCATGCCGCGATTAGAGCACGATCGTAGGTACCTCGCAAACTATCGATCCTAGCCGAGCTCGCACAAATAAGCCTACGAGATAAGGTAATTGAAGTATTGCTGTTTGCACGGCACGTTCCAGCCTGAATCCAGCGCTCAGGCGATTGTCACCTTACCGACCCAGTGGTGAGCTGAACCGGGGACACGAGCCCGCCCCCGGGGAACCCAGAGTGCGACTCCGAACAGGCCACACTCGCCAACCAATCGTATTCCTCCATTGAGGACCGTCTTGTTTGACGAAGGCGAGGGCTGCAGGCCCTAGGGGTAATCCTAGGCTAGGCTAAGATCCACTGCGGGGCTTGCGGCGACCTTCTTGGCAACCGACCTTCCAAGACTAGCGTGCGGGGGGAACGAGCGGCGCCAGAAATCGCCGCCAAAGAAGTCTTCGAACAAGCGATCCACCTCGTTGCGCAATGCCTCGAGTGGGCGCCATGCTTCAGGAAAAAACGCGGGCTCACTAGCCTTCCTGGTGACGGGTAGTCTCGTCTCATTCGCCATGATCTAACTCCATGTTTGAGATCATTCTGGAAGGCGCAATCTCTGACTGCGCTGAGCGGACCAGGTCGTCATAGACCGTAATAGCAACCAATGTGCCAACTCGCCTCCTGATTGAGCGCTCATGTGTGAGACGAACATATTTGAGGCGATGGCTACGGGCGACCGGTCGAAAGTTTGGAAGATTGAGCAGGACCCATCTGAAATAATAGGTGGTCCCGGGGAATGCTCCCTAGGCATGCGAGGTCGCTGTCTAACAAAGACGACCCACAGCGTCCGATCTCTGACAAGCTTGGTTCTCAATCGGACAAACGCTATGCAGCAGAAGAGGAAAGACGGAAGTTGCTTGGCCATCCTTCGTCCGGCAGCAACGAGATGCCTGGCATCGACTTTGCACCGAGAGATCTGGGAACGTCGTGGAAAGTCACCCTGCTCGCAAAACGTCCTCTTGAGGTTACGCTTCCTTGGTCACACTTTGACCTCGCTTGCGAGCAGTTTGCCGGATGAAAGACGCCATCGATAGGCAATCCGGCACCACAGCGCAATTTAGTATCACGGGGCGGCATCGACTCTAGAACAGAGGAGGTTAGGCCATGTCTGACTCGTTCCAGCGCTCCAACCTGGCCCAGTCAATGGAAGCGCAACGTGCAGAAGTCGAGCACGCGCTCACCCGCAGCCCATTCAGAATCTACGCTGATCGCATGGGCCAACAGGGCGCGAAGACCATCAACATTCTACAAGTTGCCTGGATACTGCGGGTCAAGCGCGGCTGCGAAACGGTCTTTACACGCCTACCCGAGCTCTTGGCAAGCGGCGAACGTCTAGCCAAAGATCTGAGGAACCTGCGTGACGATGGACGGCTTGGCGTTGGCGTGAATACATCCGCGACGCGGGCGAGCGCGCTATATTGCTAATCGATCTTCTCCGAGAGAGCGGCGACCTCTTCCTTGAACATGAGGCGGCAGGCTGTCCGCCGGTTCTTTTCTACGAGTACGAGAAGATCATGGACGGAAGGGATCTTCCCGTAAAGTCCAACTTCGTATTGCTGCGCATCATCCCGTCGCAAGATGTTACGGTCGATTACTCCCGTCGTCGGCCCTTTGTTATCATCCCTCCACGAGCGGGACACACTGCGGGTGTGGGAGCTCACGAGCACGATAGTCAGCTCGGCGTCGCATTGCGCGAAGGTCATCCGGTTTATCTGGTGAGCTTCCGTCGCGAGCCGGAGCAGGATCAGCAACTCTCTGATGTGGCCTATGCGGAAGCGGCGTTTGTTCGAGAAGTGATCCGCCGGCATCCGCGCGCGCCTCTGCCGGCCATTATCGGCAACTGCCAAGCAGGCTGGGCGACCCTCGTTCTCGCCGCAACAAACCCTGACTTGACAGGACCCATCGTCATCAATGGATCACCGGTGACGGCTGTATCGGGAAACATCGGCGACAACACTTTCCGCTACATTGCCGGCATATTCGGCGGAGTCTGGATCCCGATGCTTCTGTGCGACCTTGGCCAGGGCATGTTTGATGGAGCCAATCTCATACACAATTTCGAGATGCTCAATCCCGAGCGCCGGCTGTTCCTAAAGTACGCCGAGCTTTTCCGCGACGTGGATACGACGCGCGAAAGCTTTCTTGCCACCGAGAAGTGGTGGAGCAGCTTCTGCTTGCTGCACGAAAACGAGATCTGCTGGATTCTCGAAAACTTGTTCATCGGCAACCGGCTCGGCAAGAACATGGCCTACCTGGGATCGGGGCGTCAGCACGTGGATCTCAAGCAGATCCGCGCGCCGATCATCGTGTTTGCCAGCCATGGCGACAAAGTGACGCCGCCCCAGCAGGCTCTGAATTGGATTACAGATGTTTACGAGAACGAGGAGGAGATCCGCGTTCGCGGCCAACACATTATCTATATGGTGCATGACGACATCGGGCACCTCGGCATCTTCGTCTCTTCAAAAGTTGTCAATAGGGAGTTCCGGCAAGTTGCAACCACGCTTGAGGCAATCGAAGCGTTGATGCCTGGCCTCTACGAAATGTGCATCAAAGATGTTCAGGAAGAGCTGGCCCCGGTTGTCTGAACAGCAATTCCGCGTCGATAAGTGGAGTTTCTGCCAGAGTTAGGCTGCCGCGCGGAACGGCAGCGGGCTGAAGTAAGCTTGATCGGGGGTGCCGCCGTCAAGGCT
>NZ_JADYVR010000258.1:0-458 GCF_020193935.1 Bradyrhizobium sp. NBAIM08 | reverse complement strand
GGCGCGGGCATCACACCTAGCTTTTCTACACTTCCCGCGCCGCTCATGATTGCTCGTGTGACCCACGGAGGGGAGGCATTCTTTTCATTTGACGCAATGGATGCATCCACCGCCGCGCCTGCTTCGTTCATCTCCGTTGCCCAGGGCATTGGGGCACACAGCGGATCGGGGATCGTCAGCCTACTGGGCTACCACAGAAAGATCTACATAGAGGTGGAGGCCGACGGACCGTGGACAATCGAGGTGATACCCGCAATCGCCCAGGAGCGCACAGAGCAGCTTGAGTTCAGCGGTGAGGGCGATATCGTTACCTCGGCCTTCTTGCTGAAAGAGGGCCGCGTCGATGTCACGTTTGCAAACGAGGCGAAGGACTCCATCCTTGTTCACATGTATCCGGTCGAGGGCGACGGCTACTTTTCAGCGGAAACCGTTGTAAACGACGTTGGCCCCTATAATGG
>NZ_JADYVR010000257.1:0-458 GCF_020193935.1 Bradyrhizobium sp. NBAIM08 | reverse complement strand
GTCCAACCCGTGGGCGGCGCACCTGTCGACGAAGGCGTCGGCCTCGTCGGCGGTCGCCACCATCGGCGCCATCACCCAGACCTCGGCCGACGACGCCCGTGCGGCCTGCGCGATCGCCGCGAGCTGGTCGTCCAGCACGCCGGGGTGCGCCCAGGAGGTGCGCAGCCCGCGCACGCCGAGCGCCGGGTTGGGCTCCCCCGCGGACGTGACGAACGGGAGCGGCTTGTCGGCGCCGGCGTCGAGCGTGCGGATCACCACGCGGCGGCCCGGAAACGCGGCGAACACCCGGGCGTAGGCCGCCACCTGCTCCGGGATGCCGGGCGCCGTGGTCCGGCCGAGGAACTCGAACTCCGTGCGGAACAGCCCGACGCCCTCGGCCCCGGCCGCGGCGGCCGCCACGGCGCCGGCCGGGTCGCCGACGTTGGCCAGCAGCGGGACGAGGTGCCCGTCGGCCGTGC
>NZ_JADYVR010000256.1:0-458 GCF_020193935.1 Bradyrhizobium sp. NBAIM08 | reverse complement strand
ACAATGAGTTGAGCACTCATGCCAAGTTGCTGTCCCTCTCTCGCTGACCGTCTCGAACGGCTCCCCCATGCAGCGGTTCTCCTAGCGCTTGCGGCGACAGTAGCCCCGGCAACAGCGCAGGAGCTACCTCCAACGCCCGCTCCGACAGAACAGTCCACCCAGTCCTCACCAGGAGCCATTGCGGCGCGTACGGATGCGCGCTCTGACGTCGACATCGGGGGTAGAATTCGCAGCATCTTTTCCGAGGTGGCAGGGCTTCGCAACGTCGCGGTCCACGTTTCGGCAGGCGTCGTAACGCTAACCGGAACGGTGCCGACGCGCGAGGACATCGATCGCGCATCGGCGATCGCGGGACGCGTCGCGGGCGTGGTCACCGTTCAGAATGACATCGAGCGCGACCTCAAAGTCGACACCAACCTGAACCCGGTACTCGACCGGTTTGGTGGCGACCTGAAGGC
>NZ_JADYVR010000255.1:0-458 GCF_020193935.1 Bradyrhizobium sp. NBAIM08 | reverse complement strand
AATCCGCCCCTCTGGAACGCGAGGATCGACCCTGACGCGGATTGGTGAATCGGCGTTCCATGTGTGGGTGAAGGTGCCGTCTTCGTTGGCGGTTGTGATTGGTTCGCCAACGATTCGGTTGAATCCTGCGACCATCTCCCAATACTCAACACTCACGCGATCAACCTCCGATCCTGCTCACGCAACGTCACCAGCGTATCGTCGTCATCCGCTCCCGCCACGGTCGAGGGTTTGACCGTCTTCGGCTTGACCGTCTTCGGCTTGACCGTCTTGCGCATCGTTCGGGGCACCGGTGGGAGTCCGGTCGTGCCTGCTCGTTTGCGCGCGTCCTCCAACGTCGACGCCCGATAGGAGTCGCCCCATCGTTTGTCCTTGTGGAGCGTCACGAAGTCGTCAAGGGAGAGCAATCCCGCCCGATACTCGGCACCGCCCTGCCTGCCTAAAATCCCGTCCTGGAC
>NZ_JADYVR010000254.1:0-458 GCF_020193935.1 Bradyrhizobium sp. NBAIM08 | reverse complement strand
TCCGCATACTCACGCCACGCTGCGTACGCGAGCAACGTGTTCGGGAGGGGAAGGTTCCATTCCTTCTCACCCTCCGGCAGTGGAGGCTCTGCTGCTGCCCGTGCTTCGAGGAGAGCCCACGGCTTCGCACGCTTCTTCTTCATCGAGATCGCCTCAGCACATGGGCCACGAACTTGGTAGGCGGTTTCACGGCGTGCTCGCGCAGGTAGTGCGCGAAGCCTTCCGGCCAGATGTAGACGTCGTCGGTGAGGTCGCAGGTGCCGTTCTCCTTGCCGCAGAAGCGGCAGGTCGACCAGCCCATCCACGACTCGCCTCGACGCCCCGCTTCGAGGTACTTGATGACGCGGTCGCGCTCGGCGGGCGCCCAGGTCTTGTCGATGAAGTGCCGCGGGTGGCGACGGTTCGGGTGGAGCGTCTGCGTGACGACGTTCGCGACGCCCTGCGCGGCAGTTACGGCC
>NZ_JADYVR010000253.1:0-458 GCF_020193935.1 Bradyrhizobium sp. NBAIM08 | reverse complement strand
GCAGGGAGGATTTTTTGACTGTAAGCGCCGAAGAGTTGAAAAAGCAGCTTACCTGGCTGAAAAAGCATTACAAATTTGTTACCCTCCGCGAGGTCGTTGACCATGTGGAAACCGGTAAAGCCTTACCGGAAAAGGGTGTATTGATAACCTTTGATGACGGCTATGAGAATAACTATACCCTGGCATATCCGGTTTTCAAGCAAATGGGTATTCCTTTCTCCATTTTCCTTGTTGGTAATTTCCTTCACAAGAAAGTGAATTATGACGGCATACAGCAGCAATTCCTGCGCCTGGAACAATTGCACCACATGCATGGACTGGTGCAATACGGCTACCATGGATTTAACCATGAAAACCTCATGGACCTGCCGCAAGCGCAATGGGAGGAGGAAATAAAAAAAGGAAAAGAAATATCGAATGCCTTTTCCTTAACTTTTGAAAATGCATGGGCATATACC
>NZ_JADYVR010000252.1:0-459 GCF_020193935.1 Bradyrhizobium sp. NBAIM08 | reverse complement strand
CAACAGGTGGCCGCCGATCCGCAGATGCAGCGCGTGTTCGCGATCGCCACCCACAAGGTGGAGTACGTCGACGAGATGCGCGCGGTGCGCGAGCGCCACCTGCGGGTCTGCGGCGCCCGGGTGCACGAGTACGAGCGAGCGTTGCGCGCGGCCGCGCGGCGCGGCGAGCTGGCGCCACGGGTGCCCGTGCGCAGCACCGCGATGGGGCTGCACGCGCTGGTGGTCGGCCTGCTCCACACCTGGATGCTCGACCGCGACGCGTTCGATCTGGCGCGCGTCGGCGCGCAGGCAGTGGACGGCTACCTGGCCGGCCTGCGAAAGGACCGTTAGTCCAGGCGCATCAGCGCGGCGCCCTCGGCCACCTGGTCGCCCACGCCGTACAGCAATTCGGCCACGGTGCCGTCACGCGGCGCGGCGATGGTGTGCTCCATCTTCATCGCCTCCATCACGGCCAGCGGC
>NZ_JADYVR010000251.1:0-459 GCF_020193935.1 Bradyrhizobium sp. NBAIM08 | reverse complement strand
GTCCACGGCCTCGTGCTGTCCTCGACCGACCGCCCGGTCCTCGAGGAGGTGCTCCGCGCCAAGAAGATCGCCGGCATGGTCGGCAACCGGCTCGACGACGACAGCGTCGCGGTCCACCCCAGCGAGCGTGGCAACCTCAAGCAGGCGCTGCTCAAGCTCGGCTGGCCGGCCGAGGACTTCGCCGGCTACGTCGACGGCGAGGCGCACGCCATCGACCTCGCCGAGGACGGCTGGACGCTGCGGCCCTACCAGCGCGAGGCGGCGGAGTCGTTCTGGGACGGCGGGTCGGGCGTCGTCGTGCTCCCCTGCGGGGCGGGAAAGACGATCGTCGGTGCCGCCGCCATGGCGCACGCCGGGGCGACCACGCTGATCCTGGTCACCAACACGGTGAGCGCGCGGCAGTGGAAGGACGAGCTGGTCCGGCGCACGTCGCTGACCGCCGACGAGATCGGCGAGTAC
>NZ_JADYVR010000250.1:0-459 GCF_020193935.1 Bradyrhizobium sp. NBAIM08 | reverse complement strand
GGTAGAGAGCGATCGCTTCGTCGAGCGAGCCTTCGCGCTGCAGCTCGAGCGCATCGACGAGCAACGCCGTCGCGCGCTCACGATCGCTCCCGCCGTGCATCAGGCAGACCCGCGCGGAGGGACGCGGCGTAGATCGAGAAGGTCGTCGCGAGCCGCGACGAGAATCTCATAGCGTGCCCAGAGCTCGGGGAAGACGGCGCGGAGCCGGCTCGCCGCTTCGGGCAATGGACGCTGGGGAGCGCGCCGCAGAACACCGCCGACACCCGGAACGCGTCGGAGAATCATCATGCGAGGAGCATAGCCGCGCCGTCGGTTTCCTGCCTAGCCCGCATCTCGAGCCGCGTGTCTCGACCGCCGTGACGCGCTTCCGTTCCCATCGCAGCGACGCGTGCGTGACGCCATGGGTGCGACGCGTGCGTGACGCCCGCGTTGCGTCGCTGCGATGGGCGGAGATTGCAG
>NZ_JADYVR010000249.1:0-459 GCF_020193935.1 Bradyrhizobium sp. NBAIM08 | reverse complement strand
GCATTTAAATATCCGAACATCCAACCGCCGGACATTTCTTTACAAAAAGAATCAAAGGAAACTCCGATATTATCGAGATAATCCTCAATCAGCTGGCTCCAATCTACGAGAGCTACACATTGAATCTTTAGAACGGAGCTCATTAAACTTTGAGTTTTAGTATCGGAAATCAAACAAATTTAACTTAGCGGAACCGTCCGGTTTTGAAACAAATGCGATATTCGCTATTGTCTGAGCGCTGAAGAATGTTTCTATTCAAATATGCTTGTATAAACAATAATTAACGAAGATTCAAAGATTAATTTGTGGAAGAAACTAACGTTTTAAATATTCCTGAAATGCCGTTTTGCGCGCTGCTTCTCCGTCGTCGGGTTCCAAAAATCGAACAAGGCGCGGAGGATTTCCAACAACAACAGCATACGGTGGAACATCTTCCGAAATGATCGTGCGGCTGCCCAC
>NZ_JADYVR010000025.1:0-46892 GCF_020193935.1 Bradyrhizobium sp. NBAIM08 | reverse complement strand
TATGGTTTTTGTCCGTCCTTTGGTCGGGCTGTTCAGCGATAGCGATAGCGTCAGGGAAATTGCCGTTTCTGCCTGCACCGTCTTCCATCTCTTTTTTGGACTGTATGGTATTGAGACTGTCGTCACGGCGATGCTTCAATCGCTCGGGAGAGCGCGTCTCAGCGCGGTTGTGTGTTTCGCGAGACATTATCTCTTCATTCCGGCTGTACTGTTCTTCCCTGCCATCTCTGGCTTCAGCGGAGTATTGGCCAGTCAAGCCATCGCGGAGCTAGGCGCCGGGATGATTGCACTGTTTATCATGCGCCGTCAGTTCGTTGAGCTCAGGCGATGCGGCCGACACATTCAGCCTGGAATCGAAAGTGCTCTTTGATCTGATCATCGGAGCCGGCATTTAAGCCTGCATGGCCGGCGACGGGATGGCTCCAAAATTAGGTGTGATGTGCAAGAGCGAGTCGCTATGTATCGGTCTATATCGCTGCGATTGCGATGAAGGCAAAGCCGTCGAACGTCGTGCGCGGGTGGCGCAGCGCGGCGAGGTCGACGTCGCGCCTAGTCTTGGCGAGCACTCGAGCTCAAGCCAAGGATAAGAGAGACCGATCATGAGGAAGCTACATCCGTGGCTTATGATCTGAAATCCGACCGCCCTTCAGTGTCGTGTCGCTCATAGTGAGGCAAGTAGGCAGCCGGAATTTGCGGCTTGCAGTCTGAGAACGCAAAGACGCCTTCGGAGCGATATTCCCGGCTGTGGGCGCTCTGTTTCGATTGTGTGTACTCAACTACCGCGAGGCCAAGCGGCATGCACGCCGTAAGGAAAATCTACGTCTCCGGGTAGAACGAAAGACACGGCATCACGGGGACGACCTGCATTCGTGCCGAGTGCAAATTTCGAAAATCGAGGGATTAAGTCCGTTGTTAAGCTCCGAGCCGAGAGGATTCGGCGGCGAAAACTCTAGCCAAAAATGGTCCAGTTTGACGGCCTCAGATCCCTTGAATCGTACGTAGCGTCAAGTTGTATCTCAGATGGGTGGGACGGCCCCCGACCACGCCAAGGCTATCCAACGAGCGAAAAGGATTGCGAATGTTTCAATTCTTAGACTCACGCCGCAGGACTTCCGTGATCAGCGAAAGCAGGGCGGTTTGAACGGCACGCTCTTCTTTAGCGATGGTGGCGGTGTTGTTCACCCGATGCAGGCCCGTTCCCCTTCGGATGCACCTCGGAGCACCAACACGCCATTGCGCAAGTGGCGGCTTACGAATCGCCGATGCTGATCTCGTTACGAACGCGGCTGCGCGACGAGCGGAGCTGGAGCTCTCCACCGATCCAACAAACGACTAACATTTTGATGAACGAAATGGGAGCCATGATGACCGGCGAATCTATCCTGATTTTGGGCGGCGGACCGCGAGTGCGGACGCAATATCGTGAACAGCGAAACCAACATGTTGGCGCCGACGTCGGCACCAGTGGCAGCGACGCTGCTTCTTGGGCGGGTTGCACAATGGCAGAAATGCCGCTCGATCATCGCCTCTACCCGTTGCGACCGCCTATTCCGCTTTGGACATACCCACCTCCTACTCGGCAGCAGAGCTTCGTGGCCCTAGCGGACGGCCTGCCATGGCGGCCTATGCTAGCAGCCATTTCGCCGCGGACCGGACCGCGCATGGTTTCCGGGGCGGCATGAGCTATGCCAAGAGGTGAGGCTCCCTTGACCGCCTCAGTCAGGCCGCTTGAACGGGCGAGTAATCATGGCTTTTGAGACACAGCATCCAGTATTCCAGGCCTTGCGCGAGCGTCTATTACTGGGCCATTGGCTACCCGGCACAGCCTTGAAGCCTGCCGACATTGCCGATGAGCTTCGCGTCGGAATTTCGCCCGTACGAGAGGCTTTGATACGGCTGACTGAGCGCGATGTGGTGCAAAATGTCGACCACAAGGGGTTCAACGCCAGGCCGATCGACCCACATCAAGCCATCCTGTTCTGCAACATGCTGTCGCAAATGTATGTCGATAGCATCAGCGATTTCACCAAGGCGAAGCTGATTGATGAAGTGGCGGCAAGCTTCTGCGGTGAAATTAAGCCCATCTACGCAAGCAATGAGGATCCCGCCAAACTCTTCTTGAAAGCAGGCGAGTGCTATCGGCGCGCGTTGCTGGTCAAACAGCATCGCCACATTGCGGATCACGTCGCGGACGTCGTTTATGTCTACCTTTCACGCGCAATGGGAACACGTACGTACTACAGCGAGTTGCTTGTCGAAAGTCAAAGTATCAGTGCGTTGATGGTCGAAGGGCAGCACAAAGGCGCAGCCCGTGCCATCCAAGACTTTTTCAGGCGCCGGGTCACGGAAGTTATGCGAGCACAAGCGAGGCTCTCGCGGATGCCGACCACGACAAATCTAGCACGTAGTCACGTGGACTTATCACGCCCCGGCGATGCGTGATTGCTATGATCGTCGTGTCCGACGCGAGTTGCCGAAGTTCGTCGAAGATTCCGCGCTCGGTCTGCTCGTCCAACCCGGAACTGGCCTCGTCGAGGAGCAACAGCCGAGGCCTTGCGATGAGGGCACGGGCGATCGCAAGGCGCTGCCTCTCGCCGCCGCTTAGCAATTGGCCCCGCTCGCCGACGCGGTAGTCCAAACCGTCCCGCAAGGAGGTCACCTTATCAGCCAGATGGACGCATTCTAGTGCGTGGAACACGTCCGCATCGGGAAACGGGCGGCCCAGCAGAACGTTTTCGCGGATACTCAGATTCATCATCATAGGCTCTTGGGGCACGTAACCTACGTGCGCCAAGTAATCTTCCGGATCGATCGTGGCCAGGTCCAGAGAGCCAACGCGTACCAGGCCGCTGTAGCCTTGATGCATTTTTAGCAGGAGCTGCATAAGCGTCGATTTGCCAGCGCCCGAGCGTCCGATGATGAAGTTGATGACGCCGGGCTTGAACTCGCCCGTTATCCCAGAGAGAAGCGGCGAGGCGGCGCGCTCATAACCAAACGAAAGCGCGCTGATGGAAATGGCGAGTGAGCCCGATATCGGCATAGTACGCTTGAGCATAGCGGGTCGTGCCGCTGGGGCATGGGCATCAAGCAGCGCCTGCAGCGGCCGGGCCATGCCACGCGCAATGATGATGTCTCGAATTGACATGCCAATAAGCTCGAAGGGCCGGTTCAGTTGAACCAGGATCATGCTCACCATGACGAGCCCACCTATCTCGCCTGATCGGTCATAGAGCCACAGCGAAAGCCCCAAGATCGAGGCATACTGAACGAACAAGAGGGTCGCTTGCAAAGCGCCATAGCGCAACCGGGCGCCATAGAACGAGAGCCAGGCTCGGCGCGTGGCGGCGGCCTGGCGGTCATACAACTCAGCTATCCAGGGTTGAGCGCGGAACACCCTGATCGAAATGATGTTCTCGATTGCATTTCCTAAAACGTTCGAGCCCTCGTTACTTGAGGCCTGCGCCTCAGCCTGATACACTTTTGTAACTCTATTGCTCTTCCACGTTATCAACACGAGGACGGCGCCGTAGGCTAGAACGAACAGCGCCACAAACCAATTTGCTGCTCCACCGACGGCAAGGAACGAGAACGCAACATCGGCGACCCCGCCCATCAGCACCATCAAATAGAGCTGAATGTACATCTTATTGGACTGGTGCCAACTCTCTACCATTGCCGAAATCTTGCTCGGATTGTTTTGAGAAAACAGCGAGCCCTCGGCGCTCACCAGAGCGGCCATGATCTTCTTGCTGGAGAGATTACGAACGTCCTGTTCCAGCCTGTTCGACAGAACCGCCTTGACCTCCTGCAAGCACCGAGCAAGTGCGGTCGTAACGGCAAACAGCAACAACAAACTGAGCGTAAGAAGCGGCGGCGCGCTGGCCAGCCGGGCGACGGCCCGTGAGAACAAGAGCGGCCCGGCGACCGTGCAGGCAGACGCTGCAATGGTCGTGAGCAAGAAGCCCGCGACAAGAACGCGGGAAGATTGCAGGCTCGTCTTGATGATGTCCCATTGGAGCGGGGGCAAGAGCGGCTTACCCCAGTTCATGAAGGTCCATCCAATCGGCAACAGCGCAGAGACGAACGAGTGCAAACGCTGAGTCGTATGACAAATTGTCGATAGCTGAACGGAGGAGATCGCGGGAGATCAAGCCTTGCCGATACAATGCACTACGCTCGACACGTGACACTAAGGCACCATATTCGTACCGCATTAGCATGTCGCGCCCGGCACCTTTGCCAACCCGATAGTAGATCACGTCGGGCAAATGTTCCCGGAAGGCCTCGCGCTCAAGTGCACGATCAATTCCATTTGAGTGATGATGTCGGCGAGCCGTGACGAGACTTGCCTTGATGAGCGGCCAGAACACAAACGCCTTTCGCTCTTCTACCGCAATGTCTCGTAGTGCGATGCGATTGAGCTCCGCATGACGCATGCCGAAGAACTGAAACAGTCGCGTCGTCGGCAGGTGGCGTAGGGACCTGGCGCCTGGTACGAGCTCTGCACCGAAATCCGGCCGCACTGACGCGACAGGCGACTGCGGCCGATGATCACCGAGCATATGGCGGCGTAAGTCCCGGCCGCTCCGACCGGTGATCACCTCGCGAAGAACACGCCAGACAGACGTTCGAGCCTGAATCGCAAGGCCGGCGAGCTCGCGCAATGCATCTTGTGGCGATCGGGATTCGGCAAGCAGCTCTCTGGCCATCGTCAAGCGGCGCATTCTGAGAAATAGTTGATCGCCTCCGTCTCCTGTGAGCACCAGGCGCGATCCTGCGGCCTGCGCAGCCTCGTGAAGTTGAGCCGTTGTGGCGATCGTGGCCGCTAGCTTACAAGGTCGCGGCGTTGGAGCCAGCAATTCTGACGATAGATGGGTCATCGACGAGCGAGCATTCGTTTCGACATAGGTTGGCGCGCCGCCCACCTGCTCGGCTAGCGCGGCAAAAAAGAAGCGTTCGTCACCATTGACGTCCGTCTCTGAGTAGCTGTTCAGGAGGGAAAGGGGCCTGCCTCGATGGAGGTCGGCCGCAGCCAGCGCCACTACCGACGAATCAAGGCCCCCGGAACATTGAATACTGAAAGCACCGCCATAGTGGCGGGTTTTGTGAGCGACGCTCGCTGAGATCAATTGGCGAAAACTGGCCACGTCATCCTTGAAAGAGAACGCCGAGGTGTTGAGCCTGGCTACGGCGCCCGCCAGAAAATCGACTTGCCGAAAAGTCCCCCTTGAGACGATGAGCGCCGCGCCACTCAGTAGCTCAAAAATCCCACACAACCCTGTTTCCGGGGTCAACCAAGACGCGTTGCGTATCAGGCCAGTCAAATAGCCAAAGTTGAAGGCGTGGCGTTGCGCCAAGGCGGCATCTGGCAGCTTCAGTCCTGCCCAGCACTCAATCTCATCATTTCTGACCTGGTAGAAGATGGAGATCTCCGAGAAAGGTGGGCGTACGATCGCGATGCCACTTGGCGCGCGAACAATGAACGCCGCATCGCCAGCGTACCGCTCCTGCAGCAAGGCGACAATCTCCGGCAGAGACGTGTCTTTGAACTGTGTTGGCTCCAATTCAGTCGGCATGCCGGTCTCGGCGTCAACAATATCGTTGAGCACCGTGATTTCCACGCGGCCGTCTACAATGATGGTGGCAAGCTCCTTCGCTGAATCCAAGAGCCCATCTACATTGAGTCTCATTTCGCGAAGCTCAAGATGACGCTGTAGTCCTCCACAGCACGCTTCGCGTCGTTCAAAATGAGGTCACCAGATTGCAGCCAGGCGTGGGCTCTGAACGGGGGCTGCTTCACACCAACGAGGAGCTCGAGCGATGCGATGTAGGGATAGAAAAACAGATACCCCCCTACGGAATCCTCAAGGCAGCGCGGGCGGCGGAACCGAAGATTGCGCAGATGTTGGAATACGCTGGCGTAGTAATCGATTGTTTCGACTCCCATTGACGCCGGTGCTGTTCCCCGACGCGAGGCACGTAAAAAGTCGAGTTGACGAGCGATGGTCTGGCTGCGAACGAAGCGAGCAGCATGAGCCGCACGCGCATAGTGCCACACCAGATGGAGGGGTGGGAGAAAGGCTGGCGGTGAACTCAGGCAATCGCGCAACTTGGCCGTCGTCTCGGTTAGCCGTTCACGCTCCTCCGGACAAGCTGCAGAAGTGCTCGCCATGCTGTAACGATTGGATTGCAGGTCGAGGCTGATCCAACGCCCGTTAGACCACGCATGAAATATGTCACTCACAGCAGCGATCCCTTGGCCACCGCCTCAAACTGATGGGATGGGCCGAAGCCCATCCCATCAAGACGGTCCGCGTCAATCGGACTCATCCACGAAATAATAATCGCCGGTCGTGTGTTCTGCGCGCCACGAGCCCCCAAAGCCTTTTGTGAGCTCGGTGGCGTCCCCGAGGTCCTGCACCGTGTCATTGATAGCGGTTTCATTGATAGCGGTTGTATTCATCCACTTTCTCCAGAGTGACCGGCATATCGCCAGCGCGCGGAAGCTAGCATCGTGATATAAAATAGGGCTTTTATTTTCTGAGTATGATCTCGAGCGATTTGAAAAATAGTTTGACGTTGCGGAGGATGCGGGATGGGCGACGAGGCAATTAGGTGGCGCGTTTGCGGCCAGCGGCCGAAGGGACGATGATTCAATCACCTATAGCGCCTGAGTAGAGTTACCGGCACGGAAGGCGTCTAGTTCAATGGTAGCAATTCCATGGCCAGCGACCGCTTCGCGCTGACAGACAGTACCAGATCCAGTGCAGGCAGCCGATCTGACTTAAGCAAAGTCTAATCCGACTTCGTCACCGCGCAATGCCGCGACAGTTTCCGTCGCCGTGCGAAAGCTTGCTCAAAATGATCGCGATATTTGCCGAATCAGGCACCATGCTGCTGGGCTTGCAAGCCGCCAACCACTTTTGGCTTGGCATCGGGTCCGGCGCAGCAGCGCACCGACCCGTCTAACCGAACATAGATCTCTCAGCCGGCTTGGCGTTCTGGTAACGCTGCGTGATTTACGGCAGCAACTCCCGCTGAGGCGCGTCACGTTGCGCTTTGAAAGCGACGACGAAGACCTCAAGCCCGGCCGAGGTTAAACCGTTCTCAGTGACGAGACCCAGCCGCATGAGGTTGACCGCTGTCTCCATACATGGAACCTCCGCCAGCCGAGCGGACGCCCAGCGGTCCGCTTGCAGGACGCCTTCCAACAATGATGAGAGAGCTTTTACTGATCGTGTCGCCCCCGTGCAGTGGATCGTGTGACTTTGCCGGGCTGGCCGCGTTTGTTTGGAATTCTGCAGAACGATCTCGGTCAGCGCATATTGTCGCCGTTGTGTCGCCCATTCTTCGCGATTTTGCAGAGAAACAACCTGGCCTTTCGATTAAAAGGAGGGGCCAAACAGGAGATTGCATATGAAGGTCGGGGTCCCTAAGGAAATCAAGACGCACGAATACCGCGTGGGTCTGACCCCTGGCGCCGTCCGCGAATATGTGGCTGCCGGTCACAATGTACTGGTCGAGACCAATGCGGGTGCCGGCATTGGCGCGAGCGATGACACTTATCGCAAGGCCGGCGCGACGATTGTCGGCTCAGCTCGTGAGGTCTTCGCATCCAGCGAGATGATCGTAAAGGTGAAGGAGCCGCAACCTTCTGAATGGACTCAGCTGCGCGAGGAGCAGATCCTTTTCACGTACCTGCATCTGGCGCCAGACCCGGAACAGGCGCGGGGACTCCTCAAGTCTGGATGCACCGCTATCGCCTATGAGACCGTGACGGATGCGCATAGCGGGCTTCCGCTGCTTGCGCCGATGAGCGAAGTCGCGGGAAGGCTTGCGGTCGAAGCGGCAGGCAGCGCCCTGAAGCGCTATAGCGGCGGGCGAGGGCTGTTGATCGGCGGCGTTCCTGGCGTGCAGCCGGCCCGCATCGTCGTGATCGGAGGCGGCGTTGTTGGGACACATGCGGCCCGAATGGCCGCTGGCCTGGGCGCCGAGGTCACGATCCTCGACCGTTCGATCCCCCGCCTTCGCGAGCTGGATGAACTGTTCGAAAGCCGCGTTCGTACCAGATTCTCGACCATAGATGCCCTCGAAGAGGAGGTCTTTGCAGCCGACGTTGTCATCGGCGCGGTCCTCGTCCCCGGTGCAAGCGCACCGAAACTCGTGAGCCGCAGCATGCTAGGCTCAATGCGCAAGGGATCCGTCATCGTTGACGTCGCCATCGATCAAGGCGGCTGCTTCGAGACATCGCGCCCGACCACGCACGCCGATCCAACTTACGAGGTGGATGGCGTCATTCACTATTGCGTCGCCAATATGCCCGGAGCCGTCCCGCTCACATCGAGCCAGGCACTGAACAATGCCACACTGCCCTTCGGGCTGGCGCTCGCCAACAAGGGTTTCGCGGCGGTGCTCGAGAATCCGCATCTGCGGGCAGGCCTCAATGCGTATCGCGGCCGGCTTACTTACAAGGCTGTAGCCGAGAGCCTCGGCCTGCCATTCTCCCCGATCGAACAGGCTGCGGCCTGATCCCAGAAGTCCCTATGGGACGTTTCCTCCCTCACTTAAGGGCCGCTCCTTGGAGTGGCCCTTTTTTTGTGCCCGGCATGTTCGGCAGCTTGGAGGTGGAAGCCCTCTACTTTTGGATAGCTATGAAATCCCCCACGGGATCGAATCAACGTGAATCATCCCCTGAGCGAACTCGCGTGGATGACTAGTAAGTGCATTACAACCCAAAGATCCGAAGGAGACGCACTCAGACCAAGCCCACGCTTCGCCGGGGGTGTTACGGCTCGATACGTTCCGACCAGAGCGATATCGTCTTCGATTTACCCCGATACTTCTCGCTGGTCGATCAGTTCCTTGCCGGCGAGGGCGAGTTCAGCTTCGTAGACCGCGCGATCAGTCACCTCGATACGCTCGATATAGTCCCACGGGCTCCTCAGTATCGCGGCTCTAACGTAAAGACATCCGTCTCAGACCAGGTGGCAGGCGACGAACCGGCCGGGCGCAACCTCCTTCAAAGGCGGTCTTTCCGCGCAGACAGGCTTGGCTAAAGGACAACGCCCTCTCAGCTTGCATCCAGGCGCGATATCGATAGGGTTTGGAATTTCCCCGGACAAAGCGAAATCGTCGCGCTTTGCGTCGGGATCCGGAACTGGAATGGCCGCCAGCAAAGCGCGCGAGTAGGGATGCAAGGGCTTTGCAAACAGATCCTTTGTGCCCGACATCTCCACAATGCTGCCGAGATACATCACCGCAACGCGGCTCGCCAGGTACTTCACAGTGGCCAGGTCGTGGGAAATAAAGAGGTAGGACAACCCGAGTTGTTCACGCAGCTTCTCCAACAGAAGAATTGCCCGCGAGCGTAGTGATACGTCCAGTGCGGAGGTTGGCTCGTCAAGAACAACGAAGCGGGGATTCGTTGCAATGGCCCTGGCTATATTGACCCGCTGGCGTTGACCGCCCGAAAGCTCGTGCGGATAGCGGTCCAATAGATCGCGGCCGAGCCCCACCTCCTGCATGAGCTCCTCGATGCGGTCGCGCCGCTCCTTCGCCGGAAGCTTGGTATGAAGCGTGAGCGCCTCCTCCACCATCCGTCTCACCGATAGTCTGGGATTGAGCGAGGCAGTAGGATCCTGAAACACCATCTGGATGTCGCGGCGCAAAGGCTTCATGGCATGCGCATCAAGCCTCGCTATGTCCGTGCCATCATAGCAGACAGATCCCGCCGTCGGCTCGATTAGCCGGACCAGGCACCGCGCGACTGTCGATTTTCCACAGCCGGATTCGCCGACCAATCCAACCGTCTCGCCGGCTTCTATATCGAAGGAGACAGAGTCAACTGCCCGCACGACGGGCTGATCCTGACCTCGCAGGCGTGCGAGCGTCCCGGCCATCCCGCCGAGCGGAAAGTGCATTTGCAGATCACGTATCTCAACAAGTGCCACGGCGTTCCTCGAATCCATAACATGCTACAACATGGCCGGGGGCGGCCTCGATCATCGCAGGGCGTGCCGCGCGACAGCGATCCATTACCCACTCACAGCGTCCTGCGTAACGGCATCCGCTCGGCGGGTTGACCAGGGAAGGAACCGACCCCGGTATGGGCTCTAGGACGACGTCCCGATCGACCCTCGGTATCGATCGGACGAGCGCCTTGGTATAGGGATGGGCGGGATTATGGAACAGCTCCCGCACGGGGGCGCATTCCACCACTTGGCCCGCATGCATAACGGCAACGCGGTCGCATATCTCGGCAACAACGCCGAGATCGTGCGTGACCAGCATGATCGCCGCACCTGTTTTCGCGCTCAATTCGCGCAGCAGATCGAGAATCTTGGCCGCGATTGAAACGTCGAGCCCGGTCGTTGGCTCGTCCGCGAGCAGGAGCTGAGGTGAGGTTGCAAGAGCCATAGCGATCATGATCCGCTGGCACATCCCTCCCGAGAGCTGATGCGGGTATTGCTTGGCTCGCTTTTCCGGCGCCGGAATGCGCACAAGGCGCAGCATCTCGAGCATTTTCTTGTCCGCCTCTCGTGCCGACAAGCCGGCGTGGACCATCAGCAAGCGTGAGATCTGCTTTCCAACGGTCAGAAGCGGGTTGAGGGCGGTTCGCGGCGTCTGCGATACCATCGCGATCTTTGCGCCGCGCATGCGCCGCATCTGTTCCTCAGGGAGCGTACCCAGATCAACTCCGTCAAAGTGAACGCTTCCGGAGACGACGCGCCCTGGGGGACGGATCAGGCGCAGAATGGCGAAAGACGTGACTGACTTTCCCGACCCGGACTCGCCGACCAGCCCGAGAACCTCGCCCCGGCGGATCGTCAGGTTGATGTGGTCGACTGCTTCAATGGCACCCTGGTTTATCTGAAAGTGGACGGTCAGATCAGAAATCTCAAGCAGCTCGGTCATCTCAATCCCCTCATGCGCGGGTCAAGCAAGTCACGGAGTCCGTCGCCGATAAGGTTGAATGCGAGAACGGAAATCATGATGGCAAGGCCAGGAAACAGGAACAGCCACCATTCTCCCGTGACGATCTGTGAGGCACCTTCCGCGGTCATCACGCCCCATTCGCTCTGTGGCGGCTGAATTCCAAGGCCAATGAAGGAGAGCGAGGCCATCGTCAGAAGCGCAAAACCCGTCGAGAGGGTCGCCTGCACAATCAGCGGGGGAAGGCAGTTCGGCAGCAGGTGAATGAACACAATCCTCCAGGTCGGATTGCCGAGCGTGCGAGCAGCATCGGCATATTCCATCTCCCGGAGCCGAAGCATCTCTCCACGGGTCAGCCGCAGATAAGCCGGGATTTGTGTGATCGAGATGGCAATTGCGACATTGGTGGTGGAATTGCCAAGCCCTGCCGTGATGCCCATGGCCAGTACGAAGGCCGGGAAGGCCATCAGAGCGTCGACGACGCGCATCGCGATCGTATCAGCCCACCCCCGGCTGTATCCGACGACTGCTCCAAGCAACCCTCCGATTGAAACGGCAACAAACGTTGCTGCAAAGGCAACCAGCAGGTCGACCCGGGCCGCAAAAATGATTCGCGAGAGTTGATCGCGGCCGAACTCGTCAGTTCCAAGCGCATGCTGCCAGGAAGGCGGCTGCAAAGAAGCTGCAGGGTCGGTGGCATCGGGCGGGTAGGGCGCCACGATCGGCGCCAATATCGCAGCCGCCGCGATCAGCACGATCACGCACAGTGCCGCAAAGGAAACAGGATTGCGCTGAAGCCGCTGCCACACCAGAGATGAAGCCGGTTGCGAAATCGAAGAGGAGAATGATGAGGACATCAGCTGAACCTAATCCGGGGGTCAACGAGGCCGTACGCGATATCGACTGCCAAATTGACCATGACACACGTCACTGCGACGAAGAGGATGAAAGACTGGATCGGAGCCGAGTCCTTCGTAAGCAATGCAGTCACCGCGTAATTGCCAATGCCGGGCCATGAGAACACGCTTTCGACGACCGCATTTCCGGCCATCAAGAATCCAAAAACGATTCCGGAAATAGTGATGACAGGTATCAGCGCATTTCGCAGCGCATCCCGATAAATCACCGTTCTTCGCGGCAATCCGGCCGCCCAGGCCGCCTTGATGTAGTCGGACTCGAGGATCTCAAGCATGGTGGACCGCACCATGCGTGCGACTGGCGCGATCGCGCTGAGCCCGAGGGTCGCTGCAGGCAGCATGAGCTGATGCAGACTTGATCGTAAGGTGGTCCAATTGCCGGTAAGCAGGGAGTCGATCACATAAAGTCCGGTTATGTGTGCGGGAGGTTCTATGCCGGATCCGAGGCGCCCCAGCGGTGAGGGGGCCATGTTGAGCATGTAGAAAAAGACGTAAACGAACAGGAGCCCGGTCAGGAAGCTCGGCATGGCGACACCCATGATGCCGACCACTCGTCCGATATGGTCGATCAATGTGTCGCGATGCACCGCTGACAAGACCCCAAGAGGCAGTCCGATCACGATCGCGATGAGAAGGCTCGCCAGATTGAGCTCGAGAGTGGCGGGCAGGCGCTGCAGAAAGTCCTGAGACACCGGCCGTCCCGTCGAGGCACTCTCGCCAAGATCGCCTTTGAAGATGCCCGAGACGTAGCGGTAGTATTGCTCTGGAAACGGGCGATCCAGGCCCATTTGGTGCTCCATTTCAGCGAGATGTTCGGGCGTGGCAAACGGGCCCGCCTTGACCATGGCCGGATTGCCCGGGAGTAGGTAGGTGAGGGTAAAGCAGATCACGCTGACCCCGAACAAGGTCGGCAGAGCCAGCGCAAACCGTCGCATGACATAATTGAAGAAACCCATTGGAGCGCTCTCCCGTTTAATACGAAGATGACGTGCTCAGGCGAGCTTCATGCTGAAAAAGCGCTCATAACTATCCCAACGCTTCTCAATGCCAACGAGGTCGGATCGCATGACGCGGGTCCAGTTTTCGTACCAGAGGTGCCCCCAAACGGCGTCGCCGATGATGATCTCCTGCAGGCGTTTTGCCGCCGCCAGACGCTTGCTGGTGTCGGTTTCATGCATGTTCTCATCGATCAGCTTGTCGACTTCTGGATTGGAATAGAACGAGGTGTTCGTGCCCTTCGCTGTGCTGTGGAAGTTGAAGAACAGGTGATAGAAGGGATCGTTGATCCAGGACTGCCAGGACTCGATCGAAAGCTGGTGATCGCCTTTGGTTGCGATTTGGCGGAAGGTGGCTTCGGTTTCCTTGACGATGTTCACCTTGAAGCCGATCTTCTCCAGCTCGGTCTGGAGCCAGATCGAGGCCTGCTCGTGCGGCTGCCATCCAGCGCGTACCGCAAGGTCTATCGGAACCGGATCCTTGCCGAAGCCCGCCTCGCGCATCAACTCCTTGGCCTTTGCGATGTCGTACTTGTAGGGACTGATCGTGTTGTCGTAACCGGGCGTCAAACTAGGTACAGGGCTCTTCATCTCGGTGCCGAAACCATACAGCACGCTCGGGATGATCGCCTGGACCGGGATGGCGTAGTTGATGGCCTGCCTCACTTTGACATTGTTAAGCGGAGCCTTCTGCGTGTTCATGCAAAGCCAGTGACACAGGGTGTCCGGCACGGAGACTGTCTTCAAACCTGGCTCCGCCTCGAGGCTCTTCACATTGCGCGGAGACAGCGTTGATCTGCCGACGACCATGTCGATGGCTTTGCGCTTGAGCAGCAGCACGCGATCGGCTTCGTTCGGCACATATTTGAGAACGATCCGATCGAAATAGGGGTGACCACGCCAGTGATCAGCCTGCGCTTCCAGGACGACTTCGACGCCCGGCTGGTTCTTGACTAGTTGATACGGCCCGACGCCGGCCGTATTTCGCTTCAACCAGTTGGCGGCCCAGGGATCGTCTGCGTTCGCATTCGCCTTTACCTCATCCGGATCAAGCAGCGCGTTGTTCATAAGCGCCATCATGTCCAGCGCCATCGGGCTTGGCGAGGGCATATTGATCTCGATCGTGAAGTCGTCGCGCACCTTGAACTGCTCGGGCTTGGTTACCCCAAGAAGGCGCGGAAACAGGAGGCGCATATAACCCGGCGACTGCAGCCCGCGGTCGAGGAGATACTTCACGGTCGTGGCGTTGACGTCGCGGCCGCTCGGTAATTTCAGGCCTTTGCGGATGTTCAGCACCAGCGTGGCGTTGCCATTTTCGAAGGACCAGGACTGAGCGATGCCGCCCTCGATCTCGCCAGGCTTTGCTTGCGACACTCCCGGCTTTCCCTCGACCGGCTGCACCTTCCACATCAGCGGACTGTCGTAAACGTTTGCCTGCACCGTGTAGCCGGCCGACGTCTTGAACGAGGCCGGATCGAGCGTGTCGATGTCGGCATCCCAGGCGACTGTCAGCGTTCGCTTATCTTGTGCGGCAGCTAAACGAGCTGTGCCCGTGAATGTGAGCGCCGCGACGCTGGTTGCGGCGAACTTCAAGAAATCCCGACGGCGCGTGTCCCTGTTCATCTCATTCCCCTCCTGACTGTGCGCGAAAGATTTGCCGGTCGTCCGGTGCGCGATGGCTTGCATTATTGTCATCGTCCTGCTATTGTCAACTAAGTTTCAATATACGAAACTAGGTGATCAAAAAATGGGCGCAATTGAAAATGCCGCGCAAATCCTTAGACTTTTTGGGCCCGGCAGGCTTGAAGTCTCCGTGACAGAAGTCTCGCAGTTATTGAGTATGCCCAAAAGTTCAGCATCTCGTTTGCTGAAGACGATGCTGGTTGAGGGGCTCCTGTCGCGCTCGGAAAATCCTCCGCGCTACAAGGTTGGAAATTTGCTTTTTGAGATTTCGCGCCTCTACAAGCTGAACTCCTCCTTGATCGACGCGGTCGATGAGGCCGTAAAGGAGATCACCCGGGAGACTGGGCATACCGGTTATGTCTCGATCCTTGATGGTGCGGATGTTCTGGTCATCCGGATGCACCAGGGGTCTCATGCCTTGCGCGTATTCACGCCGCTGGGCCAGCGTGCTCCTGCATTTGCGACTGCGATTGGGCGCAGTCTGCTCTCGCGCTTTCCAGATAATGTGGTGCGCTCCCTTCATCCTGAAGGCGTCACGCCGCCTTCGCCGCGCGCCCCTCAAAATGTCGACGAGCTGGTGGCGGCGCTGGATCAGCCGCGCCGGTTCGGTTGGGCCGAGGCCCTCGATGAAGCGATCCCCGGGGTCGGCTCAATCTCCGTGAGCGTCTCCGATCCAGAAATCCGCGAGACGGTGGGCTTCTGTATTTCCTATCCAGCCTCGCACATGAGCGATGAGGAGAGGAATCGTGCGATCACGCTGCTTACGACTGCCGCTGAGCGTATCGCGCACCGCTTCGGCGATCAGTTTCTCATGCAGCGTGCGCAGCGCGCCCTTGGTGGTGGCGGCCCGGTTGCTGCTTGATCCGGTTTTTTGTCGCCGCAATTGACGCGGCTCGGAGGCTATAGATGAGACAATTGAGTCCGGAGGATATCGAGGCGCTCTCCGTCGGCGCCTGGATTCTCGGAACGGGTGGCGGCGGGAGTCCGTATCACGCGCTCTTGAGCATGCGGAGTTACTACAATGAAGGCGTTCGCGTAGATCTGATCGATCCCGACGAGCTGGACGATGATGATGCGATCGCGGTTGTCTCCATTATGGGCGCGCCGCTTGTTTTCCAGGAGCGTCTGGTCGACAGCAGGCTCATCGCGCGCGCCGTGTCGGCCATGGAGGAGCATCTTGGTCGCAAGTTCAGGGCGGTGATGGCAGTCGAAATCGGTGGCGGCAACGGCATGCAGTCCTTGCTCGCTGCCGTCCACCTGAAAATTCCAGTTGTCGACGCCGATGCGATGGGGCGTGCCTATCCTGAGGCGCAAATGACGAGCTTTGCGGTGGGCGGTCTCGCTCCCTATCCGCTGACCTCCGTAGACCCGCGCGGTAATGAGGCGATCGTTGGCAAAACCTCCTCCTGGAAATGGATGGAACGTGTGAGCCGAAAGCTTTGTACCGAGTTCGGGTCCATCGTCGCGACCTGCAAGGCGCCGCGCACCGGTGCTGAGGTGAAGAAATGGGCCATTCCCCGTACCACATCCAAAGCCATCAATCTCGGGCGGGCGGTTGCCGAGGCCAACCGGCAGCACGCTGACCCGATTGCAGCCATTCTGAAAGCGGAATCCGGCAGGTTCCTGTTCTCCGGCAAGGTCGTTGAAGTCGAGCGGCGGACAACGGAGGGCTTCCTGCGCGGCCGCACAGTCGTGGAGGGGCTTGGCGATGATCACAGCAGCCAGATCCGGATCGATTTCCAGAACGAGTGGATCGTCGTGTGGCGCGATGGGCAGGCGCTCGTCTCGACGCCCGACCTCATTTGCGTTCTCGACAGTGAATCCGGCGAAGCGATCGGAACGGAAACCATTCGCTACGGCCAGCGGACAACCGTGATCGCGCTGCCGGCGGCTCCGGTCTTCCTCTCGCCGCGCGGGCTCGACCATGTCGGCCCCCGCGCTTTTGGTTATGACATCGATTTCAAGTCGGTATTCTGCTCATGAGACGCATTGGGATTGACGTAGGTGGCACCAATACGGATGCCGTGCTGATCGACGGCGGAAAAGTCGTTCAAGGCGTGAAGGTCGCCACCACGGCCGACGTCACCAGTGGTGTGGCTGCGGCCATCGGGGCGCTCGATCTGAGTGCCGAGCATGCGAGCGGTCTCGACGCGCTGATGATAGGTACGACCCACTTCATCAATGCGGTCGTTCAGCGCCGTCATCTGACGAAAGTGGCAGTAATCCGAGTTGCACTCCCCGCCACGAGCTCCCTGCCGCCCTTTACCGACTGGCCGGCTGGGCTTGCCGAGCTCGCCAATGGCGGGGTCTTTCAAATCGAAGGCGGCCACGATTACGACGGGCGCAGGTTCGCCCCTCTGGATATCGCGGCAGCCAAGCGAATTGCGCGCGAAATCGGCAATCTCGGCCTCAAATACGTCGTGGTCAACGCACTGTTCTCTCCGCTTGATCCGTCCGACGAAGAAGCGGTCGCCGCCATCCTGCGCGAAGAAATCCCCGATGTGTCGGTGACCTGCGCACATTTGCTCGGCGGGATCGGATTGCTCGAACGTGAGAACGCCGCAATTCTCAATGCCTCTCTCATTGCGCTTGCTCGGGAGACCATCACGGCTTTTGAGCAAGCCAAGTCAAAGGTCGGGCTGAACGCGCCGCTTTTTGTCACGCAAAACGACGGCACCGTCGCGGAGGCCTCGCGTGCCGCCGCATACCCTGTGTTCAGCTTCGCCTCCGGTGCGACCAACTCGATGCGCGGTGCGGCCTATCTTTCCGGGCTCAAAGATGCGGTGGTGGTTGACGTCGGCGGAACGACGGCGGACTTTGGCTACTTGCGGAACGGCTTTCCCCGTGAAGCCAACACGGTCGTTCATATTGGAGGCGTCAGGACCCTATTCCGCATGCCGGACCTCGTTTCCATCGGACTTGGTGGCGGCAGCCATATCGACCTTGGAGCGGCAGCCATCGGGCCGCTCAGCGTTGGGTATCGCCTGTCCACGGAAGCGCTGGTGTTTGGCGGCAATCGCGTGACCTCGACCGACATCGGCGTTGCCGCCGGACTGATCGACCTTGGCGATCGCAAGCGTGTGGCACACATCACTGCCGATGACGTGAAGAGGGTTCTGCGCCGCTGCAAGGAGATGCTGGAAGAGAACGTCGACCGGATGAAGACAAGCGCTTCAGACGTCACGCTGATTGCGGTCGGGGGCGGCGCGTTTCTTGTTCCGGAAGAATTGCAGGGCGTCGGGCGTGTCGTTCGGGTTCAACACGGGGGCTGCGCGAATGCGGTTGGCGCAGCCATTGCGCAGGTCAGTGGTGAAGTCGATCAGGTGTTCCAGGGGCTGACGCGAGACGAGGCGGTTGCTTCAGCACGCAAGCTTGCCGATTCCCGGGCAGTGGAGGCCGGCGCGGATTCGGAATCGCTTGCCCTGGTCGAGGCAGAGGATACGCCGATCGCCTATCTGCCCGGAAATGCCATGCGCGTGCGCGTCAAAGTCGTCGGCAATATCCGATCAACCCGAATTGGGCAAACAGCCAAGGAGAAAGTCACATGCCAGTCCGTTTCCTGATCAGCACGCTCAAGGAAGGGGTCGACCCAGCGGAATATGAGGCCTGGGTCCGCGAGCGCGACTACGCTCTCGTGCGGAGCCTCGACAATTACGTGAGCTACAAGGTTCATCGCATTCGCCGCCCCATCCAGGGCGCCGAAAACTCGACGTGGCAATACATCGAAAGGATCGAGGTCAAAAGCCTGGAGCAACACGACAGGGACCTTGCCTCACCGGCTGGTGTTGCGCTGCGAGAGGAGCTCTATGGCAAGTTTCTCGATCGCTCGAAGAACATCTATTTCGTCAGCGACGAGATAGAATGATCTGTGCTCCGCGTTGAGCTCTGCCTAGTCCAAGAACGTAAGCGCAAACAGGACACCAACAAGATGACCCTCGACCTGCTGATTCTCGGCAACGCGCCAATGGCCAAGATGCTTGATCGCGTGAAGCTCGCCGAAGCGAGCGGATACGACACGGTCTGGCTTGCCGATGAACGGTTCTATCGGGAGGTCTATTCGTGTCTTGGATATTTTGCACAAAATACGTCTCGGGTCAGGCTCGGACCTTGCGTGACAGATCCCTACGCCAGACATCCGGCGCTGACGGCCATGGCGATTGCGACGCTCGACGAGATTTCCAACAAGCGCGCAATTCTCGGCCTCGGCGCCGGTATTTCCGGTTTTGCTGAGCTTGGCATCGATCGGAAGAAGCCGGCGCGCGCTATCAGCGAAGCGATCGAGGTCATTCGGATGCTCCTGCGCGGCGAGACCGTCACCTACGAGGGAGAGGTCATTCGGTTCAAGGAGGGCAAGCTGAATTTCACCCCTGTTCGCGCCGATATCCCAATCTATGTGGCCAGCAATGGTCCGCTCGGCCAACGGACGGCAGGCGCTTGCGCCGATGCCGCGTTCATGGAGGCCGGCGGCAATGCTCCGGAAATCAAGGCCTTCCGCGCGAGACTGGACGATGGGGCCAGGAAGGCGGGCCGCGATCCCAAATCCGTCAGGCTGATCGTTCGGCTCAATGCCTGTGTTGCCTCAGACGGTCAGGCCGCCCGTGACGCGCTTCGGCCGACGGTTGCAAGACTGCTCGGGGCAGGGCGTCTCAAGTTTGAAACAGCCGAAGAGCAGGGGCTGACCTTGCCGGAGGACGTGCTCGCCTCTGTCCAGGGCGCCCATTACGCCGCCGGGGTGACGCCTTACCTTCCTCTGCTGCCATACGTGACCGATCGCCATATCAACGCCTTCACTTTGGCCGGCAATGTGGAGGAGGTGACCGCGCGTGTGATCGAACTGCGCCAGGCCGGCGTCGACGGGATTATCATCATGCCCTTCGCTCCCGAAGGAGGTACGATCGAGGATACGATCGCCAAGATGGGCTCCGAGGTGTGGCCTGCCGCCCAGGCGCTGGAAGGGAGCAAGCCATGAGCTTTGATCTCCATCGGCCGGCCACGGTCACTGAAGCTATCGACCTTGCTCAACGCTTTGCGCCGACCGCGCGCTATGTCGCCGGCGGGACCGATACGGTTATCCAGATCAATCGGAAGAAGATCGATCCCGTACATCTGATCGATGTCGCCTGCCTGGCCGGAATGAGCGAAATCACCGAGACTACCGAAGCATTCACCCTTGGCGCGTTAACGAGGTACCGCACGATCGAAACGCATTCTGCGTTTCGGGGTAATCTGCGAGCGTTGGTCGAAGCTGCCAGCGTCGTCGGTGGCCATCAAGTACGAAACATCGCAACCATCGGCGGCAACATCGTCAATGCTTCTCCTGCCGCCGACTTTGTGCCGCCACTGCTCGCGCTCGATGCAAGCCTCGACATGACAGGTCCCAATGGACGGCGCTCCGTCCCCTTGCGCGACTTCATCGTCGGCCCGGGAAAGACTGATCTCTTGCCCGCCGAGATCGTGACCAGCATCCGATTTGCCAAGCTTCCGGCCGGATCCGCAACCGCCTTCCTGAAAGAAGGGCGCCGGCGGGCCATGGAGATATCGGTGGTTTGTGTTGCAGCTTGCTTGACGCTGGATGCCTCCACCTCGCGTTGCGCTTCAGTGCGCCTGGCAATCGGAGCCGCAAGCCCAAAGGCGTTCCGGCCCGAACAGGCGGAGAGTTATCTCATCGGCAGATCTGCCGGAAAGGAAAGCTTTGTGGAGGCGGGCAGGATCGCGGCAGAGGCTTCCAGTCCCATTTCTGATGTTCGCGCGTCGGCCGGCTACCGCCGCGGTCTTGTCGCGGTCATGGTCGAGCGCGCGCTCGGGACATGTTTGCAACGAATTCGGGAACAGGATCAATGAACCGGAAAATTCTCAATATCGTTGTCAATGGCGAGAGCCATCAGCTGCTCATTGAGCCTCATTGGACGCTGCTACAGGTCCTGCGCAACGGGATCGGCATGATGGGCACCAAGGAGAACTGCCTGGAAGCAGAGTGCGGGGTCTGCACGGTGCTGCTCGATGGAAGGGCCGTCAATTCCTGCATCCTGCTCGCGGGGCAAGCTGAGGGATGCTCGATCACCACGATCGAGGGGATCGGCGATCCCGAGCATCTGCATCCCCTTCAGGAAGCATTCATCGAATGCGGCGCCGTTCAGTGCGGCTACTGCATCCCGGGCATGATCCTGACGGCAAAGTCATTCCTGGACGAAAATCCGGGCTGCCGCCCCTCGCGCGACGAGATCAGGGAAGCTATCGCAGGTACCCTTTGCCGCTGTACCGGCTATCGCAAGATCATCGATGCCGTGGAAACCGCGGCAGAGCGCATCGCACTTTCGGGAGCCAAGCAATGAACGCTCAAACCCATCGCGTTGCCGGTCACCGCCTGCCCCGGCGGGATGGCGTCGGCAAGGTTACCGGAAAGCACGTTTACGCTGCGGATTTCAAGCTGCCCGGTATGCTCTACGGCAAGATCCTGCGCAGTGCTCGCGCGCACGCTCTGATCAAGAACATCGACATCTCGCGCGCGGCTGCGATCGCAGGCGTGCGTGGCATCATCACCGCCGCTGACATCCCGCAGGTCCGCTATGGAACGGCGGTGCGCGACACGACCGTATTTGCAACCGATCGCGTCCTGTTCATGGGACATGCGATCGCCGCGGTCGCTGCCACGTCATGCGAGATCGCCGAGCGCGCGATTGAAGCCATCAAGGTTGAATATCAGGATCTACCGGCACTGTACGATCCGGAAGAGGCGCTCACAAGCGATATCCGCATCCATCCTGATTGGGAAACCTACAAGGCGCTCCCGATCATTTCGCGCAAGGACAACATCGCAGGTCACGCCCGTATTCACGTCGGCGATGTCGAAGGAGCCTTCGCAAAGGCTCATAAGGTCTATGAGCATCGGTTCACGACCTCGCTTCAGCATCCAGGATACACCGAGCCGCGCGTTGCGACCGCGGATTGGGATGCGAACGGGATAGTGACGGTCTGGTGCAACACCCAATTGCCGTTCGACACGCAAACGACATTGGCCGAAATCCTCGATTTGCCGGCCGCGCGGGTGCGCGTCACCGTGCCGGGAATTGGTGGTGGCTTCGGTGGCAAGCTGAGGATCGGTGTCGAGCACTTCGCAGCTCTCCTGGCGCGCAAGACTGCCCGCCCGGTCAAAGTGATGTCGACGAGCGAAGAGGAGCTTATAGCCGCGCTTCCGCGTCAGGCTTCCGTGGTTCTGCTCAAAACTGCCGTTGACAAGGATGGGCATCTTCTTGCCCGAAGCGGTCGGGTCATCGTGGATTGTGGCGCTTATGCCGGCTCAGGTCCAGGCACGGCTGCTATCGCACTTCAGGTCATGGCAGGTCCGTACAAGACAGGAGCGCTCGCGTTCGAAAGCATCGCTGTCTACACGAACAAGGTCCATTCTGGCTCCTTCCGTGCTCCGGCGGGACCGATGGCGAATTTCGCGATGGAAAGCCAGATCGACATGATCGCAAAGGATCTCGGCCTGGATCCTCTCGAAATGCGCCTGCGCAACATCGTCAAGGAGGGGGATCCAGGCCCTTCGGGCGAGACGCACACCTCTGTGAGCATCGAGGAATGTCTGCGCAAGGCAGCCGATGCGATCGGCTGGCAAGATCGTAATCCCGAGCCAGGACGGGGCAAGGGCATCGCCTGCAGCTGGTGGATGACGACGGGTGGCTCGTCTGGTGTCTATGTCAAGATCAATCCCGATGGGAGTGCGACGCTCGTCAGCGGCGCCGTTGAAATCGGCACCGGCGCGATCACGGGAGCCGCTCAAGTGCTCGCCGAGGAGCTGTCTCTGGACTTGACGGACATCAACGTCACCGGGGTGGACACTCAGGCCGCGCCGTTCGACTACGGCGCTCAAGGCAGCCGTACGACCTTTTCTGTGGGCAATGCGTGCGTTGCGGCAGCTAAAGAGCTGCGGCGTCAGATGTTCGAACTCGCGGCCAAGCAGCTGGAAGCACCGATTGAGGATATGAAGCTGCAGGACAAGCACGTGGTCGTCGGCAACAAGTCGATTTCGATTGCGGAGCTGGCACGCATCTCGCGTCTTGCCGGTGGCGGGCTCATTGCGCATGGCACAGCCATTTCACCGGCACCAGCCTACGATCCGACACGCGTCAAGAACCATCCGCTCCCGGTCTGGAATACGCCGAGCTACCATGCCCACGCCGTCGACCTTTCGGTCGATCAAGCCACGGGCAAAGTGACGATCAATCGCTATGTCGTGGCCCAGGACGTCGGATATGCGATCAATCCGACCTATATTGAGGGACAGATCGAGGGTGGCGTGGCGCAAGGTATAGGCCAGGCCCTGTCGGAAGAGATCGTCTATCAGGACGGTCGCGTCATGAATGCGAACCTGACAGATTACAAGATGCCGACGGCGATGGATGTCCCGGAGATCGAGAGCATTATCGTCGAATGCCGATCCGCTGCCGGTCCTTACGGTGCCAAGGGCGTTGGAGAGCCACCATGCATCGAACCACCGGCTGCAATCGGCAATGCGATCGCGGCGGCGACTGGCTGCTGGCCGAACTCGCTGCCGATGACCGCTGAAAAGATTGCCGCCACAATGCGAGCCCCGCACTCATGATCCGCGTCGAGGTCAATATGCATGGAAATCTCCGTCGGTTCTTGCCCGGCGGGGTTGGATCCATTCAGCTTGACCTCCCCGAGGGAGCGACGATTCTCAACGTGATCGGCTCGTTGAGCGCCGAGCATGATGTCTGGCTGGCCTCGATTGGTGACATGGTCGTGCCGTTGTCAGCTGAAGTCAAAGACGGAGCCGAGCTCAATTTCTTTCCCTATCTTGAAGGCGGCTAGTATGAACTTCTTTGTTCGGCGACGGACCCAGAAGTGTTGACCCGCGATCGAGCCGTCTTTGAACTAATTCGTTCACGTGAAGGAGCGGTGCGACTGATCTATTGAGTGTTCGGCCTGGTGTGAATACGGTCAAGCACGCTCGAGCGAAGCAGAGTTTCACTGTCAAGGCGTCATGCCGCAAGCAAAGGAGTGTAAGCCAAATGTCGAACGCGCCCCTTCCGACTTTGTCGATCGTCGGCGGCACTGGAGATCTCGGATCCGGCCTTGCCCGCAGCTGGAGTCGCGCCGGATATTCCGTCATTCTTGGATCGCGCTCGATTGAGCGCGCTCAGGATGCAGTCGCGCTCTTAAAATCCGACGGGTTCGCCAATGTGACTGGCGAGGCCAACGCTGCCGCCGCGGCGAAGAGCGATATTGTTGTCGTTGCGGTGCCATTCTCCAGTTATGAGACAAGCCTGGCCGAGATCAAGGACGCGGCCAAGGGCAAGATTGTTGTCACCGCGGTCGTGCCGCTCGTGCCGCCGAAGGTCTCTGTTGTTCAACTCCCGAGCGCCGGGTCGGCTGCGCTGATCGCCCAATCGCAGCTTGATCCGAGTTCGCGGGTGGTCGGAGCGTTTCACAATGTCGGCTCACAGAAGCTCCATGCCGGAGGAAAGGCGGACTGCGACGTTCTGGTGTTCAGCGATGATCCTGAGGCCCGCAAGGAGGTGATGTTGCTGGCGGATGCGGTGAGCAATCGCGGGATCGATGGCGGTGCGCTCGCGAACTCCGCTGCAGCCGAGGCCCTCACCTCCGTCCTGATCGCGATCAACCGCAAATACAAGGTGAAGGGTGCCGGCATCACGATTTCCGGCCTGACCTGAATGGAAAACCACACGGGCGTTCGCAACGATGCTCACAGCCCTCGATCCTCTAGACCGCAAAATCCTAAGCGAACTCATTCGGGATGCCCGCATAAGCCAGCTGGCGTTGGCCGAACGGGTCGGCCTCTCGGCAACGTCTTGCGCAAGGCGCGTGCTGCAAATGGAGAAAGCCGGGATCATCAAAGGCTACTCGGCCGAGATCGATGCAAACTCGCTTGGCTTTCCCCTCACCGTGATCGTCCACATCACGCTTGACCGCCAAAGCGAGGGCGCGCTCAGGGCTTTCGAAGCCGAAATTCAGAAATGCCCCGACGTGATCGCCTGCCATCTGATGTCCGGTACGGACGATTATCGGCTTTCGGTACTGGCGCGCGACATGGAGGACTACGAACGCATTCATAAGCAGCACCTGTCACGCCTGCCGGGGGTGGCAAGACTGCAATCGAGTTTCGCAATGCGCACTGTCATAAAGCGGTCAATTTCTCCGGCGGCGCTTCATGGCTAGCCTCTCCGTTGCGAAGCGGAGTTCGGAATAAGGGCAAGAGATAGCACGGAAACGCGCGTCAGCACGCTTGAAGGATGCGAACGTCGAAGACTTATCCAGGAGGTGTGCCAGGGTCTGCTTAAGGGAGAAGCAGATAGGATACAGAACTGATTTCGGGTACGGCGCGTAGAGATCGTATTCGAGGAGAGATGCCCCGCGCCAGAAACAACAAGACGTGTGGGCAGCGGCGAAGGAGGAAAAAGTCGCGATGACGAGGAGCATCACATACAGCGCCCTTCCCGGGATCCCTCTGGTGGGGCCTGGCGACGATCTGGTTGGTGTCATCGCGGATGGCGCGAAGACCGGAGAGATCGCCGTGGCATCTGGCGATATTTTTGTCGTCGCACAAAAGATCGTGTCGAAGGCGGAAAACAGGTACGTCTATCTCGATGATGTGAGGCCTTCCGACCGCGCTGTGGAGCTTGCAAAAACGGTCGGCAAAGATCCCCGGCACATCGAGGTGGTACTCTCAGAATCCACCGAGGTCCTTCGCGCAAGACAGAATGTGATCATCGTTGTTCACCGCCTCGGCTTCGTGATGGCGAACGCCGGCATAGATGAATCCAATATCGAGCAGGATCGCGGCCATCGCGTGTTGTTGCTGCCTGAAGATCCGGATGACAGTTGCCGGCACCTCAAGCGCGGCCTCGATCGACAATTCGGGGTCGATGTCGGCGTCATCATAAACGATAGCTTCGGCCGTCCATGGCGCAACGGCGTCGTAGGTGTGGCGCTTGGAAGTGCTGGAATTCCTGCCCTTCAGAGCATGATCGGCAAGCCCGATCTGTTCGGCCGGCCCATGCAGGTAACAGAGATCGCGGTCGCGGATGAGCTGGCGGCCGCCGCCTCGCTCTTGATGGGACAGGCGGCCGAAGGCCAACCAGTAATCCATGTTCGTGGATTCTCCTCTCGTGCGCCTATCAATTCGGCGTCCGCGCTCGTGCGTGCGAAAGAACGGGATATGTTCAGATGAACGGGCGGTCACATTTGCCGGGAAAAGGGCGTGTTGTGGCGCTCTGCGGGGGCGTCGGAGGAGCAAAGCTCGCTGTTGGATTACAGCACGTTCTCGGAGAACGATTGACCGTGGTCATCAATGTGGCCGACGATTTCGAGCATCTCGGACTCCATATCTCGCCGGACCTCGATACAGTCCTTTATACGCTCGCCGGTCTCAGCGATCCCGAGCGCGGCTGGGGCCGATCCGATGAGACCTGGAACTTCATGGAGGCCTTGAAGCAGATCGGCGGCGAGACCTGGTTCTTGCTCGGGGATCGCGATATGGCGATGCATATCGAGCGGACCCGCCGCCGCTTAAGGGGAGAAAGTCTCACAGCGATTGCCAGCGACATTGCACGACGGCTCGGGATCGCTTCAGCTGTGCTGCCCGTCACCAATGACAGACTTTCGACCATCCTCGACACCACGGAAGGCGAGCTCGAATTCCAGCGCTATTTCGTCGAGCGTCGCTGCGAACCGGTTGTCAAGCAGATCCGGTTCAGCGGGGCGCAAAACGCTCGCCTGAGCGAGGAGGTGCTTGCGTCATTCGATGCCGAGGATCTCCGCCTCATCATCCTATGTCCTTCCAATCCTTATCTCAGCATCGATCCAATCCTGGCTGTTCCAGGGATGGCTGAAAAACTGCGCGCGACCAGCGTTCCCGTTGTGGCCATTTCCCCGATTATCGGCGGTCAGGCAATCAAAGGACCGACGCGCAAGATCATGGACGAACTCGGCCTTGAGCCGTCAAATGCAGAGATTTCCAGGCATTATGCGGGGCTGCTCGATGGCCTGATCATAGATATTGCCGATTCGGCAGGGGCAGGCGACCTGGGGGTCGATGTACACCCGGCGCCTACGCTCATGACAGACATGCAGTCGAAGTTCATGCTCGCAGAGCATGCGCTTGCCTTCGGCGAAAACCTTCGCGCAACGCACGAGCGGCGGGGCAGGGCCCCTTCAAAGGGAGGCGCATCATGACGACACGTGATGCATGGGTAGTCATCCCGGCAAAATCGTTCTCGTGCGCGAAGCAGCGGCTCTCCCCATTGCTGACGGCATCCGAGCGCGCCCTGTTGGCCCGGTCTATGCTGTGCGATGTTCTGAGCGCGGCATGTGGCGTGATAAAACTAAATCATATCGCTGTGGTAACAAATGCTGAGGATGTCGCTCAAGAGGCGGCTCGTCTGGGGACTGTCGTGATTGGTGACGGCGGTGCGGACGGAACCAATGCGGCAGTGGCAGCCGGGCTCGCCGCGGTCGAAAATCGTGGGGACGAACTCATCCTTGTTCTGCCGAGCGATGTGCCGGCTATCTTGAGCGAGGACGTTTCGACGCTCCTCCAAGCCGCGCAAGGCAACGCCGTGATCGTGCCGGCGCCGCGCGATGGCGGCACCAACGCGGTTGCATTCACCGTAGCGCGAGCCTTGCAGCCGTGTTTCGGCCCCGATAGCTTCGCCCGCCACATCGCCGCAGCCGATAGGCTCGGCATTCAGCCTATCGTGTGCCGCAATGCAAGGATTGGGCTTGATCTCGATGCTCCCGCCGATGTCTTTGATTTTCTTGACCTGAACACGTCCACAGCCACCGATCGCTATTTGCGTTCGATTAATCTCGGCCAAAGGCGGCTGGGGATGGGAACGGACGGACGGGGCGCGCAAGCGTCGATGCGGCGGCCGAAGTGAGCTCGGGGTTGGTTGCCCAAAATGCAGAGAGCTCCGACGTTTTTCGCGGAGCGTGAGGAGTTCTGAGAATGGTGGATCGGATGCTTCTGGAATCCTTGAGGCGAAGTGACATTTCCGCTTCCGAGGCCATGTCTCTCGTCAGCGACGTGTCCCTTCCCGATCTCATGCGGATGGCGGCATCAAAGCGGGATGAGGCTCACGGCAGAAAGATCTCCTACTCGCGAAAAGTCTTCATTCCGCTGACCCAGTTATGCCGGGATGTCTGCCACTACTGCACATTCGCCCATCCGCCCCAAAAAGGGCAGCGTGCCTACCTCACCATCGATGAGGTGCTGGCGATCGCGCGTGCCGGTCGTGAGGCCGGCTGCAAGGAGGCGCTGTTTACGCTGGGCGACAAGCCTGAGCTGCGCTACCGCCAGGCCGAGCGAGAGCTGCACGAGATGGGCTTTGCATCGACGCTCGCCTACCTCCAGGAAGCCGCGCGCGTGGTTTTCTGCGAGACTGGCTTGTTGCCGCACCTCAATCCAGGCTTGATGGAGGCCGACGATATCGCAGCTTTGCGCAAGGTCTCCATCTCGCAAGGGATCATGCTCGAGAGCGCCTCGGCACGACTGTGCGAGCCCGGGGGGCCACATTTCGGCTCACCTGACAAGGAGCCTGGAAGTCGGTTGCGGACAATTGAACTGGCAGGCCAGCTCTCGGTCCCATTCACGAGCGGATTGCTCATCGGTATCGGCGAGACGCCGCTTGAGCGCATCTCCTCATTGCTTGCATTGCGCAATTTAGACGAAAGCTACGGGCACATTCAGGAAGTCATTATCCAGAACTTCAAGCCGAAGCCGGATACCCGCATGAGGGGCGCGGCGGCCCCAACAATGGAAGAGCATCTGTGGACCATTGCGCTCGCGCGATTGCTGTTCCGGCCCGACATGAACATCCAGGCTCCCCCCAATCTCAGCCCGGGCGTACTGGACAAGATTCTGGCCGCTGGCATCAATGACTGGGGCGGCGTATCCCCGGTTACACCGGACCATGTCAATCCGGAGGCGCCATGGCCGCATCTGGCACGTCTCTCCGAGGCCACCGTTCAATGCGGCAAGACGCTCGTCGAACGCCTCGCAGTTTATCCGCCCTATGCGCGTCAATATGCTCGCTGGACTGACATGTCGCTGCAGAAGAACCTGCTCGGTCTTGTCGACGGACATGGCTGGCCGCGCCGAGACGAATGGTGCCCTGGAGCGAGGTGCGAGCCGCCTGCCGGGGACCTCGCGATGCTGCGTGAAGATGCCAGCTCGCCCGCCGTCCTAACCGGCAGCTTTCGGAGAATCGTCGCAAAGGCTCATTCTGGGGCACGACTCGACGAGGCAGAGATCGTGTCGCTGTTCGAAGCCGAGGAGTGCGATTTCACGGCCGTGTGCCGCGCTGCTGACGAGCTGCGCCGCTCCGTCAATGGGGATTGCGTTAGTTATGTCGTCAACCGCAACATAAACTACACTAATATCTGCTACTTCAGGTGCCAGTTCTGCGCGTTCTCGAAAGGAAAGCTCGCCGAGAACTTGCGCGGGCGGCCGTACGATATTTCCATGGATGAGATCGGGCGGCGCGCGCGCGAAGCCTGGGAGCGTGGCGCGACCGAAGTCTGCATGCAGGGCGGCATCCATCCCGCCTACACCGGCGCAAAGTATCTTGAGATTTGTCGGACCGTAAAGCAGTTCACGCCCGAAATGCATATCCATGCTTTCTCGCCCTTGGAGGTGTTTCAGGGGGCCAAGACGCTCGGAGTTTCGGTCGATGAGTTTCTGCGCGAGTTGAAGGACGCCGGTCTTGGTACATTGCCCGGGACCGCCGCAGAAATCCTGGACGACGAGGTCCGCGCGATTCTGTGTCCCGACAAGATCAACACCGCGCAATGGCTGCAGGTCATGGCAGCGGCCCATAGAGCCGGATTGCGCAGCACCGCAACGATCATGTTCGGTCATGTCGACCGTTACGAGCATTGGGCAAAGCATCTGTTGCGCATCCGGGATCTTCAGACCGAGACCGGCGGCTTCACTGAATTTGTCCCATTGCCGTTCGTGCACATGGAGGCCCCGATCTACTTGAAAGGGCGCTCGCGCAAGGGGCCGACCTTCCGCGAAGTCGTTCTCATGCATGCCATCGGGCGGCTCGTCTTCCACACGAAAATCTCCAACATCCAAACCTCTTGGGTGAAACTCGGCGAACAAGGCATTCGCGCCTGCCTTGAGGCTGGTGTGAACGATCTCGGCGGCACGCTGATGGACGAAACGATCTCGCGTTCAGCCGGTGCTCAGCATGGCCACGAGATGGCTCCAAAACAAATGGAAGAGCTCATCCGGGCCATGGCACGCCTGCCGCGCCAACGTACGACGCTCTATGGCGAAGTTGCTGACGATCGTTATCTCGCGTCGCTGAACCCTCCGGCGCTCACTCCGATTGTTACGGGACTGGACGACCATCGCGAGGTGCGAAACATCCCTCGGTCCCGCGCGCTTGAAATGACGTAATGGGAGCGCGTCCCGCGCGAGCCTGAGACGATGCCGAAAGGCGTCGGCCGGGAATGCTTGACGCTGAATTTGATTTGTGATCACATATCGAGAACGGAGGGACCCTAAAGTGAGCCGCATTATCGCGCCAGCGCACGCTTCGCCGGGCATTGATCGCGCATCCAGCTTCGATCGGCCGGCGCTTCGCGCCATCTCTTCGTGTTGCTCTCAGCTCAAGCTTGTTGTGGGCGCGCAATGCGCTGTGCCGCAAGAGTCATTGGATCAACTATTCCGCGGCCTATGAGTTGGCTCAGCGTTGCAGGCCATCCAAGTGCATTCTTGGCGCCGTCCGCGTCAGTGGATCACGACGAGCAGCGGCAACGCCCTGCTTCAGCGCTCGAAATTTCGCGTTTCTGGCGCGCGCTCAGCTGAACCGCTCAGAACTGCTGTCCAGAGCGACTGCTAGTGGCCGAGGCGTAAGCACAAGAATCTGCCTCGGTCTTTGACCCGAAGGCCGATGAGGTCGCCAATCTGAGGGGGATTTTCCCGGCGGCCAATTTAACGATCACACCAATCAGGAGCATTCATGCCGACTTTAAATGAGGACCGAGCAGCCATTTTGAAAGTGCACCGCGACTGGTGGGTTGCCAATCACAAGTGGGATATCCCCTTGATGCGAACCTGCTTCCCGAGTGGCACCGCGTTCTTGAATTTCAACCTTAGCGGCGATCCGTACTTTGGGCGGGAGGAACTGACCGCTTTTTGGGAGTCGTTCAAGGACAGGCCGCGATCGAAGCCTGCGGTCATGCACATCTGGCGTCTGGATCTCCATGGCGACATGGCCTACCTGCTTTGCGAAGGCAATTTCGAGGAAGCCGACAAACCGGACCAGTACCTGCGCAGCACCGAAATTTACGTGCGCAACGACGGAGAGGGAAAGCCGGAGTGGAAGATCTGGCACTTCCACTGCTCGGAGATGGCGCCCAAAGACAAGATCCGGCAGCCGTTCGGCGATAGCTACGCCAGCCGCGGCGTGGGTTATCTGCCGCCAGGCTTCGGCAAGAGCTTCTCGGTTACGGACGACCAAAAGCTGTAATCAAAGCGAGCGCCCCGCCGGGCTGGCCGCGCCGCCTACATCCGGCGGACAGGCTGATCCCGCCGGGGCGAAGAACGTCCAAAGAAGATTTTCCAGCTGAACTTGCCGCCCGATGTGACCGCCGAGAAGCGGATGGACCGTAGTGCGCGAGCCTCACTGGAAAGGGAGAGCACACGCAATCGAGCGTCCCTTCGGCCGTTCGGAACGTCGTGACCGTGGAGGACTCATGAGGCGGCTCACTATCAAGCGACCGGTCGGTCCGATCGCCGTTTCTTACCATGGCGAGACCGACGCGAGCAGGCCGCCAATCCTGTTCGTGCATCCTATCAATCTCAAGGGCGCGGCGTGGGCCGAAATTGTTCCGGCATTCGCCGACCGATTTACGATTGTCCCCGACATGCGTGGATTCGGTGACTCGCCGCCGGCCGAACAGTACGACCTTGCGCGGTGGGCGCAGGACTGCATCGATGCCGTGGACCGGGCAGGCATCGATCGCTTCCACGCCATCGGCGGTTCGCTTGGTGGAGCAATTTCGGTCTATCTCGCCGCTGCAGAGCCCAAACGGGTCCTCTCGGTTGTTGCGGTAGGCAGTCAGCTCTACTCGCGAGATTCTGACAATGCGGCTGTTCTAGCCACCCTCGAGTATCACACCGTCACCGAAATGTTTGAGCTTATCTTGCCGAAATATGCGCTGGGTCCACACGCGTCTGCCGAAGTGGTGGCCAAGACCATTGCGCTGCGCAATCCAAACGGAAAGGACGACATCCGTCGCGTGTGGAGAGCCGCCTGCGCGGCCGATATCCGCGCCCATGTGGCCAGCGTCAATTGCCCTGTGACGGTTCTGACCGGGGAGTTCGACCTGACTTGCCCTCCCGCAGCCGGCGCAGAAATGGCAGCCTCGCTGCATGCTCCGCACGTTCTCCTGCCAGGTATCGGTCATTTGCCGATGCTGGAGGATCCGCTGGCTTTGATCGCGGCGATCAAGGCGCACCTCGAGCGTGTGGAGTCTTGATGATGACGTACTCGATTGTCGCCCGGGATTCGGTTACGGGTGAGTTGGGTGTTGCGAGCCAATCGCATTATTTCGCCCTCGGGCGCGTTGTGCCGTTTGCGCGAGCCGGCGTTGGTGTTGTTGCGACCCAATCGTTCGTTGATCCAGCTTACGGGCCGAACGGGCTGGATCTCATGGCCTCCGGCGTGTCGGCGCCGATGGCGCTCACGAGCCTGCTTGCGAAGGACGAGGACCGAGAGCTGCGCCAAGTCGCCTTTCTCGATGCCGCTGGCGGCAAAGCCATGTTCACTGGCGATCGCTGCGTTCCCCACCGCGCTCAGCTCGAGGCCAGCAACGTTGTGGTGCTGGGAAACATGCTGGCCAGCGACGCCGTGGTTCCCGCCATGCTGGCAGCTTACGAGGATACTGCCGGCCCACTTCTCGACCGCATGCTCGCGGCGATGGATGCAGCTGAAGCCGCTGGAGGTGACGCCCGCGGCCGGATGTCGGCCGCGCTCCTCGTTGTGTCCGCCGAAATCGCTCCAGCGCCCTGGGCTAACCGGCTCATCGATGTGCGAGTTGACGACCATCCGGAGCCGCTTGCCGAATTGCGCAGGCTCACCAAGCTCTCTCAGGCCCACACGATCTTCGGCGCATCTGTCTTCACACCCGGGCTGCTCTCGGGCGAGACGGCAGCGACAGGTCCGCAGCTTGCAGAGGCGCTGCGCATGCTCACGAACGCCCAGGGATTGATCGGCTTTGATCCAGAGCCAACCTTCTGGAAGGGCGTGCTGCTGATCCGCGCCGGCGAGATCGCTTCAGGGAGGAGACTCGTTGCCGCCATCGTTGCGGCGCGACCGCAGTATCGGGCCTTCGTGGATGGGCTCTACGCAGTCGGCATCCTTCAGCTGTCATCGAACGAACTCCTCGGTGCGTGAAAAGCTCAATCCTCTTGCCTCCTCTGCGAGGCATTCTGCCGCCGCCAGCCGGGCGGCAATTGCCTCAACGCGCGATTCGGGAATCCCGCCGACGAAGCTTGACGGGTTTTTCATAATGTGATCACATATCTCATATAGGAGAGGGAACTTGGAATCGCGCAACCTCATTGCCCTGCTGCCGTTGCCGTCCCTCGTCCGGGACTCGATGGCGGATCAGGTTTACCGGCATTTGAGAGATGGTCTGATGGCCGGACGCTTTGCGCCGGGTCAGAAGTTGACAATCCGGGGCCTTGCCGAGGCGCTGGGCTCAAGCCCGACGTCGGTACGGGAGGCGCTCCGCCGCCTGCAAGCCGAGGGCGCCTTCGAATTCCGCGATTCGGCGCGACTGAGCGTTGGGAGCCTGTCCGAGGCGCAGCTGCGGGATGTGCGCGATGCGCGCGTGGCGCTCGAGGGGCTGCTGGCCGAGCGCGCGGCTTCGCGTATGACGCGTGTCGACGATGCCGAGGTGGCGCAACTCTACGGCCGGCTGCAGAGCGCCGCTGATGCAGTCAATGGACCCGCTTATCTCTGGACCAACTTCGCCTTTCATCGGCGGATCTACCAAATTGCACAGGCACCGGCGATTCTCGGCGCCGTCGAGCATTTTTGGCTGCTCATTGGTCCGTGCTTCGTGCTCGTTGCTCCCGACGCTGCCCACCTGCAGCGTTCTATGGACGCGCACCGCCAGATCCTCGATGCGCTGTTGAGCCGCGATGCGCCCGCCGCTCGTGCCGCTGTGACAGACGACATCATGCAGGCCGCCAATTGTCTGTCCCGCTTTCTCGACAATGCGGGCATTGGGCGCTCCGTGGCCGTTCCGAGACGCGGCCGGGGAGGTGCACCGGCATGAGCGTGCTGCAGCGTCTTGTGCCTCATCCCGAGCTGCGCGTCCTGATCTCGGCGGGCGCATCCGGCATTGGCGCCGCACTTGCGGGTGCCTTCGTTGAGGCTGGTGCGTATGTGCATATCTGCGACGTCAACGACGATGCGCTTGCAAGCTTCTGCAATCAACATCCGCAGGTCCTTGCCACAAAGGCCGACGTATCGGACCGCGGTGCGGTCGCGGCCGTCTTTCGCGCGCAGGCTGCGCGTTGGGGTGGGCTCGACGTGCTCATCAACAATGCCGGCATTGCCGGACCGACGGGCGGAATCGATGCCATTGCAGAGTTCGATTGGCAGCAAACGATCGATATCAATCTCAATGCACAGTACCGCTTCGCCCGTCATGCGGTCCCGATGCTTCGCCAATCTCGCTATGGACAAATCCTCTGCATGGCCTCCGTTGCCGGCCGCCTCGGTTATGCCTGGCGTACCCCGTACGCGGCAACGAAATGGGCTATTGTTGGGCTCGTCAAATCGCTTGCTGCCGAACTCGGTCCTGACGACATCCGCGTCAATGCGCTTTTGCCCGGTATCGTCGAGGGCCCGCGCATGGAGGGCGTAATCCGCGCGCGCGCCGAGCAGCTCCATACCAGCTACGAGGCGATGCGCCAGGAATACCTCAAGAAGATCTCGCTGCGTCGCATGGTGACGGCTGAGGACGTTGCGGCCATGGCCTTATTCCTCTGCTCGCCAGGTGCACGCAATGTGACTGGCCAGGCGATCAGCGTTGACGGGAATGTGGAATACCTGTGAAACGTGAGAATGGGGGGGATGACTTTGCAGATCGAGATCGTGGCGGATCTGAAGACGACGCTTGGCGAAGGCCCGCTTTGGGACACCGAGCAGCAGCGTCTGTACTGGATAGACAGCATCGATGGTCGCGTTTTTCGTGCGACCGCAGATGGACGCGAGCTTCGCGCCTGGGATGTTGGAGCGAAAATCGGCTCGATGGCGCTTCGTCGCGACGGTACGCATGCGCTCGTCGCGCTGCAATCGGGCCTGCATGATCTCGATCTGGAGAGCGGGGAGCTGAAGCTGATCGCGGCCCCCGAGGCACATTTGCCGCGCAATCGATTGAATGACGGCAAAGTCGATCGCCGCGGGCGTTTCGTGTTCGGTTCCATGGATACACTGGAGGATCAGGCCTCTGGCCGTCTCTACCGGCTCGATCCCGATCTCTCGCTGCACGTCCTGGACGAGAAGATCATCGTGTCCAATGGCCCGTGCTGGAGCCCGGACGACCAGACCTTCTATTTCGCCGACACCTGGACTGGAGAAATCTGGGCCTACGACTATGACATCGAGACCGGCGCTGCGACCAAGCGGCGCCGTTTCGCGCCAGTAGATCGCTCAAACGGCGGTGCTGCCGATGGCGCTACGGTCGATGCAGAAGGATTTCTTTGGCAAGCGCTTGTTTATGATGGAAAGCTCGTACGCTACGCGCCCGACGGCAGCGTTGAGCGCGTTATTCAGATGCCGGTGCGCAAGGTCACGAGCGTGATGTTCGGTGGTCCCAACCTCGACATTCTCTATGTGACCTCCATGGCGAAGCCGCCCTTGCCGCGATTTCCCGATGACGGACAGCAGCGCGGGGCCCTATTTGCAATCAAGGGGCTTGGCGTCCGGGGCATACCGGAGCCGCGGTTCGCCAGCTGACCTCGCGAAAAGCTGCCTCGTCATCAATTGGCAGGCGAGGAGATCCATCGTGCGCAAGCGCGATGGGCACTCCTGATCCGGCTGTCCTGCCATAAAAGCCGAAAATTCCGCGGCCGCCGCCGCTTACCCACTACCGATTAGCTCTTGAGGTTTCACATGGCCAGGCCTGGCAAGGTCATTCTCACTTGCGCCTTAACCGGCGCGATCCACACGCCCTCAATGTCCGCGCACCTGCCGGTGACACCGGAGGAGATCATCGAAGAGGGCGTGCGGGCTGCGGAAGCGGGAGCTGCGATTCTGCATGTGCATGCACGCAACCCGAAAACTGGTCAGCCGGACCAATCGGTCGAAGGATTTGCGAAGATTCTCCCGGAGTTGAGCCGCAGATCGGGGGCCGTGATCAACATCACGACCGGCGGCAGCCCATTCATGACGGTCGCCGAACGCGTGGAGCCCGCCCGGCATTTCCGGCCTGAGCTGGCCTCGCTCAACATGGGCTCCTTCAATTTCGGCCTGTTTCCGATGCTCGAGCGTTATCACGAGTTCACCCATCAGTGGGAACGCGAGCACCTGGAGTCTTCACGCGACCTCGTTTTCCGTAACACCTTTGCCGAGATCGAGCAGGTCCTCGCATTGTGCGCGCCCAGTGGCACGCGATTTGAATTCGAATGCTACGATGTCGGCCACCTCTATAATCTTAAGCACTTTGTCGACCGCGGAGTGGTGCGGCCGCCGTTCTTCATCCAGTCCGTCTTCGGTTTGCTCGGCGGGATCGGGGCGCATCATGAGGACATCGTCACCATGCGCCGCACGGCCGAGCGGCTGTTCGGCGACGACTATGTCTGGTCGGTACTCGGCGCGGGCGCCGCGCAGATGCGCATAGGCGCCATGGCTGCGGCAATGGGCGGCAATATCCGCGTGGGACTCGAGGACAGCCTTTGGGCGGGGCCTGGCAAGCTCGCCACCTCCAGCGCCGAGCAAGTGAGGCTAGCCCGCTCGATCCTGAAAGGACTCGGATTAGAGGCAGCAACCCCGGACGAGGCTCGTGTCATGCTGAAGTTGAAAGGGACGAGCGATGTCGGCTTCTGAGTGCGATCTTGTGGCGACCTTTTGCGAATGAGACCGGCGCCAGCTCAGCAAGGCAGCCAAGGGCCACCGATCAGCGTTCGGGGCGAAGACAGGAGAACTCGGTGAGCTGTGAATAGCGTCTGGCTCTCTGCCGTGAGCGCGTGCGTTGTCGTCGCCTAGACTCCGCTGGGCATAGGCGAACACGAAATGGTCACACGTTCCGCAGGACGAGCCGATGGCGGTTCAATGTGACCAGCCGGCCTAATCGTCGCGTTTTCGGGTTCGAGCATGAGTTCAAATAGCATTGCATGCGCGCGCCGCACCATACGACATATCGCCACGTGTCAATTCGGCGCTTGGACGAAAAAAAGGTGATCGACCGCAAAGAACAGAGGCGTTCTACGCGGCTTAATAGGGAGGGCAGGATGATGCGAGAACAGGCGAAAAATGTCCACCGCTCGCCCAGATATGACGCTGACGGCTGGACCCACTGGCCGGATCATGAGGTCGAGAGCACCCAGCTGAGACGCCTGCTGGGAGATGCTCAAGAGGGCGCAAGCTTCGTGTCCGAGTGCCTCATGATTGCCGGCAAGATCGTTGTCGGCGACGACGAGAGCTGGCTCGAGGAGTGGCGTGCCCTGGCCGACCGGATCGCAAGGCGCGCGCGCCTCTCAAGCGCAGAAGGCCACTTTACGACGGCAAGGAACGAATGGCTGCGCGCCTTGAACTATTATCGCACAGCTTCCGCCTTTCTTGTTCGCAGCGATCCGAGAATTCCCGAACTGTCTCGCATTGCCAACTCATGTGCCGAGGCCTTCCTGGAAGTGCTGTCTCCGCGTGGAGAGGTGCTCGAGATCCGCTTCGGTACCAATTTGCTCCAAGGTTATCTCATTCGTTCATCGGCCGCGCCGCGCAAATCCCCGGTGGTCGTGGCTATCGGCGAGGAAAGAGATACCAAAGAAGACCTATTGGTGAGATTTCAGTCTCATGCCATTGCAAACGGCCTGTCATTGCTCGTTACCGACCTGCCGCGAGAGATCGAGCGCTTCCAGGATCGACCGGTCCACCATTATCAATGCGTGGCTCTACGTCGCTGGTTGGATTATCTACTCAGCCGCGATGACGTCGATCAGAGGCGAATCGCCTTGATAGGCGATGGTCTTGGAGGGGCCCTTGCCACACGCGTGGCGGCAACCGAAACGAGGTGGGCTGCTGCCGTTTGCGACGGCGGATTTTGGGATGATCTCGAGCACAGATATGTCACCGCCAGCCTCTTCGGTCCAGATATAAAACTATCCCCGTTCTGTAAGCTTGCCCGTCAGATCAAATGTCCATCCTTGGTCGTTGTGGGAGAGCACGACTATGTCAGCCTGGAGGATATCACTGCCTTGCATGAGCACTGCCGCGCCGCCGGCGTACCCATGGATCTCAAGATCTTCAAGGGCGAGGAGACCGGTTCATCGCACCGGCAACTCGACAATCCGAGCATTGGGCGGCAGTTTATCTTCGATTGGCTCAGAGACAAACTGCGCATCGACCGAAACGACCAGGCGCCTAGCATTCCAACGCGAAAGAATTGCGTAAAGAACGCTCGGCCGCTGGCGCTCAATGATACCCGCACGGCGTCGAGGGCCTAGGGCGCGAATTCAATTGGGATCAATCGCTCTCGCGCTCGGCGTCCGGTGCGCACAATCTGCTCATAAATCCTTCGGAGCCGAATGGCTCCTGTAATATAGCCACTCACACGTCCGGCTTGCTTGCATCCAGCTCGAGCTGAAGGGCCACTTTCTCCATTCTGCGCTTGATGGTCGAAAGCACTTCTCTGAAATCTTGCAGCCTTTCGTGCCCAAGATCTGCAAAAATCGTCTCATCCAGTTTTCTGCGCTTGGCTGCAAGGCTCGTAATTGCCTTACGAGCCTTTTCGGTCAGCGACATCAAAACGACCCTGCCATCCGCCGGAGAGGCAGTGCGAGATACGAAGCCCCCCTTTTCCAGCATTTTGGTCTCTGCGGTCACGAACGGGGAGCGGACGTTGATCTTCGCCGAAACATCTCCGACGGACACGCCTGCACCCTGATCCAGATCGGCAATCGCCATTAGGATCAGCCATTGGGGGCCGCTGACGCCAAGTGCCTTTGCCCAGGTCCGCCGAATGTCCTCCAGATGCACATTGATGGCCGCAATGTCCCAACCGACTTCTCCTATGATTCGGTCCGACGGAGCGGTTTGTTTGCTTGTCCTGTGACCTTTCGCGCTCAGCGAGGGCTGCTGCCGGGTCGTATCTCGGGACATGATCCGAGACCTCCTCTTCATTATTTCGCCAACTTACCTAACCCGGTTTGCAACACGCAGCAACAATGCGGGTGCGGTGGTGTGTTGCTCGAATACCACGACTCTTTCCCGAATCGACACTTCGCTAACTTATATCAGTTGCATATATAAGTAGCTTATATAATGTCCATCCCGTGACGGAGCGGCCCCTCGGTCGCACGTCAAGCAAATCGATCCATTCGCGCGTGGCGAAGACGTCGAGGTGCGCGAAACGAGAAGCAACAGTCGTGAACTTGGGATCATTCTTCGGCAACCGCCCATAAGGGCCGCAGAAGATGTTGGAGGGCTTTTATGAAGACGTTTAACCGAATGCTCTGCGGTTCGGCCGCTGCGCTCAGCTTGATGGGTGGTGCACAGGCGGCCGACCTGCCGGCCAAGGCAGGGCCGATTGAATACGTGAAGGTCTGCTCTCTCTATGGCGCCGGGTTCTATTATATCCCCGGCACCGACACATGCATCAAGCTCGGAGGTTATCTGCGCGTTGATGCGGCCTTCAACACCAACTCGATCTACACGCAGGGCGCGGTGAATGGTGCGCCTGGAGCGGGCAATCGCCTGCGCAACTCCTATTCCACCAATGCCCGTGAAGATCTGACGATCGATACGCGCACCGCAACACAATACGGTATGCTCCGCACCTTCTTCGATGGTGTGTTCGACTGGGGGTCGGGCGGCTATACCGGTGTTGGGACCAGCGGTGTTAACGGCTCGACGGTTTACGGCGGAACTGGCGTCGCTGGTGGATCGGTTGGTGTCTATCTGGCCTTCATCCAGTTCGCAGGGTTCACGATAGGCAAAACCATCTCCCAGTTCTCAACGCCCTGGATCAATTACCCCGCGAACAACTTTGACGGTCTGCCGGGCGGCGGCGGTGCGGTTACGGGTGTGAATCAGTTTACGTACACCGCTGACTTCGGCCAGGGTATCACGGCATCATTCTCGGCGCAGGATCAGGTCCAATACTACACGACCAACATCTGGAACATCAGCGGCGCGACAGTGGCTGGTCTTGCGACAGGCGCGTACGGCGCGAGCGACATTGCCGGTGCAAGCTCTCCTGACCTTGTCGCTATGCTTCGAGTCGATCAGGCTTGGGGCCTCTTCCAGGCGTCAGTCGCGATGCATGACAATCATGCCGCTTACTACGGCGCCGACGAGACGACCGGTCATCCCGGCGACAAGTGGGGCTGGGCGGGTCAACTGGCCTTGTCAATCAAGAATCTCCCGACCGGTCCGGGTGACACAATCAACGTCCAAGGCGTTTATACGTATGGCGCAAGCCGCTATAATTTCCAGGACCTCGTACCCACCACCTACGCGATGTACGGGGGGGCGGGACTTGCGGGGGTCTACCAGAGCGTCGGCCTTGCCGGTCTCGCCGACTCGGTCTTCGTGGCGGGCTCCCGTCAGGAACTGACCACCACCTACGGCTTCCGTGGCGGCTATACCCACAACTGGGATCCTTACTGGAACACTGGCATCTACGGTGCGTGGGCTGCTGCGCGATATAATAGTGCAGCGAAAGGCTACATCTGCGGTGCATTCGTCGCGGGCCTTGCGCTCTCGAGCGGCGCGGCCGGCTGCAACCCCGACTTCAACTATGCGGTCGCAGGCGTGATCACTCGCTGGACTCCGGTCAAGAACCTGACCTTCTCGGCCGATCTGGCATACAGCGTGCTCGACCAGAAGTATGCGGCCGGCGGCACTGTGGTGTTGCCGGCGCAGACGGGTATTGCCAAGCCCGGAGTTACCTACGAGCTGAAGGACCAGAGCACGGTGAGCTTGCTCCTGCGAGCTCAGCGCAATTGGTGATCTGTTTTGGCAACTAGCACGAAGGAGAAAGGAAGAGGCTTTTAGAATCGAGTTTGACCTCCAGAAGGCCTCCGGCATGCCCGCCGGAGGCCTTTCCAAGAACCGGTTTTTCAGGCCCATGATCCGCGGGACGAACGGTGCTCCGCCGCTCGCGTCCCATCTGAAGTCTCACGTTGACCGAACGACCCGACAAGTCTGCAACCTTAAGTCCAAAATCAAGAATGGGCTGAGCAAACTTGACGTAGACGCGAATTTGTGATCACATATCCGAAATTAAGACTTGGGGGGACCCGCGATGGTGAAGGACAAGAAACCGCTGCCGCTACTGCCGTCCGTTGCCCGGGACTCGATGGCGGATCAGGTTTACCGGCATTTGCGTGACGGCGTAATGGCCGGCCGCTTCGCGCCGGGCCAGAGGCTGACAATTCGAGGACTTGCCGAGGCGTTGGGTTCGAGCCCGATGCCGGTGCGCGAGGCGCTCCGCCGCCTGCAGGCTGAAGGTGCATTCGAGTTCAGCGACACGGCGCGCCTGAGCGTCGTTCATCTGTCAGGCGCGCAATTGCGCGACGTGCGCGATGCACGGGTGGCGCTTGAGGGGCTTCTTGCCGAGCGCGCGGCAATCCGCATGACGGGCGTTGACGATAGTGAGGTCGCTGAGCTCTATGATCGTCTCCAGGCGGCGGCCGATGCAGTCGATGTGCCCGCTTATCTATCGGCGAATTTCGCCTTTCATAGGCGGATCTATGAGATCGCTCAAGCACCCATCATCCTTGGTGCGGTCGAGAATTTCTGGGTTCTGATTGGCCCGTGCTTCGTGCTCGTTGCGCCCGACGCCGCGCACCTGCGCCGCTCCATGGATGCTCATCGCCGCATCCTTGATGCGCTGACGCATCGCGACGGCCCCGCCGCCCGCGCGGCTGTGACCGATGACATCATGCAGGCGGCCAATTGCCTCTCGCGCGTTATCGACAAACCCGTAAAGAAGCGATCGGCGGCCGCTCCGAAAGGCAGGCGCGGAAACGCCTCTGCCTGAGGATCCTGCAGCGGTTCATGCCTTATCCCGAGCTGTGTGTCTGAACACGTCAGGCGCATCTTTATCTCCGCGATCGTCGATTGTGCGGACGCAAGCGGAACTTCCTGGGTCGCTCCTTTGCGGGAGCGCCTTCGAAGACTCGTGCGCACGAGACAGAGCTATCCACGTCATTCGAGCTTGTTCACGCAAATCCAGAACCTACGCAGGGGACTTGAATGTTGGGAAATCAATCACGCCGCAGCTTTCTCAAGCTGGCGGCGAGCGGCAGTGCGATGTTCACGCCGGGCCTTTTTACCGGGTCTGCAAATGCACAGGCTGGTCCGACGCTCACGGTGGCCTGGGGCACGGATATCGATTCCTTCGATCCGGCGCAATTCAAGTCCGACGGCGCTTATATCGTTCAGGCAAACATCTACGACACGGTGCTGAGCTGGGGTGCAGAGCCAGTCGCCGGATCGCCTAACCTTGCGATTTCCAAGCCCGCTGTTTTCGCAAGCGGCATCGGCGAAAGCTGGACGTATGAGAACGACAACAAAACCCTTGTCGTCAACATCCGTCGTGGCCTGAAATTTCCGAGCGGCCGGCCGGTGAATGCGAACGCGGTGAAATATCTCTTCGACCGTGGGCTGCAATCTTCCGGCTACATGCGGCTCATCTTTCCAACCATGATCGGGGTGACGGAGGCAGATCAATTCGAGGTGCGCGACGATAGTACCTTTGCGATCAACCTGCCGGCGCCGAGTGCCATGTTGCTCGACGTGCTGTCCTTGTCCAACAACGCACTTCTTGATCCCGAAGAGATCAAGCTGCACGCGACCGCCGACGATCCTTGGGCCTCTCAATGGCTTAAGCGCAACACGGCCGGGCTCGGGCCCTATAAAGCCGTCAGAAACGAGCCAGGCGTCGAGGTGGTTCTGGAAGCCACACAAGGCTATTGGGGGGCGTCACCCTATTTCAAGCGCATCGTCATCAAATCAACGGCGAATGAGGCTGACCGGATTCTCCTGCTTAAGCGCAAAGCCATCGACATGGTGATCGGACCCAACTCGATGTCGCCGAAGAATCTCAAGAGCCTTGAGGGCGAGCCGGGTCTCAATGTCGTGTCGCTGCCCGACACCAATTGCAATTTTCTCTGCATGAATCTGAAGAAAAAACCGTTCGATAACGTGAAAGTTCGCCAGGCGATCAATTACGCGATGCCGATCCACGCAATCATCCCGAACGTCCTCTACGGTTATGGCGAACAGATGAAAAGCCCGATCGCAGCTCAAACGCCCGGCCATGATGGTTCGCTCTCGCCGTACAATTACGATGTCGCCAAAGCAAAATCACTGATGGCGGAAGCTGGGCTCGGCTCGGAGCCGATCCCGGTCAAGCTCGCGGTGCGTGTTGGATATGCGCCGCATGAGCAAGCAGCGATATGGATTCAGCGCGAACTGGAGAAAATCGGATTCCGGGTCAGCATCGAGAAGGAGACTGACGCGACCTTCCGCCAACTGTCATCGACCGGCGGGCACGAGCTGTCGATTGAATCGTGGCAGTCCTGGATCAACGACCCATTCTATCACCTCTATTGGAATTTTCACAGCAAAGCCAGCGCGACCAACAAGGGGGGCTACGCCAATCCTGCCCTCGACAAGATCATCGACGAGAATATCCGAGAGGCTGATCCAGCCAGGCGCATGGCCGCAGTCAAGGATGCGCAGAAGATTCTTCTGGATGACGCGGCCTGGGGTCTGCTTTGGTATGACAATTGGGCGAGGGTGACTCGTTCCGAGCTCGCGGGCGTTGCGAAGTACTGGGATTCCTTCGAGCGCTTCAACAAGATGAAGCTGAGTTGAGAGCGGCCTGGACGCGCTGACAAGATCATGTCGTTCTTCGCTTTCGTGCTTCGCCAGTCACTCTTTGCTGACGCCGACCCTATTCGGCGTCAGCGTGACCGGCTTTCTTCGTCTATCTGTTGCCCGGTAATCCACCCTCGTGAAGGCCGGCGCCATGGCGACGCCCGAATACGTGGCTCGGCGTCATCGCGCATTCGCCCTCAAGGATCGGATGCCTCGGCTGGTTAGGGACCTGGCCGCGGACCGGCGAGGCGGCAAGTCAAGCCCTTTTTCTTCATCACCTCTCGGCCGGGTCAGCTCGCTTGAGCGCGGAGGGAGGCAACTGTCGGAGACGTTCATGTCGATAGAACTGTTGATGCTCGGCGACCAACCGGTGTCCCGCCTTGCCGCTCGTACCAGGCTTGCCGAAGAGAGCGGATTTGAAACCGTCTGGCTTGCGGATGAGCGCTTCTACCGCGAAACCTACTCGTGTCTGTCCTATCTGGCCGGGCAAACCTCACGCGTCAAGCTTGGTCCCTGCGTGACCGATCCGTTCGCGCGCCACCCGGCTTTGACCGCCATGGCCCTGGGCACCCTCGATGAAATCTCGAAGGGGCGCACCATTCTCGGCATCGGCGCGGGTGTCTCCGGCTTCGCCGAGCTCGGGATCCAATCGCGCAAGCCGCCTCTCGCCATTCGCGAAGCCGTCGATCTGATTCGTCAGCTCATGGCCGGGCAGGAGGTCGACTACCAGGGCGAGATCATTCGATTTCACCGCGGCCGATTGAATTTCACGCCGCCGCGCGCGCGCGTCCCTGTTCGCGTCGCAAGCAATGGTCCGCTCGGTCAGAAATTGGGCGGCGCAGTCGCCGATGGCGTGATGATGGAAGGGTGCGGCTCTGTCGACGAAGCAAAGGCCTTCGCGTCGGCCGTCGCCGAGGGGGCGACAAAGGCCGGCCGTTCTCCGGGCGAGATCAAGCTTGTCGCGCGCCTTGATTGCTGTATCGCCAATGACGGTAAGCAGGCGCGCGATATATTGCGCCCTTCAGTGACGCGGATCATTGCGCAAGCCACTTCGCGGTTCTACACGCTTCAGACACAGGGACTTACATTGCCAAAAGAGGTCGTCGATGCCATTGGTCCAGTCCCTTATGCTGCCGGCGTCGCCCCGTTCGCCGCATTATTTCCTCTCGTCACCGACCGCCATGTCGATGCTCTCACCCTCTGCGGGACTGTCGAAGAGGTGACCCAGCACGTCATTGACCTCCGCCGCGCCGGCGTCACCGGCTTCAACATCTTTCCGGTTCCGGCTCCTGGCGTCAGTTACGAAGACGTCATCATGCGCTTCGGAACGCAAGTCTGGCCGGCCGTCGAGGCGGCTTTCGCGAAGGCGTCGAGCGATCGGCAGGCATAAGCCTCGAGCCAACTTTTTTTCCCAAAAGAGGACTGGCAGTCTCCTCGCGGGCTCTTTGCGCCGCGCTGATCGAAGCCCTGCCAGGGACGTGACGGATGACGCGTGTAGCTTGGCGTCGGAGACGAGCGGGATGGTGAAGACGAGTGGCTCGTGCTTGGCGGACAGCGGTACTTATCGGCGCCCGATGATCCCAAACATAAGGATCTGCCGAAGCTTGGCCTTCAGGCTATCAAAGCTCGTTCGTCCTCTCTGAGCAATATTCATAAGGAGCAAATGATGACGACGGTCGTCTATATCCTGACCGCCTTGAAAACCGGTGTCGACCCGGACGAATATGAACGCTTCGAGCGCGAGGTTGACTATCCGTTTACAGCAAAGCTGAAGACGATCATCAGCTATCGGATTCATCGCCTGACGGAGCCGGTGCCGTTCGACGGCGGCCCCTGGGATTACATCGAGCGCATCGAGGTGACCGATCGCGCCGCCTATGAGGCGGAGCTCGCCACATCCGCCAAGGATCTGATCGACCTGATACACAACAAATATCTGGACGAGTCGAAGCTGAAGTTGATCTGGTCTAGGAGAATCGATCCATGAGTGCGGGCGAATGTGATCTCAACGGCAAGGTCGCCCTTGTCACCGGCTCCTCATCAGGCACCGGCGCTGCAATCGCAGTCGAGCTCGCCCGGCGTGGGGCGCGTGTCGCGGTGCATTGCCGGCGTGCTTTGAGCGAGGGCGAAAGCATTGTCGCTCGCATCGCCGCGATCGGTGGAAAAGCGATGCTGTTTCCGGTTGACCTAAGAGACCCAGAGGCGGCGGCAGCGCTTGTATGCCGGGTCACAGAGCGACTGGGAGCCTTAGGCATCCTAGTCAACAATGCGGGTCCCTATTCAGATACACCGTTTCGGTCGCTATCCTTGTCGGAGTGGGAGACGGTCATGGCGGTGAATCTAAGGACCCCGTACCAGCTTGCTCAAAGCGCGATCACAGGCATGGAGCGAATGGGCTGGGGCCGGATCATCAATGTGAGCGCAACCTCGGCCTATGCGAGGTCGCATTCGGTATACGGGCTTGCCAAAGAGGCTTTGATCCATTTGACGCAGTGCCTCGCGCTCGAATTTGCGCCGCTCGTTACGGTCAACGCGATCGTACCCGGCCAGATCGCCAGCGAGCGTACCAATATGATGGCCGACTACAAGGCCAGCGTCGTCATGGAAACACCGATGGCGCGACTGGTCACCGAACAGGAGGTCGCCCGGATGGTGGCGTTTCTCTGTACATCGGAGTTTTCCGCGGTGACGGGACAATCAATCGTCATGGATGGCGGACGATCGCTGCCGCGCACGCTGAAACTCAACCTCACGACGACCAGTTAGGTCTCCGGCTGCGCCAGAGCGCGCGACATTCGGTGCGGGTGCTTTCCGATGCTGATTCGTTCGCGCGTCAAAATCCATCGTATCTTGCAGGAATCATTCACTTACCTCCAGTCTTTCGTGGAGTTTCACCGCTAGTTTCCAGCGAAGGCAGTCAGATCGCCGAGAAACGACGTCTTCCCGGTGCTAGTTTGCCCGTAGACCCGAGGGGAAATGCAATGGGGCGGGATCCTATGTGAGGCCAATCGGCAGCTGGCCGCAGTACTGGCGCCTGACCTTGAGCCTCATCCGCGGCAAGTGTGAGCTAGCTTTCGTTGCACGGGTGACACGAAGGACCGTATCTCAGCGCGGCGCAAGGCGAGATGTCATGGAATGACGCGCGGGCAACATTGCCTAATCATTCGGACCAGCGGATTGATTGCGGTCGGCGGATCGGACTGACTGGGAGAGCGGCACAGATCTTGGTCGAGAGAGCTTGAAAGGCCTGG
>NZ_JADYVR010000248.1:0-460 GCF_020193935.1 Bradyrhizobium sp. NBAIM08 | reverse complement strand
CGCCATCTCCATGCCGGTGCTGATCGGCATCCTGATGCTGATGGGGATCGTGACCAAGAACGCGATCCTGCTCGTGGACTTCGCCGTCGAGATGCGGCGCCACGGCATGGCGCGGTTCGAGGCCGTGGTGGAGGCGGGCCACAAGCGGGCGCGGCCGATCGTCATGACCTCGATCGCCATGTCGGCAGGCATGCTGCCGTCAGCGCTCGGCGTGGGCGAGGGCGGCTCGTTCCGCGCGCCCATGGCGACGGCGGTGATCGGCGGCATCATCGTCTCGACGGTCCTGAGCCTCGTCGTCGTGCCGTCCTTCTTCCTCGTCATGGACGACCTGCAGCGCGGCCTCGGCTGGGTCTTCGGCCGCTTCATCGGCGCCAGGGAGGAGGAGCCCGCCGTGGCCGATCCCAACGCCCTCGCCACCGGCCTCGCCGCCCTCGAGGCACGGATGCGGCGGGTCGGGGCC
>NZ_JADYVR010000247.1:0-460 GCF_020193935.1 Bradyrhizobium sp. NBAIM08 | reverse complement strand
CGATGTTCCAGACCCACCTGACCTACGACCTGAACGCCGGACGGCCGATAAACTGGGCCGACTACCTGCCGGCCGATCTCGTCAAGCCGGAGGTGCTGATCGACGTCGGCGACGGCAGCCAGCTCGGCGCCGTGCAGGCGCCGGCGCTGCTGGCCTTTTACAAGGCCGCCGCCAAGGCCCAGCGCGGCGAGCGCGACTGCGACGAGGTCTATGACGGCGCCGACGGACTCTACCTGTGGATCGACGCCAAGGCGCAGGGCGTGGCCATGGCGATGACCAGCGTCCCGCATGCCGTTCAAGCCTGCAACGATCCGGTGGTCATGAAGACCGATGAACTGCGCAAGCGCGGCGCCAAATCGGCCCTCACCGACGCCATTGACGCGGCAAACAAGGCGAAACACTACCAATGAAACTCGGCACCCCCCTCGCCCCCAACGCCGTCAAGGTGATGCTGCTGGGC
>NZ_JADYVR010000246.1:0-460 GCF_020193935.1 Bradyrhizobium sp. NBAIM08 | reverse complement strand
GCTTATGCGGGTGTAATTTAATAGTAACAATCGAGGAATCTTCCTGTTCGCCAAAATACCATTGCTGCACAATTTTCCTGCTTTCTTCAAAGGAAATATTTCTACCAGTAATGCTTCCCTCCCATAGGGAGAATTCGCTTCCCGGCTCTGTACTCATTTCCGCAACTTCGCCTGTCCACAATCGAATGGTGTTTGGCAGTGTGAGCGCCAGGTAAACCTCTTCCGGTGAAGCAGGAATAATAAAATATTTTTTAAAATCTTTCATGATAACATGTGCCGTAAAGATAAAGGTTGTAACTGCTTTGGGCAATTTATCTGCAGGTTGCCACCATGGCATTTAAAAAAGGATCAATGTAATTAAGGACGGTCGATACAGTTTCACTAGCCTTAATCCTTTAGGAACCTTGATCCATTTTTTTTATTTTTCAGCATGAAAATCTTACTGCTGCTAATCACCTGT
>NZ_JADYVR010000245.1:0-460 GCF_020193935.1 Bradyrhizobium sp. NBAIM08 | reverse complement strand
CAAATACATAATACGGTCCGGTCACGTTGCGCGGGAGGGTAAGGTTCGCTGTAACCGTATATTTTCCGCCGGCCTGGAGAGTCCCGCGACGGGTGAAGTCGCCCAGGAAGGCGTCGCTTCGAACATCCAGGAACTGATCTCGCGAAAGATAAACGTAATCCTGCCACAGCGATTGCCGGTCGGGCACGGCGCCGACACCGTTGTTCGTGATTGTCCACGTGGCGGTGAAAGGCTGACCGACCAAAACATGGGCCGGAGCCGTAACGTCGGTCACGACCAGGTCGGGCAACGGCACGAAATTGACGTGCAACGGCGCATTGGCCTGGTTGGGCGCGGTGCCGGCATATTCATTCATGGCCGGTCTATTACTCAGTCCAATCGTGCCGGGGTACCGGGAAGGATCGTCACCCTGGGCTGGAGAATACCCGGCGTTCGCGACCACCAGAAGTTGAAACTCTCC
>NZ_JADYVR010000244.1:0-460 GCF_020193935.1 Bradyrhizobium sp. NBAIM08 | reverse complement strand
GTGCACGACCGACCGGACGGCCGCGCCGATCGTGGACCCGTAGCGGTGGGTGTGCTGCAGGACGATGGCCGGTGCCGGCGCCCCGCCGAGACCGAACTCGTGCTGGAAGTCGAGGATGCCGTGCACGTCGGCGCCGCGAAATCCGTAGATGGACTGGTACGGGTCGCCGACGACCACGAGATCGCAACCGTCGCCGGCCAGCGCCTGCAGGAAACGGACCTGAAGCGGGTCGGTGTCCTGGTACTCGTCGACGACCACGAGCCGGAAGCGGCTCCGCCAGCGCTCGCGCACGTCGGGATCGCCGAGCAGGCGAACCGCCTGGAAGATCATGTCGGTGTGGTCGATGGTGTTCTCGAGGGCGGCGACCGACGTGTACTCGTCGAAGAAGCGTCCGGCGCTCTGCCAGTCGTCACGATCGTGCCGGCGGCCGACGGCCTCGACGTCGACCGAGTCCATGCCC
>NZ_JADYVR010000243.1:0-460 GCF_020193935.1 Bradyrhizobium sp. NBAIM08 | reverse complement strand
GGATTCGACACCAAAGAGGTCTGGACGTTCGTGATCTGGGTGCTGTACGCGGGCTACATCCACGCACGTGCGACGCGCGGTTGGCGCGGCACCCGGTCGGCGTGGCTGTCGATCATCGGGTTCTCGGCCGTGCTCTTCAACTTCACGATCGTCAACATGTTCTTCAAGGGCCTGCACGTCTACTCCGGACTGAACTGAATTCAGCCGGGTTGCGGCCTGCTGGGACGGCGAGAGGGACCAGTTCCGCAGGGCCCCTCGACACGAACGCGGCGGCAGCGGTCCTTGGGGACCGCTGCCGCCGCGTTCGTATGAGTCGGGCGCTACGCCGGCACGGGGGAGGGCGCGAGCAGATCGGCCGGGCGCGCGACCCGCCGGCGGGCCACCGCCAGGGTCGTCGCCACGAAGGCCAGCACCGACCAGATCAGCAGTCCGGCGACCGCCGCCCCGAGGCCGCCGGTCT
>NZ_JADYVR010000242.1:0-460 GCF_020193935.1 Bradyrhizobium sp. NBAIM08 | reverse complement strand
GTCCTGAGCGGCTCCCCCATGTCATTTATCAAGTATAATAGTAGATAAATGGAGTCAAGTGGTTTCGGTGGCGGCAAGCCGATGGATGCCCTGTGCCATATAAACATATCTTTATATCGCCTTGCCCTTCGTCCCGCGCACGACTAAAGGCGCGGGCAACGCTAATCCCCCGGAGATTTATCTTGGCCACCCTCGCACCCAACAAGCCCGCCGACTATGTCGTTGCCGACCTCAGTCTTGCCGATTTCGGCCGTGCGGAGATCAACATCGCCGAAACCGAAATGCCGGGCCTGATGGCGCTGCGTCAGGAATTTGGCGCGTCGCAGCCGCTGGCGGGTGCGAAGATCGTCGGCAGCCTGCATATGACCATCCAGACCGCCGTGCTGATCGAGACCCTTACCGCGCTGGGCGCACAGGTGCGCTGGGCGACGTGCAACATCTATTCGACACAGGATCACGC
>NZ_JADYVR010000241.1:0-460 GCF_020193935.1 Bradyrhizobium sp. NBAIM08 | reverse complement strand
GCCTCACTCTAGAATGTGGGGATGGGTTTGTCCAACTGGTTCGGGCGTAAGGCGTCCGGGCCGCCGCTCGACCTGCGCGGCCGCCTGATCGCCGCCGTGGCCGCCAAGGATCTTCGCGCCGTGGCGCAATTGTTCAAGGATCACCGCGATGAGCTGCGCGCCTCGTTCGACGACTGGAGCACCGTGCCGATCGAGATGAAGCAGGACCAGGCGGCGCTGGCGCAGTACGGCGAGATGCTCATCACCATGGCGAGGGTGTTCGAGAAGGAGGGCGATGCCGGTCCGATGGAGGCGCTGCGCGGCGACCCGATGCAGCATCCGATCGAAGACTGGAACCGCGACATCGCGGCGGCGCAGACCGCGGTCGAGGAGGGGAGGCACACGGAGGCGGCGACGATGCTCTCGGCCCTGCTCGACAGCATGAGCTCGCTGCGCGGCAGCGCCGTCGACTTCTATCGCC
>NZ_JADYVR010000240.1:0-460 GCF_020193935.1 Bradyrhizobium sp. NBAIM08 | reverse complement strand
ATGCAGCAAGGCATCCCTAAGATTGTCATTCTGCAAAAGGGCCAGGTTTATCAAATCATGGGGGCCAACCTGCCGGGTTCATTCATGAATGGTTATGAATTGACGGGAACTAAGATCAGGGCCTTGGTGCAAGGTAAACCGGTGGCAGTATTTGCAGGAAGCAGTAGAACAGGGAATGCAGCAAATTGCGGTAATGCCGGTAGAGATAATGATATTGTTCAGTTGTTTCCAATTCACATATGGGGTAAGAAGTATTTAACTGCTCCCACGGCAACAGGCAATAATGTTTCAGCAACGTCAACCAACCTGTATAAAATAACCGTGTACGATACAACAACAATAGTGAAACGAAATGGAACCACGTTAACAGGATTAATTAACCAACGTTACTACCAATTTGAAAGCAATGTTCCTGAATACATAGAAGGTGATAAACCTATCATGGTAGCCCAGTTCATGC
>NZ_JADYVR010000239.1:0-461 GCF_020193935.1 Bradyrhizobium sp. NBAIM08 | reverse complement strand
GCCCGGGCCGTCGACGACGAGGGGACGATGCGGCTGCAGGCGTCGGGCACCGTGCTCGCCGCGTGGGTCGGCGTGCTGCCCGGCACCGGCATCCTGGCCAACAACATCCTCGGCGAGGACGACCTCCACCCCGACGGCTTCCACGCCGCCCCGCCCGGCATCAGGGTGTCGTCGATGATGTCGCCCACCATCGTCGTGGGCCCGACCGGCGCCACCGAGCTGGTCGTCGGATCCGGGGGCAGCAAGCGCATCCGCTCCGCCGTCCTGCAGGCGCTGCTGAACGTCGTCGTCCACGGCCTCGACCCGAGGGCGGCGGTCGAGGGGGCCCGGGTGCACTGGGACGTCGACCACGTCGAGGCCGAGCCCGGCCTCGACCCCGCCGTCCTCGCCGCCATCCGCGCCCTCGACCCCGGCGCGGGCGCGGGCGTGGACGTGGGGGCTGACGGTGCCGACGTCGACGG
>NZ_JADYVR010000024.1:0-51239 GCF_020193935.1 Bradyrhizobium sp. NBAIM08 | reverse complement strand
ATGAGGGAGGAGGACGGTGCGGACCATCCCATTAATGGTGACGCAAGCGGCCAAGCGGAAAGCTGTCGCCCATCTCCGTGGAGCCTTCGGGATGAGCGAACTGCGGGCGTGTAAAGTCATCGGCTGCTGCTTTATGACGATGAGCAAGGCGACCCGGGCGGATGATGCCGGCCAACGCCAAGCGCGAGAGGGTGATCGCCGAGGTAGGTCGCCGTTTCGGCTGTCGACGCCCGCACATGCTGCTCAAGCGGGAGGGCTATCTGGTCAACCACAAGGCTACGGCGCCATGGCGGCCGTAAGCGGGCAATTGGGACTATGGCGCTGATATGGCGGCCGATGATCTCCAACGATCGTTGGAGGCTCCCACTTTCTATCGGACCAGCTGACCGACGTCCGTCCCTTCCGTATTCTGACCATTGTCTGGCACTGGTGGCCGATCCCTTGCTCCCGGCACCCGGGTGGCGCGGGAGCTAGACCGGCTGATCACCGAACGCGGGAAGCCCAAGACGCTGGTCAGCGACAACGACACCGAACTCACAGCAACGCAATTCTGACGTAAGCCGATACAGAGCCGCGCTACCTAGCAGTACATCGCGGGGCAAGCCCATGCAGAACGCGTTCATCGGGAACTTTAACACGGCGACATTCGCCGAATTAAGGAGGCTCCCAACTGTGACAGGCCTATGAGTACTGTGGGCAGACCACTGGCAACGGTGCCGCGCCGGGCTTTCGGTGAGGATAACCGGTGCAGAAATTCTTGATGCAGTACGGATTCTTGCCGCTTCCGCACTTTTGGCAGCGGGTGACGCAATCCTCGTAGGTCACTCCGGGTCGTATCTGCTCAATCAGCATAGGTTCTCGCTGAGTTTTCTGAGCCAGAACTGGACCGAGGAGTAACACGGCAAGGAGTAGTCCAATCGGGTATTTCATATGCTCCTCCTCCTGTCGTAAAGGGAGATTCGATGCGGACGGTGATGTCTGCCGAACTCCTGGTCAAGGCAAGCTCACAGCCAAAGTCCCAGCGAGACCGCTCTCTGGGCGGATTCAAGCAGCTCAGAATGACACGTCAATATTCTCGCCAGCCCGCGGAGTATTTGGCGCGTCCCGTCCATCAGCGAAAAAAAGGTCTCACAGATTAATGGCGATCGCAGCTATGCGCAGCCGCTGCCAGATGAGTCGAATTTCGGCGACTGATCCGAGTTAGACGCAGGATTACAGCGACAAAGGGCGAATCGCGCATCAACTAGGATTGCAAACATTGGTATAGTTAGCTTGAAGATTTGGCTGGCGAGGCACGGGGATACAGCGTGCCGCTTCGCCAAGCAGGCGCACACCAGAGTCAACTGTTGCGCCGGTGTCAGTTGATGCAGGCACTTGAAATGCCGACGCCGCACGTGACGTGCGGGCGAGATGCGGCGCCACGACGGTGCGCGGCGACTCTCCGCATGGCATCAGCAGGAGGCGAGAATGCACAACAGCTCTCATAATACCCTCCATGTACAGTAAAGCGCTGTGGCGTCTGCGGCGGATAGTTCGGGCTGATCCGCCACGACTCTTGGCGAACTGTTCTTTGCTCCAGGAAATGCGTGGACCGTTTCACGGCTCGCCGGGAGGCCGACCAGAGATGGTTCGCGGGTCGCACTGGTTTAATGCGCCCCACTCAGTACCAAGCAGACTTTGACGGAGAGCTTAGGAAGGTCCGCACGCAGTTGTTTCATTGAGCGGCTGTGCTTGAAGCAACGCGAGCCTAGTGATTGAAGCTAAAGAAGGACGCGCTATGCGCCGCCGCAAGTGGAGCGCGCGGGGAACGTCGGCCGGTCGCCGTCTGCACCATGGTGGCGCTCGGGACCATTGGCTAAGCTCACCCCGGCCGACCCGCCACTTAAGTGGTCGGCGTTCAGGCGATCGGAGGGCATAGACATGGGAGACGCCCGGCGGATCGGCGCCCGCCCCATGGCCGGTCGTCCGCCGTATAGGCCCAGAGCTGACCCGTCTTGGGGCGCGTGTCGTCTCGTCGGCGAACAGCTTTGGCCGTTGCTTGAGCTTGCCAAGGAGGCGCTCATGTAACGGACGCAGATGGAAGACCGCCTGCCGCACCCGGTCCGCCACGGCCAAACTCAATACCCTGGCGGTAAATCTGGGCCTGCCGATAGAGCGGCAGGTGATCGGCATATTTAGACACCAGAACCTGGGCGACGGCGGCTTCGGTCGGCAGTCCGCCCTCGATCGACCGTGTCGGGGCCGGTGCCTGCATGACACCGTCTTAGCAAGCAGGGCAGGCGTATTTGGGACGCCGCGTCACGAGGATCCGGAACCGCGCCCGAACCGGGTCCGGCCGCTCGCTTCTATCCTCGCCAATCCGATGTAGCTCGCTCTGGCACCAGGCACATGTCTTGTTCTCAATGTCAACGACGAGCTCGATCCGCGCCAGGTGCGTCGGCTAGGCGTCACGGTTGCCGCGGCGCCTACGGCTCGCACCTCACGGCCTTCAGCTGGCGCTGACGTCCTGCGCCATCTCGCTGTACGCTGTCACCTGCTCGACGTCCTCCAGGCCCGGCAGCATCTGATCTTCAGGCAGTGTCTCTGCTGGCCGGCCAAACCGATGCCGCTGCAATTCCTTGATGATCTGACGCAGTCGTTCGCTCTCGCACCGCTCGGCAAGCAGCTTTGCACGTCTCGGGATCGTCAGGCAGGGCCTCGCTAACACCCAATTCAGAGCATATTCGCCGCCATCAGGGCGACGCGTCTGGCGCTTCTGATTCACTTCGCCGCAGCGCCGCCAACAACTATCCAGCTGCGTTGGCGCCGGCGTCTTTCGTCGCGCGTGGACACGCCGCCAGTCGAAGCCTTCGAGCAATGCCGACAATTCGCCGCCGACAGGTACTACGCCATACTCGAACTTCGGCCAGCGGAAGATCCCATCATCGAGCCGCTTGACGAACAAACACGGGCCCGTTCCGGCCCAGAACACTAGCTTGATCCGATCCGCCCGCTTCCGGAACACATAGACAGCTCCCGAGAACGGATTTGCCCCCATGCTCTCGCACGCCGGCTAACAAGCCCCTCCATTCCCATGGAGAAGTCTACCGGTTTGGTCGCCACCATCACCCGGACCGCACCCGACGGCCCGATCACCAGCTCACCTTCAGCGCCTGGATGATCGACGCAATCATCGTCGGGTCCGCACCACGGACGCCCGGATCGTGATGCCGTCAACTTCGATCTCGATGACCCCGGCCTTGGCCTTGCGGCGCACCGCTTTGCGCTCGCGCCCAAGTGCGGCCGCCGGCACTACGGCATCCACCACCGCCGGCACAAACTGTACTTTTTCTGCTTCGAAATGACCGCGCGCTGCTGCTCGCAACTGACGGCGCCAGCAAAACAGCTGCTGCGGCGACAATCCATGCTGTCGCGTTACCGAGCCGAGCCGCCACTCGTAACGATCTCCGCAACAGCCCGGGCCTTGTCCTCGTCGTTCCACTTCCGCCGACGGCCGGCTCGGTTGAAGACCTGGAGCCGCCGCACCGGCTCCGTGATAGTAGTATGCACTGTGCCCATTCTAAACCTAACGGGTCCAAACCGAACCGCAGCCTCGCAGATCACCCCGTCACCCCACCGAACAGCGCTTACCGTTAACCGGCTCGCGGCGTAAGTGTCCTTCTTGACGTGCTCAATCCCGAGATGATTCTGACGATCACAACTTCAGCGGGACCAGACGGGCTTCCTTGGGGTTGCCCGCAGCGACTTCTCATGGGGGCGGGAAGCAGGCGGCGTGTCGAAAACCTTTGCATTTCTTCTTCATTCGGTCGATTTTCTGTATACCGGTGGCATTTATCAATGAAGTTCATCTCCGTGGCAGCAACTATGCGATACGATCGAATAGACGCCCGCATCCTCGAGATCGTGCAAAAGAACAACCGACTGACTTCCGATGTCATCGGCGAAATGGTCGGGCTTTCCGCTACCGCGTGTCAGCGACGACTGAAGCGACTCCGCTCGGAAGGCATCATCGAGGCCGACATCTCGATCGTTTCGCCGAAGGCGGTTGGCAGACCCATTCAAATGCTACTGCTGGTAAGCCTGGAGCGGGAAAGTTCGGAAATAGTCGATAAGTTCAAAAAGGCCATCAAATCGTCCGCTGAAGTCGTGAATGGATTCTACGTTACTGGCGACGCGGACTTCCTTTTATACATTACTGCGCCCACCATGGAGGACTATGAGCAGTTCACCAGGCGGTTCTTCTATACGAACCCAAACATCAAGGCGGTCAAGACGATGGTCGTAGTAGACCGCGTAAAGGTAGGTTTCGCTGTGCCAGTTGAAGCCTCGTCGGAGGATTGACGAAAACTCCGATGTCCGCGCCTGCATCCAGGGGAATGTTGCAAACAGGAATGTAAGAGCTCGCTGAAGTGCGCGACACTGCGGCGAATGACCATAGTGGGGTCGATGCGGATCGCCAGAGTCGTGGTCGAGGCAGCGACCATAGGCATCGCCTCTATGTCCAAGGCGCCGATCGAATTCGTCGCGAAGTCGATGTAGCTCTTTTCAACGTTCTGCCCCGCCGTTCGCAAGTAGAAAATGGTGAGCAGAAGCTGGCGCCTAGCGCCCCGACTGACCTAAGTCGGCGTGATCTTTCACCCCGACTATCTAGCCTGCTAGGTTCACGACCCCCCGTCGTCCGCGCGACAAGTGCGAGTCGTTCAGTCGACCATGCGGGGATTAAGGGGGTATCTCAGCGTTCGTCACGGTCGGGGCAGCCGGCACCAGATGTACTATCCGATAATCGTTCTCATGCAGGTAGCGCAAGAACGGCATCGTGGCGGCCGTTCGGGCCTGGGCGTCGTGCAGCAGAATGACACCCTTTCTCGCGGTCGTTAGCCGCTCGATCAGATTCCGTAGTTCTCGATCTGGGGTTATATTCGCCCAATCGCTCGCCCAAAGGTCAGCACCGAACACAGCAATCCCGCGTGACTTCAAGTGGTCGAGCACCGCAGGGGGCGAGTCGAAATAGGGAAACCGAAAGAAATTTGCCGACGGAGTTGTGATCGAGACGCCGTTGAGCGCCAGTTCATCGGCCGCAATGCCTCGATCGATATCTTCCGTAGCCTGTTCGAGCGGAATCTTCGACATCATAGGATGCGACCAGCTATGGTGCCCAACTGTGTGCCCCTCGGTGGCAATGCGGCGGACGAGCTCGGGGAATGCTGCGGGGGACCTGCCGACCAGGAAGAACGTGGCCCGCACGCATTTCTGCGCGAGTGCCGTCGGCACCTTTTCTGTATTCGGGGGCCGTGGTCCATCATCGAAGGTAAGGACGACCTCATGGTCCGCCAGAGGAAGGGTTTCTGGAAAGCTTCCCAGCCCCACGCGCGGATAGGTCTCCGCATCGACAGCGAGCACGCGCGATGTGCCGAGCGCATACTGCCGCGGGCAGTTGGCGGAATTTGCCACCGCGCTGCCGGCAAACAACGCTGTCACAGCGCCGGCGAGCCGTTTAGCCAATCTGTGCAGGCGCATCCTTCTCATTGCGCTCGGCGCGACCTTGAGGCCAGTGTCGTGCCCGCAGGCTATTCGATGCACGTCGCCGGATTGCTGCGCATTGAGGTATATGGCGCGTAAAAACGTCATCAAGCCTAAGCGATGCGACGAAAGCGACGTCCATAACAATTGAACTCACTTTGGCTGCGTTCCTCATAGGTGGATCCTCAGCACTCCGTATCAAGTGCAATGGTACCAAAGGATCTTGATCAGCTTGCCGCGTTTGCCACGGAACACATAGAGGTCGCCGCCGTGCGGGTCGCACGTGAACGCTTCCTGCACCAGCAAGGCCAGCGAGTTCATGCCGCGACGCATATCGGTGTGAGCGGTCGCAATCTATACCCGCACGCCCGACACAATGGATATCATCACCGCCGTCCATCGGCCAGTGCCGCGACCGCGGCCTTCAGCATCGCCGCGTCGACGGTGCCTGGATCCGGGTATTGTCCAGAATGTTTCGCACTTTTGATCAGGCGATGATCTGAGACCGGCAAACTGGACCATTTTTGGCTAGAGTTGCGCTGCGTAAATCCCCTCGGCTGGGAGAAGCGGACAACGATGAAGGCCTCGAAGTTTTCGGACGCCCAGAAGGCGTTTATCCTGAAGCAGGGCAACGACGGGGTCCCAGCCGGGATCAGCCAGGCGACCTATTTCAACTGGAAGAAAAAGTACGACGGACTGCTGCCGACCGAGATGCGCCGGTTGAAGCAGCTCGAGGACGAGAACGCCAAGCTGAAGAAGCTGGTGGCGGACCTATCGCTCGACAAGGAGATGCTACAGGACGTGATCCGCCGAAAGCTGTGAAGCCTGGTCGGAAGCGCAAGCTCGTCGATGAGGTTTGCGGTGAGTGGCAGGTCTCGATCCGCAAGGCTTGCAAGGCCCTCGAGTTCGATCGATCGACCTATCACTACAAATCTCGTCGCTCCGGCCAGGCGGCCCTCGAAGCTCGGATCAAGGAGATCTGCCATGTTCGCGTCCGCTACGGCTATCGCCGTGTCCATGTGCTGTTGCGCCGCGAAGGATGGCGTCACGGCCAGAACAAGACCCGCCGCGTCTATCGCGAACTGGGCCTGCAATTGCGTAACAAATCGCCAAAGCGCCGGGTCAAGGCCAAGCTGCGCGATGACCGCCGGCCAGCGACGCGGGTCAACGAGATCTGGGCGATGGACTTTGTCCATGACCAGCTGGCAACCGGCGGCAAGCTCCGGGTGCTCACGATCATCGACATTTTCTCTCGCTTCTCGCCGGCGCTGGAGCCGCGGCTCACCTTCCGCGGCACCGATGTCGTGGATGTTCTGGAAAGGCTTTGCAATGAAGTGGGAATCCCTGCCACGATCCGCGTCGATCAAGGCAGCGAGTTTGTGTCGCGCGACCTCGATTTGTGGGCCTACCAGCGCGGTGTCACGCTGGACTTCTCACGGCCAGGCAAGCCGACCGACAACGCCTTTATCGAAGCCTTCAATGGGCGCTTCCGGGCCGAATGTCTCAATGCCCATTGGTTCCTGTCCCTTGCGGACGCCCAGGAAAAGGTTGAGACTTGGCGAAGATACTATAACGAGGAACGGCCCCACGGGGCGATCGGCAATCGGCCGCCGATTTTGCTGCAAAAACACGTCGGCGCTACCAGCCCGCCAACGTGATCAGAGGCGCAAAACTCTAATTCTAGCTGGTCCAAAGTTCGGTCTCGCTGCAGCGACGGCTCCGGTTTCAGAGAGTTGTGGCTGATAGAGCGGTCGCATGTTCATGTAGCATTTGGTCGACCACGCGGTTCCGGCAATGTGCCGCAGCCGGGCCGCCGCCAAGTTGAGACAGGATTGACCGTCGGGGAAGGCGCCGACGACACGGGTTCGTCGCCGGATCTTCTTCATGATGCGCTCGAGCGGATTGTTCGTTCGAATCTTCCGCCAATGGATGTCCGGAAAGGCATAGTAGGCGAGCGTCTCGTGAACCGCCTGCTCGACGAGATCAGCAGCTTTGGCCATACGGCTTGCCCGCAGATCCGCGATGACGGTCCTGGCTTTGTCGTCGGCCGCGGCGCGGCTCTCCTGGGCATGAATGGCCTTGAGCATGTGGCTCACCTCGCGGACCCGGGTCGACGGCACGTGGCTGAAGACATTGCGATAAAAATGCACCATGCATCGTTGATAGCGGGCCTCCGGCAGATAATCCGCAACGCTTTCGACATGACCTCGGCACGCATCGGAAACAACCAACTGCACGCCCCTGAGACCGCGATCGACGAGATGCCGCAGAAACGATGACCAGCCGGATTTGTCCTCCTTGGCGCCCTCACAGAAGCCGAGGATCTCTCGGAACCCCTCGGCATTGACCGCCGAGGCCACCAGCAGCGAGACGTTGCGAACCTCACCAGCCCAGCTGCGCTTCATCACGATGCCGTCGAGATAGAGATATGGATGCTCGCCTTCGATCCTGCGATTCCGCCACGCCTCGATCTTGGTATAGATCTTGTTCAGGTTCGACACTGTGCTCGGGCTGACCCGGGTGCCCCACAGCGCCTCCGTGATGTCTTCGACCCGCCGAACCGAAATTCCGGCCAGATACATCTCGATCAGCGCCTCCTCGACCGAGCTCTCCCGCCTCCGGTAGCGCTCGATAATCGCCGTCTCGAAGGTTTGCCGCCGTAGCTTCGGGACCTTCAGATTGACGTCGCCCCCCTTGGTGTGCAGCGTTCGCTCGTAGCTGCCTGCCCGTGTGTCCTGCCGGGCCGGGCTGCGCTCATACTGCCCAGCCCCGCACAGCTGGTCCGCTTCGGCCTCCAGCATGGCGTTCAGGGTCTCTTCCACCGTCCCGCGGACCATCTCGCCCAGGTGATCTCGAATCCGGGCCTCATCAATTTGGATCACCTGACCCATGGCATTCCCATCGTTCATTCAAAGCCCCTTCATTCTAGAAGAAGCCGTCAATCCTGAAAGTGCGAAAGACTCTGTACGTTATCGTGATCCGCATCCGAACCCCGGCAGCAAACTCGATCTCGATCAATCCGCCGCTGCTTGCCGGCGCGACTGGACAAGGCGCCGGCGCTGATTCCGCGACCACCATCTCCGTTACGAAGCTAGGTTGATGGGCGGCATCCTTCGGCTCAGGCCGAGCGACCGTCGCCATCGCGGAAACAATGAGCGCGAAACAGCGTTGCCGCGACTTGACGCGGCGCCTGTAAACTCTCCAGGACGATCTTGAGCTTCTCATCCTCGGACCAGCGCAGTCGCCGGCCCGTGTCCACCACTTCAAGCCCTTCGACTTGGGCACTGCGCCTATCACTGATGGGGTGGACGCCCCCTCACAGCTTCATTGTGGCAAAGTGGCGCCGCGCATCATTCGAAACGGAGGTTCCCATGTCAGGAGTTGGTACAATTGGGCTGGATCTTGCGAAACACGTGTTTCAAGTACATGGCTCGAGCGTTTCAGGAGCCGTGGTCTTCCGCAAGAAGCTGCGACGGGATCAGGTACTCAAGTTTTTCGCCACGCAGCCGGCCTCTACGGTCGCCATGGAAGCATGCGCGAGCAGCCATCATTGGGGGCGAGAGATCGCAAAATTGGGGCATCAGATTCGTCTCATTGCACCGTCTTACGTCAAGCCGTTTGTGAAGCGGCAAAAGAACGACGCAGCCGATGCGGAAGCGATCTGTGAAGCCGCACAGCGGCCAACCATGCGTTTCGTAGCAATAAAAACAGAGGAGCAACAGGCAGCGTCCCTAGTATTTCGTGCTCGCGTTCTACTGGTTCGCCAGCGAACCCAGGTCATCAATGCAATACGAGGCCATCTGGCTGAGTTCGGGATCGTCGTCGCAAAGGGGCCGTGTCACGTCGCCAAACTCCTGGAAAGGATAGCAGATACTCCCACGATGGCCCAATCGATCCTACAATTGCTCGTCGATCTGTTGCAGTCCCTGGATGAGAAGATCGCACGTTTAGACCAAGAACTTGCCCATCGTATTAAAGCGGATACGGAAGCCAAGCGATTGATGACTATTCCTGGTATAGGACCTGTTACCGCGACAGCGCTTGTTGCATTAGCCCCGACTGCTCAGGCCTTCAAGAAGGGCCGCGATTTTGCAGCTTGGCTCGGTCTAACACCGCTGCAGCGCTCAACCGGAGGAAAACAGAAGCTTGGCGAGACCTCTCGAATGGGTGAGCGAACACTGCGCAGACTACTGATCATCGGCGCAAGTGCTGCGGTGCGATGGGCAAGGCTCAAGGGCTCTTCTAACCAATGGCTCATGAACATGCTGAATCGTAAGCCACCCATCCTGGTGACTGTGGCGCTTGCCAACAAGATGGCGCGCATAGTCTGGGCATTGATGGCAAGAGGCGGAACGTATCGAGCTCCCGCTATGGCGGGCTAGCTTCACTGCTACCCGCGGTGCGAGAAGGTCGAACGGAGAGTATGGCGCAAAGGTCAGAGACGGGATCGGGAAAACCAGGTTATGGACACGCGCCCCGAGCGCGCATCACTGAATTGGACCCGCTCCGCGAACTCCCATGCGGGCCGGCGGCACGTAACGGCCGCATCAGAGGCCGGACACATGTCAGCACCCGACCGCGCTCCTTGCTCGTTCCAAAGATTCTTCTTGCATCATTGGGGGCGTCCACACATGTCCATAAGGACAGTACTCAACAACACGCCTCATTCGGCAACGCGGCCTTCACCGCACGGATACGGAAAGCAGACATCAAGTACGCACCAAACCGGCACTCTCCTGCGCTAAAGCCATCGGTGCCGGTGTTCACAATCCTTCCACGTTAAGGACCGAGCAGCGGCGCCGGGCACGTTCACAGATGGCTAGCTTGTTCCGGGGATGTTGATTGAACACACCGGCGAACCGGGCGTACCCGGTGTCCGACGTCTGAGCACACGCGTCGTCGCATCAGGTTCTCTCGCTGCGGAGAGCCTTGCAACCGAGAGTTTCGCCTCGGTTGGACCGTAGATGTCCTGGCTCCAGCGGAGGACTAACGCTATCTGCCGCCACGTTTAGGATCATCGAGCGGCATTTCGGACGCAGTGCGGTCGGGCACGTCTTCCTTCCATCGCACTGATCCGAATGGGCGCTCCAGCAAGCGGCGGACGCGTACCGGGTCAGGACCAACATGAAAAGCCGAAGCGCGCCGATCTAGCGCGCGCTCCGACTGAGTCGAGCGATTGCGCTGGCGCAAATAGTCTAGCCAAGTCGGGCAGTGATAGCGCTCGATCCATAGTTCTGGGTCGGCGATGTCACGCGCAATCGACCAACCATAGGCCCCGTTGCGTTGTCGCAATAGCTGCACATTCTGCATGACGTTGTGAAAGGCCCGCGCATTCTCCTGCGAGACGCGATATGCGATCTCGACTACCAGCGGGCCACTCCGAGCGGTGAGCGTTAGCCGTACCTCGGGATCGGCGAGCGACTCGGTATCCTGCTCACTTGCCGTGATGGGGGGCATTCGAAGCCAGAGTCCTAGGAGTGGAGAGAGTAGCATGAGTGCCGAGGAAGCCAGCAGCGCGACCTCAACACCGGCGCCATCCGTGAGGCGCCCCCAGACCCAGCTGCCGATCGCAATTCCTCCCGAGATTGCAGCCTGGTAGGCCGCAAGCGATCGGCCAGCCACCCAACGCGGAGCGGAGAGCTGTACGGCAATGTTGAACAGCGTCATCGTCGTCGTCCACACCGCGCCTGCCAACAGCAGAGCGGCCGCCGTGATTATCGAATTATCGCTCAGGGCGACCGCAGCGATGGCGCTCCCCATCGACAGGGCGCAGGCACGCACCGCTGCCTCGCCGCTCATTCGCTTGCGCACCTCGCCTATGAAGACCGCTCCCACAACCGCTCCAAGGCCGAAGGCGCCAAGTATGACGCCATAGGTCTGCGCACCTCCATGCAAGAGATCGCGCGCAATAAGCGGCATCAGCGCCGAAATCGAACCGCCCATCATACCGGTCAAAAACGTGCGCGTCAGCACGATCTTGATTGACGGCGAGTTGGTAATATAGCGTACGCCTGAGACAATGGCGCGGCTCAGTTGTTCGCGCGGCAGCCGCGACGGCTCGGCGACGCGCTTCCAAAGGAACAGTGCGACCAGCAGCGGCAGATAGAAGCATGCATTCAGCGCGAAGGCGGCAACGGCGCCCGCGGTCGCAACCACAATACCGCCGATTGCGGGCCCAAAGCTGCGCGCAATGTTGTAACTGATCCCGTTGAGCGCAACCGCAGCCGGCAGCGTGGCGGGCGGCACCTGCTCGCTGACAGAGGATTGCCAGGCAGGCCCCCTCAATGCCATGCCGCTGCCCATAACAAAGCAAAGCACCAGCAACAAGGTCGGCGTAGTGAAGCCCGACCATTCGACTATGGTTAGCGCGATGGCGCCGCAAAGCTCAATCCAGAGCGCAACCAGAGCGACAATGCGACGGTCGTGCATGTCGGCAATAGCGCCAGCTGGCATTGCAATCAGCATTATCGGCAGCAGAAGCGCCGTCTGCACCAGCGCGACCTGGTCCGCGGACGACGTCATCTGAGTCATTGCCCAGGCCGCTCCGACGCCTTGCATCAGGATGCCAAAATTGGCGAGCAAGCTGGCGAGCCAGACGCGTCGGTAGGTCCGAAAGCGTAATGGAACGATGATCCCGTCGGAGCTGAATGTCTGTGGCCTGGATGGATCGATCATTCCTCTCGACCTCGCCCCTTCCCGCATGATTTCCGGATCAGATCTGTTCCGCCAAGCTTGACCGCAACCAACTGCTCAAGTGCTTTCCCAATTCCGTTTGGGCATTTGCGTTTGGGAGCAGCGCCAAAGAGCCACAGTTCTCGGGCAAATCTGTTTGGTACTTGTCTCCTCGCGCAGCGTGAGTGTGACCTCTCGCTGTGAGCATGGACGCAACCGAGACTTGTGAGTTGCTTGGACGGAGTTGGGCCATCGTCCGGAAGAAGTGCCATGATGTCCCGTGACTGGAACAGAATCGCGGCGCCCGAATACGCTCGTCTGCCGGGTCAGGCGCTTCAGTTGAAAAACGCTTAGGCCGATTGCATGACGTCGTGAACGTGACATTGAGGTCACGATGATTCGGTGTGATGTCGCTACCTTTGTGTCGCAACGGATGGGGCGCGATCCTCGCTTGTTTGACGCTCACTGCTACCCGCGAAATCTGAAGAGAATTCTCAGACCCTCGATAGCAGCGGAAAGTACAGCAGCGAGAAAGCCGGTTTTTCGCGTTCTATGCGAGTGAGCGGTGAAAACGCGCACAAACGGGTCCATCTGTGGAGCAAGATGTCGAGTCCAGCTCACTCAATCGTCTGCAGACTCAATTGGAATTGCAAAGCCAACCTTTACACGGTCTACAATAACCATCGTCTTAAAACCCTTGATGTTTGGGTTCTCATAGAAGAAGCGACGCGTGAACTGCTCATAATCGTCCATGGTGCGCGCTGTAACGTACAGGACAAAATCAGCATCGCCGGTGACGTAAAATCCATTCACGACCTCAGCTGACGATTTGATGGCCTTCTTGAATCTATCGATTATATCCGTGCGCTCCCGCTCGAGGCTCACTAGCACGAGCATCTGAAGAGGTCTTCCTACAGCTTTTGGCGAGACGATCGAGACATCGGCCTCAATGATACCGTCTGAACGAAGCCGCTTCAGGCGTCGTTGACATGCAGTAGCAGAAAGCCCTGCCATTTCGCCAATCACCTCGGAAGTTAGACGATTGTTCTTTTGCACGATCTCGAGGATGCGGGCGTCTGTTCGATCATACTGCATAACGGCTCCAGCCTTGGGGTGAATCGCAGCGCCAACTGCCTGTACGTTGCAGGAAATCTTCCGAACGTCAGGAGATACGACGCAAATATGTGCGTCACATCAGTATCCTGAATGCATAGGCATTTCAACAAAAGGGCGTGCCGGACTTACAGATGGTCTTTCAAACTATCCAGCAGCCGGTGCCCGCGCCGCCGGAAGGAGTAAGGCTGCGCGGAGTAATCCGTCGCAGCGGATGTCGTGCTCGTGGCGTGAGTGAAGGTGTGTTGTTTGCAAGGGAAGCGGCGTTCGAAGTGCCGCCATCGTTCGCCTCGGTGATGAGCGGAAACGCATTGCGGCCGCCGACGAGTCCGGCGTTGGGCGCGCCGCCTTGGTCTTGTGTGCGACTTCGACCCGATTCATGCGCCTGAACTTACGCGAGTATAGGTGTGGGGGCGATCGTCGCCTCAAAGTTGGTTGGCCGATATCCATCCATGTACTGATGGAAGCGGCTGGTCTCGTCCATCAAGACTCAACGTGCGGTCTCGTTGAGCCAAAATACGTTCGCTTCGCGAACCTCGCAGCTTGAACAGAGGGTGGTGCACAATGGCAATCAACATCAAAGAAATTAGTGAAAAAGACAAAAACAGCGTTCTGCATCCTTTCACGCATCTCAAGGACTTTGCGACCGGTAAGCTTGGCGAGCCGACGGTCATCGAAACCGGAAAGGGTATCCGAATCCAGGACGCCAGCGGCAATCAGCTCATCGATGGTTTCGCCGGCATGTACTGCGTCAATGTAGGTTATGGTCGAACCGAAGTCGCTGAAGCGATCTCACGTCAGGCCTATCGCCTCGCGTACTACCATTGCTACGCGGCGCATACGACGGATGAGCTCGCGATCCTCTCCGATCGTCTCGTCAAGATGGCCCCGGGGAAGATGAGTAAGGTCTTCTACGGCATGTCCGGTTCGGATGCCAATGAGACGCAGGCGAAGCTCGTCTGGTACTACAACAATCTTCGAGGTAAGCCCAAAAAGAAGAAGATCATCGCGCGCGAGCGTGGCTATCACGGTTGCAGCGTCCTTTCCGGTTCAATGACCGGTATGAGCTTCTACCATGACTATATGGATCTTCCGCTGTCGCAGATTGTGCGCACTGGTGCCCCGCATTACTACTGGGGCTGCGATCCTGGGGAGACCGAGCGCGAATTCTCGGCGCGTCGCGCCGCTGAGCTCGACCAGCTCATTGAGCGTCTCGGTCCGGACACTGTGGGCGCCTTCATCGCCGAGCCGGTGCTCGGCACGGGCGGTATCACGCCGCCTCCGGTGTGCTACTGGGAAGCAATCCAGGCTGTGCTCAAGAAGCACGACGTTCTTTTGATCGCCGACGAGGTAATCACCGGCTTCGGTCGCACTGGCTCGATGTTTGGCTCGGAGCACTATGGAATCGAGCCCGACCTGATCACGATCGCGAAGGGGCTCACTTCGGGCTACTTCCCGCTCTCCGCAGCGATCGTCGGAGACAAGGTCTACAAGGTTTTCGAAGGCGGCGCTGACAAGGTCGGCGCATTTTCGCATGGCTATACCTATTCGGGTCACCCCATCGGAGCTGCTACGGCAAACGCCGTACTTGACATTGTGGAACGAGAGAATCTTCCTGGCAATGCGCGGGAAGTCGGCGCCTACTTCCAAGCCCAGCTCAAGGAGAAATTCGCGCAGCTGCCGATTGTCGGGGAAGTGCGCGGGGTCGGACTGATGGGAGCCATCGAGTTCGTTGCCGATCGCGATAAGAAGAAGCGGTTTGATGCGTCTCTTAAAGTTGGTGCCCGCGTTTCCAAGGCGGCCCGCGACCGGGGTCTGATCGCTCGCCCGATGCCGCACGGCGACATTCTCGGTTTCGCCCCGCCGCTCGTCACCACCAAGGCTGAAATCGATGAAATCGTTTCAATTGCCGAGAGTGCTATCCGCTCGATCATGGACGAGCTCGTTCGCGACAGTGAGAAAATCTAAGAAAGGCTAAAGAGTGGTGGCCGCAGACGTTGCGGCCGCCATTTTCAAGAAAAGCTCCTGCGCTGAAAGCCGATTGTGAGCATCATCGGATTGTCTCACGCGCTCATGGATCTTTCCGGCGACGGCCTTTTTCCAGGGGTAACGGTATTGGGCATCGTGCCAAGAAATCAACCAAGACACCGAACGGCAGAGCGGCAAGAGACTTATGTCCGACAGCATCAACTACAAACTCTTCATCAACGGAGCGTGGCGCTCAGGCGGAAACGGCACCGATTTGCCCATCATCGATCCTGCCAACGAGCGGGAATTCGGCCGAGTGGCCGTCGCGTCCGCGTTGGATCTTGACGATGCGTTAACGACTGCACAGGCGAGTCTGCGGCGATGGTCGAATACTCCGGCCGCCGAACGGGGAGCGCTCCTCGTTCGTGCCGCGCGGATCCTACGAGGAAAGATCGAGTTTGCGGCGGCGGCACTCTCAAAGGAGCAAGGCAAGACGCTGGCCGAAGCCAAGGGTGAGTACGCCCGCGCAGTCGAAATGCTCGAGTGGAATGGTGCTCAGGCAGGGAAATTGTCTGCTCCATTTCCGATAGACGAAAAGCGGCGGATCGTACCAGAAGCGATTGGTGTAGTTGCTGCGTTTACGCCTTGGAACTACCCGGCAGTCCTCAACGCCCGAAAACTTGCCGCGTCTATTGCCGCCGGCTGCCCTGTCATCCTGAAAGCGGCGGAGGAGGCTCCGAGTGCTGGGGTCTATATACTCGAGGCCCTAGAGGAGGCGGAAGTCCCGCCGGGTGTTGTAAGTCTGGTCTTCGGACATCCACCGATGATCTCGGAGCACCTGCTCGCTTCGCCTGTTGTCCGAGCGTTGTCGTTCACCGGCTCTACACCGGTTGGCAAACAGCTCGCGAAGCTTGCTGCCGGCAATCTGCAGCGCTGCGTGCTAGAGCTCGGTGGCCACTCTCCCGTTGTCGTCTTTGAAGACACGGATATCTCGAAGGCCGCTTGGGCAATATCGGAATACAAGTTTGAGTGTGCAGGTCAAAGCTGCAACGCTCCCAGTCGGATTCTGGTTGCGAGATCAATCTACAAGGAGTTTCTGGCCACGCTTGTCCGCGCGGCGGAAAAGATCAGAGTCGGCGCGCCGGATGATCCTGGAACGGATATGGGGCCAATGGTGAATGCGAGGCGTATTGAAGCGATGGAGCGCCTGACCAGGGATGCTGTCAATCGCGGAGCGAAGATTGAAACCGGTGGTAAGCGCATTGATCGACCGGGCTTTTATTGGGCGCCTACAATTCTAAGCAATGTCCACCCCGAGTCACAGATTCTTCATGACGAACCGTTCGGGCCGATTCTCACGGTTGCCCCGTTCGATACGATTGATGAGGCAATTGATGAAGCGAACGCCACCGAATATGGCCTTGCTGCCTATTTCTTCACCGGATCTCTCGAGATTCAGAAGCGCATGATCCGCAGCCTTGCGGCGGGTGCCATCAGCGTGAACCACCTCAAGGGCGTATCTGCGGATGCACCAAACGCAGGAATCAAACAGAGCGGCTATGGCTACGAAGGTGGTGTCGAAGGGGTGAGGGCCTTTCAGAACCTGAAGCTCGTCAACGGAGTCACAGCCGCTTCCGTGGCATGAGCGACAAAACAGGAAGATCACTGTCCTGCCCCTGACTCGTTTCTGGAGCAGTAGCCAACCGTTTCTAAAGCACGAGTGGCTTGCAATATCCAGATGCTTATCGAAGTCGCCTAAGCGCCGAAGGCCAAGGCTGCTCGTTGAATCTGCGGCCGGAGGTTCGAAGGCCAGTTTGCCATAAGTGATGTAAGGCCTTGGTTTATCGGGATGAATGGCAGTCGAGATGGCTGCGCTTAGATAGAGTGCGCAATGAGAAACTCTCCCACCATAAGAGATGTGATTCTGGCTCCAGGGAACGGAAGCTTCTTCTACGACGATCAAGCTGCAATACGCGCCGGCGCGGCTCAAGATGGCTTTTGTTATTTGGGTGCGCCTCTGACGCCCGGTTTCCCGACCATCCGCATTCCATCGCGGTCGCTCAGCATCGGCCTCGTCATGTCAGACGACACGATCGTGTGGGGTGACATGATGAACGTGCAGTACTCAGGCGCGGGCGGTCGCGAGCCGGTCTTTCAGGTCGACACAGTCGAAGCACTCACGAGATCCGTTGTGATCCCGCGGCTACTCGCTGGCGACGTTTCCAATTTCCTTGGCTCTTGTAACCGTGTTCTCGCACACTATGAGGGCAAGCGCCTACCTCTCGCCGTTGAATATGGTGTGAGCCAAGCTTTACTTCGCGCCGCTGCGTATATTGGCCGGACTACGCTCGCCGAGGTGATCTGCTCCGAATATCGCCTGCCTTTACCCGACAAGCCAGTCCCGATCTACGCTCAGAGCGGAGATTCGAGAGAAATCAACGTTGATAAGATGATTCTCAAGTCGGTTGATGTGCTTCCGCATGGCTTGATCAACTCGCGAGAGAAGTTCGGTCCTTCCGGGGAGAAGTTTCGCGAGTTCGTCAAATGGGTCGTTAAACGCACGAAAGAAATCGGCCAGCCTGGATATCATCCCGTTTTGCATTTCGACGTTTACGGTTGGATCGGCCTCGAGATTGGAATGCAGGCGCAGAAGATTGCCGATTTCATTGCGCGCGTTGCGGATGACGCGCCGGGATACCGACTTCATATTGAATGCCCGGCGGACTTTGGATCAACGGAAGCTCAGCTTGAGGAGTACGCCAAGATCGTCGCACTTCTCGATAGCCGCGCTACCGAAGCCCGCGTCGTCGTCGACGAGCAATGCAACACGCTTGACGACATCCGGCTATTCGCCGAAGCAAAAGCGGCTCATCTGATTCAGATCAAGATGCCTGACGTGGGCTCGATCGCTGACTCCGCCAGGGCCGTGCTGGTCTGCAAGGAGAATGGCGTGGGCGCGTATATGGGTGGGAGCTGCACGGAAACGGATTTGTCGGCAAGGGCGGCAGTTAACATTGCAGTGGCAACACAGGCCGACATGATGCTCGCAAGACCTGGGATGGGCGTTGACGAGGGCATCTCGATCGTCGGAAATGAGCAGAGCAGACTGCTCTCCGTTCTTGGCTACCGCCGGTCGCAGAACTCCCGTCAGAATGTCGGAGGGGCGTCCGTATGAGGACGGCGTTAGTAGGTATTACCGTCGTTGCCGTCGAGCAGGCGGTAGCGGCGCCTTATGCGTCGTCCCGCCTCGCCGATGCCGGCGCTCGTGTCATCAAAGTCGAACGCCCTGAGGGCGACTTCGCACGAAATTACGATAAGCTCGTTCACGGCCAAAGTGCATATTTCGTCTGGTTGAACCGCGGAAAAGAATCCATCTGCCTCGACCTCACGGTCGAGCAAGATCGTGCAGTCCTCGAAGCGATGGTCGCTCAGGCTGATGTCTTCATTCAAAATCTCAAGCCCGGCAGCATCACGAAACTTGGATTTGGATCGGTGGATCTTCGGAAGCGCCATCCCCGGTTGATCACCTGTGACATCTCCGGCTTCGGCTATGGCGGTGCTTTGTCGCATCTCAAAGCGTATGACCTGATCGTGCAAGCCGAGACCGGGCTTTGCGCGATCACCGGAACAGCGGAGGGCCCAGCGCGCGTCGGGGTCTCCGTATGTGACATTTCGGCCGGCATGACCGCTCTCAACGCCATCTTGCAGGCGCTGCTCCTTAGGGAGCGAACCGGGGAAGGAACGGCCATTCAGGTCTCACTATTTGACGCCATCGCAGACTGGATGAACGTTCCGGTTCTTCAGTTCGATTACAGCGCCTATCATACAGCGCGCGCGGGCGTGAACCATCCATCTCTCGCGCCATATGGGGCGTACCGCTGTGCGGACGGCAAGGACGTCATCTTCTCCGTTCAAAACGACCGCGAATGGGTCAACTTCTGCACCAAATTCCTCAAACGACCGGAACTCATCCGCCACCCCGATTTTGCCGAGAACATGGACCGTATCCGCAACAGGACCAGTTTGGATGAAATCGTGGTAAATCGGTTTGCTCAAACGCCGAGCGACGAAGCCATGCGTGAGCTGGAAGCCGCCGGACTCGCGTACGGACGGCTGAACCAGATAGAGGACGTAGCCAAGCACCCACATCTCCGTCGAATACCTGTGTCAACGCCAGCAGGCCATGTCGACGTGATCGCGCCGGGCGCGATTTTTGACGGTGAGATAGCGCCGGTGTCGCGACCGGTTCCTGCTCGCGGAGCCCATTCTGAAACGTTGCGCAAGGAGTTTCGGCACTCCTCCTAGCCGCGGACGGCCGTCTGGCTGCTCATTTGTCCACACAATGAATGTTGCTTGTCGATCGCATCGTCCAGAGTCGCTGCCGCTGCAGTCAAACGACAGCCTTAAAGCTGGGACGAATCGCAATTTGGCAAATCGCGTCGTTGTGTTGCTTCTACGAGCGTAGACACAAGTCGCGGGTGAAAGACACGCGGCGATCGCATCTCTTCGCCGCTTCTACGATTTGAACCGCACGCGGGAGGGCGAGTGGCGCAAGGTCCGCGCGACGTGCAGCCTATTTTGGCCGGACTTCGCGACGCTGGCAGTCCGGCTCCTCGATCGACGTCCAGGGCCGGATCAGCATGGCCCGCGACGCCGACGTGCGCCGCGCGCTGTACGAGGCGGCGAGCGCGCTGCTGAGCCGCTACAAGAAGTCGTCGCGGGTGACTTGTGAGGCCAATGGAGGGCTCAAAGATTGCCAACAGCCTCGCCCGTTCGATCGCGCAAATATCGCCGATTGCGCTGGAAGGGCATGGCTCGCCACACGTCCATTTCCCAATAGTCACCGACAGGGACGCCAGTCGACATCCACTCGGCCATTACTTTGCCACCGCCACCAGAAGAGTCGATACCGCATGAATTGAACCCTGCGGCCACGTAGAGGTTGGCGATATTCGTCGACCGGTCCATGGCGGCGGGCTCGTGCATCACAGCGACACGCCGACCTCGATCTTCAGCGCGGCGTCCTGCCTGGCGCGCGTTGACAGCTTGGCGAGATCGAGCCGTTTGGCCACATTGGCGTCATAGGTCGAGGGGCGATCGGCAACACCTTGCAGTGGGCGCGGGCCGTGGCGCAGCTTCGAGGCCGTCGAGCTCGCAACCCTGGAATGGGTGGATTGTTCAACAACCGAAGGCTCCTCGAGCCCATCGGCAACATACCGCCGCCCGAAGTTGAGCAACGCTGCTACACCATGCTGGAACAACCGGCCAGGGCAGCATAACTTAAACCAAATGGCCTCCGGCAAACCCGGGCCGGTTCAAAGACCCGCGCGCTCGGCGCTTTGAGTCGGCCGGAGGTGACTCGAGGAATGGAGGAAACAAAATACGCGTGACCACGACGCTCAGGAAAGGAGATGATTCGCTATGATCCGGCCGCAGCGAGCGTGAGTGGGGTGGCAGTCACTACCTGCAGCGTTCATGACTAGAAAGCTCACGTTGCTCGATAGCGGTGGCAAGGAAGAGCTCTTATGGAATTCCTAACGGCCACTGAGCGGCTTCGGATGGCGAGATACCGGTGCCTTGCTTCCGTGAAGCAGGGGCGAAAGCCTAAAAGCGTCGCAATCGTGCAAATCAATGGGCGTTTCCAGCTGAATAAGCCTCTACATTGAAGAAAATCGGCTCTGAACACTCCTAATATTCACGCAACAAAAATGATTCAAATTCCGAACGTCACGCAATCACACTAAGGGAGCGAAGCATGAGTCTATTGATGAATCGCAGACGCGTCCTGCAAGCCGGCTCTTCCGCCGTCTTGGCAGGCGCCATGAATTCGATCGCCGGCAGTCCCGTGGCGGCGACAACGGACGAGCTGCGGGTCGTGGTCTATGGTGGGGACATAGCGAAGACATACATTGAGTGTTTTGTGAAGCCATTCGAGGCGGAGACCGGGATCAAGGTAGTCCCGATCACCGACCAAATTAGCTCTGCGCAGCTCGAGCTTATGGTGACCAACAAAAACGTGACGGTTGACGTTGCTCCCATGACTCAGGGCGCTACCATCATTGGTGGCGAGAAAGGTTTGCTCGAGCCAATCGACTATTCCAGCTTTAAGAAGGAGGAGGTGGATGGCCTCTTTGATTTTGTCAAACACCCGTTTGGGGTAGGGCAACTGATCTTTTCCTACGTGATGGTTTACAATACCGAGAAGTATCCAGCGGGAAAACCGCGACCGAACACGTGGGCTGAGTTCTGGGATACCAAGACATTTCCTGGCGTACGGACCTTGGTCTCAGGTCGATATGGGGGTGAGGGGCCTTGGGAGGAGGCGCTGCTGGCGGATGGCGTAGCTCCGGACAAGATCTATCCCATGGACATAAATCGCGTTTTCGCCAGTCTGGATAAAATCAAACCGCACATTCGGAAATGGTGGACTGTCGGCTCCGAGATTCAGCAGATTATGACAGATAAGGCAGCCGACCTTATGCAATCCTATAGCGGACGAACGGGTGTGGTGATTTCCCGGGGCGCGCCTATGGAGATGAACCGTAGTCAATCCAAGCTGCAGTGGGACAGTTGGGTCATCCCAAAGGGCAGCCCCAATGCCGCGAAGGCTCAAAAGTTTATTGAATTCGCTACCCGCGCCGAGCGCCAGGCTGCTTTGGCAAAGCTTTGGCCGGAAGGTCCTACCAATCGGAACGCATTCAAGCTCCTGCCTGAGGAGCTTGCCCGTAAGCTTCCTAGCCATCCTGACTACTTGGCCAGTGGCATCGTCATGAACGGGAAGTGGTACAGCGAGCGAGGGGCCGACGGGAAAACCAATTCCGACAGGCTCCGCGAACGCTGGAACGAGTGGATCCTTAGCTAATTCTGGATCTCTTTGAGGCTATGTGGCATGGCGACGACGGACCTCGTCGATCGCTATGCCGCTTTCCATGTTGATGGAGCCAGCATGCCTAACCGTTTCGACAATCAAGATCTAGTTGATGGGCCGGCGAATGCGCCTCTCGTTCCCATTGCCGGCAATGAAGCGATGGAGAAAGACGTGCACTTCGCTCAGATCGAATTTCGGAACGTCACGAAGACGTACGGATCAGTTACCGCAGTCAAGGACCTCTCATTGAGCGTTCGCCGCGGCGAGTTCCTGACAATTCTTGGTCCTAGCGGCTCGGGCAAGACGACAGCCCTAATGCTGCTCGCTGGCTTTCAGACACCAAATCAGGGCAACATCTTTATCGCTGGAAAATCCGTCGCCGCTGTTCCTTCCTACCGACGCGATCAGGGTATTGTCTTCCAGAGCTACGCGCTGTTCCCGCACCTCACCGTGCGCCGAAATCTTGAATTTCCGCTCGAAATGCGCGGCGTGATAGTTGCCGAGAGGGCAAAGCGCGTCGATCGGATTCTAGCGCGTGTGCATCTCAATGGATTGGACAACCGTATGCCGTCGCAACTGAGCGGGGGGCAGCAACAGCGAGTGGCACTTGCTCGCGCGCTGATAGCCGATCCACCGATTCTTCTGCTCGACGAGCCGCTCGGCGCGCTTGATCGCAACCTGCGCGAGCAAATGCAGACCGAAATCAAGAGCCTGCACAAAGAGTTTGGCATCACTACTGTCTGCGTTACGCACGATCAAGACGAGGCGTTGACGCTGTCGGACCGTGTCGTTGTCATGCAAGCCGGTCGGATCGAGCAAACTGACACGCCGGAGGCCATCTACGACCGGCCCACCACGAAGTTCGTGGCGAAGTTTCTGGGCGAGGCGAATATCCTTGATAAGGCTGGTTTTATGATCGAATCCGACGCCCCGCAGCCGGAGGGCACTATTCCTATGATTCGGCCAGAGCGAATCTGCGTCGCCCCACTTGACGCGCCGAAGCGCGTCGATGCGGACCAGTGTCAGTCCGTCAAGGGAACCGTGGACAACATGATCTATGCTGGCCCGCTGAGGAAATACCATGTGCGCGTCGCTAGCACAGTGCTTGTCGTGCGCGAGCACGTTGCATCGGGGCGACGGGCTCTCCAGCCGGGCGAAGAGGCGCGGCTTGAATGGCTTCGCTCCGATGTACGGTTCGTCAGAGCCTAGGACCAGAGCGAATACGACAAGAGAATAAGGCTAATCAACATGCTCCACAAGCTTGGCCAGATAACCATTGCGCTTACCGTTCCGGCTTTTGCCATTTTGCTCGCGGTTTTTGGTATACCGGCCGTTCTGCTATTTCTGACCAGCCTCAATGCGCCGGCCTTCTCGCTTGCCAACTACGAGGCGTTCTTCAGTCGCGGGGCGAATGTGCGCGTGCTCCTGCAGACCGTCGAGGTAAGCGTCGTGGCTACGTCCATGTGCGTAATCATTGGCTATCCGATGGCTTATCTAATCGCAGCTGCCTCGAAGGGCTTGCGTACGGTACTTCTCGCGCTCGTGGTCATTCCCTATCTTACCAGCTTTCTGGTGCGCACCTACGCGTGGATCATAATTCTTGGCGATGGCGGCTTGATCAACAATCTACTGCTCGACCTCGGACTCATCTCTAGCCCCATATCGCTCATCTACAACCGCATGGCTGTCTACATCGGCATGGTCCACATCATGCTTCCTGTCATGGTTCTCCCTCTGGTCAGTGTCATGCTAGGCATTGATAAGTCCCTCACTGCCGCTGCCCGTAGCATGGGTGCCCATCCGTTTGCCGCTTTCTGGCGCGTATTCTTTCCGCTTAGTCTGCCGGGCGTCCGCAGCGGCTCGCTGCTGGTCTTCGTCCTCTGTCTTGGCTTCTATATAACGCCCGCCGCCCTGGGCGGGTTGGGCGACGCCATGCTATCGACTTTCATTGCAACTCAGGTCGAAACCTCTCTGGACTTGGGGCGTATTGCCGCCTCAGCTTTCATCCTCCTGGGGCTTGCCGTGGTCATGCTTGCCATTTTTGGGCTGGACCTTTCTGGTGCTCAAGGTCGAGCCGCGACAAAAAGATGGAAGTCTCCGCAGCAGAATTGGCTACCCTCATTCAGTCCGTCGATCCGCTACTTCGAAGAGCTTGCTACCCTGTATCGGGCAAAGCGTTGGGCGGCTACGCTCTACCAAGCCGTTGGCAGCAAGCATCTATGGAGGATAATTGGTGCGTCTTTCGTCGCGCTTGTCATGTTCTACCTGCTCTTTCCGAGCCTTGTCGTCATCGTCATGTCGTTTAGCGCAGGACCATCACTACAATTTCCGCCGGCAGCCCTTTCGCTCCATTGGTACCAAAGCTTCTTTGACAATCCGTCCTGGACCGACGCTGCATGGACCAGCATCCAGATCGGTATCGCCGTCGCCCTTCTCTCGACTGTTGTTGGTACGCTTGCAGCCTATGGCCTTAGTCGCGCCTCTTCGACGCTACGTAGTATCTCGACAATGGCGCTCCTCACTCCCATTACCATTCCGAGCATCATTGTCGGCATCGCCGCGTACCTCGGCTTGCTCAAGCTTGGCCTCATCGGCACACAAGTCGGCATCGTCCTGACACATAGCATCGGTGCTACAGCCTATGTCGTCGTAATCGTCTCAGCGACGCTAGCAAATTTCGACCGGCGCTTGGAGCTGGCGGCGAAGAGCATGCGGGCCAATCCGCTGCAGACCTTTACGAAAGTGACGCTGCCGCTGGTCCGGCCAGGCGTCATCGGCGGGGCCCTGTTTGCCTTCCTTCACTCTTTTGATGAGGTTGTCAAAACGTCTCTGGTCAGCGGATTTGCGATCCGCACTCTCCCATTGAAGATGTGGGAAAACATACGCCATGAGATCGATCCGACGATTGCGGCAATAGCATCGATGCTGATGCTTCTGCCTGTAGCTTGGCTAATTGTTCTCTACATCACTTGGTGGAGGTCGAGGACGATAGTTCCGAACGCGCTCCAAGAGACCACGCCTTGAACCTGAGGTTTGAAGATTGAAGGCGCTCTTGTTCCCCGCTGACCCGCCACTGAGTTTTCATCCAGCGGCGGTTAGGGCCTCGGCGCACTTGTAGCGAGACCGAAGTTTGGAGCAGCCAGAACTAAAGTTTTGCGCTCTGATCCCGTTGGCGAGCTGGATGCGCCGACGTGGTTTTGCAGCAAAATCGGCGGCCGATTGCCGATCGCCCCGTGGGGCCGTTCTTCGTTACGCTATCTGCGCCAAGTCTCCACGTTTTCCTGGGCATCCGCAAGGGACTGGAAGCAGTGGGCGTTGAGGCATTCGGCTCGGAAGCGCCCATTGAAGGCCTCGATGAACGCGTTGTCGGTTGGCTTGCCGGGCCGTGAGAAGTCCAACGAGACACCGCGTTGACAGCTTGGCGGGATCGCGCCGTTTGGCCACATGGGCGTGATAGGTCGGGGGGCGATCGGCAACACCTTGCAGATCGGCTCGGCACCATGCGCCCCTCGATGATCGTCAATGAAGGCGATCATGGCTTGGACCGGCGGTCGAGCTCCGCCATCGCAAAATAAGCGGTGGCCTTGCGCAGGATCTCGTTGGCCTGCCGAAGCTCTCGGTTCTCCCCCGGCTAGCAGCTTCTCGGCGGTATCGGCGCGGAACGCCGGCCCGCTGCCCGCTGTCGACCTCGGCTTTCTTGACCCACTCATGCAGCGTCTGGGGCGTACAGCCAAACTTGGCCGCAATCGAGGTCACCGCGGCCCAGCGCGAGGGATGCGTGTCAACGGGCAGCGAACTTTCCGTGAGAATGGGCTTCCAAATTTCCCTAGGTGACGGCGATTGTGGTTCGGGGATCAGCCGCTATCGGGATCGTCATTGGTCCTTCCAGGCGGGCGGCCGCGGCGCTTGGGCTGCGGCGGGTTTGTGAGCGGGCGCGAGCGGACGTTTTCCGGGACGAGGGCGGCGTGCTGGCGGAGCCGATAGCTCGATCCCTCGATTTGGATAACAACGGAGTGGTGAAGCAGGCGATCAAGCAATGCTGTGGCGACGACGGCATCACCAAAGACCTCGCCCCATTCAGCAAAGCCGCGGTTCGAAGTGAGGATCATCGCGCCCTTTTCATAGCGGGCGTTGACCAACTGGAAGAACAGATTGCCGCCGCCGGGCACGACCGGGAGGTAACCGATCTCGTCGACGACAAGGAGGGAGGCGCGGGCGAGGAACCGCAGGCGCTCGCGCAAAGTGCCTTCGCGTTCGGCTTTTGCGAGGGTGGTGACGATGTCGGCGAGCGTGGCGAACGCGACGCTCTTTCCCGCCTTCACGGCCTCGACCGCGAGTGCTGTCGCGAGATGGCTCTTGCCGGTGCCGGGCGGCCCAAGCAGATGGACCACCTCGGCGCGGTCGATGAACTTCAATTCGGCAAGCGCCAGGATGCGATTGCGATCGAGCGAGGGCTGGAACGCGAAGTCGAAGCCGGCGAGCGTTTTGACGGTGGTCAGACGAGACATTCTCAGCGCGGTACTGACACGGCGATTGTCGCGCAGCGTCAGCTCCTCGATAAGCAGCTGATCGAGCGCCTCAATCCAGGTTACCTCACCCTGTTCGATTCGCCGCAGCGTGGTGTCCAGTATTTCCAGCGCACGTGGCATCTTGAGTGCGACCAGGCTTTTCTTGACGCTGTCGATCGCTGCCGGCTGCGTGTGGATGGTCATGGCCGGCCTCCCGATTGGGCGAGCCGTTTGCCGACAGCTTGGTAAAACTCGAGCGACCGTCGTGGGATGTGATCGCCGGCCCGACCGACGAGGGCTTCGGACACGCCAGGTCGCGACCTGGACCGGTTGACCGCCTGGCGATGCTCGGGTGCGACGCGAGTTCGCCGGCGGCCTTCCAGAACGGGATGGACGGCGACGATTTCGCCTTGATCGAGAATGCGGATTACATCGGGCAATTGCTGCACCTCGACAATGCGGCGCGTGCGGTCCGGGACGCTGTAATAGTTGCCACCAATCGACACGAGCCCGTCGTGGCTGACACGGCGCTCGAGTTTGAGCAGCGCGTCGAACGGCCCCGCTGGCAACGCCTGCAGCTCGGGTCTCTCGGCGGCAAACGCCTCGGCAACGACTTTCTGCGTGGTGCCGTGTACGCGCACGTTGGCGACGTTGGCCAGCCAGTCGTCGAGCTGGGTGTTGAGATCGTCGAGATTGCAAAAGCTGCGAGCGAGGAAGAAGTCCTGCCGGATGTAGCTGAACGGACGCTCGACCTTGCCCTTGGTCTTGGCGCGGTACGGCCGGCAGGCCCTCGGATGGAAGCCGTAATGTTGTGCGAGCGCCAGCAGCGACCGGTTATAGACGATGTGTCCATCGCCGTCCTCGCCCGTCACGGCCGTCTTCATGCGGTCGTAAAGGATCTCGATCGGCACGCCGCCGATGACCGCAAAAGCCTGCATGTGGCAGCGCAGCAGCGTCTGCAGGTCCTGATGCATGACGAAGCGGGCGAAGATGAAGCGCGAATGCCCGAGCACCATCGAGAACAGCCAAATGATCCGTGTCACATCGGGCTCGTCGGTGAAGATGGTCACGAAGCGAGCAAAGTCGACTTGCGCTTGCTGGCCAGCCGGGGTTTCGAACCGTACTTCGAAGGGCTTAGGTGCGTTATCGGGACGGATCGCCGCCGCGAACCGCTTTACGGCTGTATAGGCGCCGGTATAGCCGCGCTCCCGAAGCTCTCGGGTCAGCCGGACAGCACTCAAGTCCGGGAAGGCGGCGATGCGCTCTCGCAGATAGTCGAGATAGGGTGCGAGCTTGCTCGGCCGGCCAGCCGGCCGAGGGCCATAGGCGGGTGGCTCGAGACCCCGCGCAATGTATTTGCGGATCGTTTTCGGGTCGCGCCCCGTGCGCCGGGCAATCGCGCTGATCGACAAGCCCTGACGGTGAAGGTCCAAAATCACGATGAGATCTCCAAGCTGGATCATCCGTTCCGCCCCCGAATCACTTCGGGGACAGGATCGGATGCGGAAAGCCTGAAGGGGCCGCAGCGCTCCGGTATGTGGGGCCTCCGCGCCGCGGCCCCTTCAGGCTGGGATGCCAGCTAGGGAATTTTCGATGCCCATATTTGGGGAGTATTCACCGCCCAGTGACAGGATGCTCGCTGGCGTGATCCAAAACCATCCGGACCCGTCGGGCCCGGACCTCGGGTGAGAACTTGTTCGTCGTCCTGCTTGTCATGGCTCCATCTCTCAGGAGGTGGAGCCTCCGGCAAACCCGGGCCGGTTCAGCGCAGTCTGGTCTGTTTAGAGCGCCTAGAGTAGAAAAGGCTTCGTGTCCCCGGTAGGCCGCAGAATTTCTGGAATATAAGGCTTTACATTGCAGAAATTCGGCTTGGAGACCCGATAGCCTTTACTAAAGGGTAGACAACCTGATCGATGCGCCGATTTGAAATTGCGCCGCGGTGGCCCTGTGGGTCGCGTCCCGGTCAATCAGGATAGGTCACGGTAAGTTTGGACAATTCGTCCCCATCGGACGAATTGACTGTGGAGGTAAGGCGGCGTGAACTTTGACGTTGTGAAGCAAATTGCTGCGGTCAATTTCTCTGACACCTATCTGGAGGCCAGGCAGAAATTTTTGTCAGCGGCACCGAAGTCGAAGGCGTATCAGTGCAGTGCAAAGGGACCATCTCGCGAGGCTCTCTTTACCGATGCGGCATATTTCGGCCCCTCAGATGCAAAGAAGCTCTTGGTCCTGGTCTCCGGCACGCACGGTCCAGAGGGTTACCATGGCTCGGCAGCGCAGCTGCTGTTTTTGCAGGCAAAGTTGCACGAGGAGCTTCCGCCCTCGACGGCTGTGCTCTTCGTCCATGCGCTGAACTGCTACGGCTTTGCCTGGGATCGCAGGTCTACTGCAGAGGGATGCGACCTCAATCGTAACTTTATTGACTTTTCAAAACCGGCGCCTGCAAATCCCGAGTATGAGGAGTTGGATCAGTACTGCGTTCCTGCGGACAGAACAGAGGAGGGGCTCCGGCGCGCTGAAGCTGTGATAGCCGAATATCGCAAGTTGCATGGGGAAGAGGTTTACCGTTCAGCGAGGTCGCGTGGTCAGTACACCAGGCCCGGTGGCCTGTTTTACGGCGGAAGCGAGCCTACCGAAGCGCGACGAACCCTCGAGAAAATAGTAGCCGACTTTGACGTGGCAGCCCGCGATAATGTCATCATCATCGATTACCATACCGGGCTCGGTCCTTATGGCTACGGGGAGTTGCAATGCGAGCAACCGTCCGGGTTAAGGGGGTACGAGCGAGCAGCAAAAATCTTCGGGCCCTCAGTAACCTTGCCCGATCTAGGAACGTCCTCCTCGGTCAACTTGCACGGCACGCAAGACGAATACTGGCAGCGGATTTTGGGCGATCGTCACACCTACGTTGCCCTCGAATATGGAACCTACACTGGTTCGACGATACTGCGTGATGAACACTGGCTGTTCAGATACAGACCGGACGCGATTGATTCGGAACTCGGGCGGCAGATACGGAGGGCCACCAAGCAATACTTTTATCCCCAAAAACCGGATTGGAACGAGATGGTTCTTTGGAGAGCGCACTTGGTGCATCGACAGGCACTTGAGGGGTGTACATCTGGACACTAGCTGTTTGCCGAAAAGCCAAGTCCAGTGATGTCTCGCGTCAAGTGCCCATCCGACCCTGACGGCTCACTTCTATCGCTGGACCTCAGCGAGCATGCGATTGGCAAAGACTCCTGGAGTGGCCATCCGATGGCTTCGCTATGCCGAACTACGAGGCAAGGGGCGGATGTTGAGTGGTTGACGGACTAGCGCAAGCTTAGAATGAACGTCTGTGGTTACTAAAAGGAACGATCCATGACCGCACTTAAAGCAATTCCTTTCACCAATGCCCCGTTTCAGAAATCAGAGTATGAGCGGCGGCAGAAGAATGTGCTTGAAGCGGTGGCCAGAGCTGAGCTTGACGCGCTCGTGGTCACTGCCCACGGCCATCTCAAGTATCTTAGCGGATACGATGGGATGGGCGCGTACTTCATGCCGTTTCCGCTGATCTTCGTGCCAGGAAGAGCGCCAACATATGTCGTGCGCGAGTTCGAGCTCAATGGCGTACGTGCCGAAAGCTGTATCGACGAGATTGTTGGTTACACGGAGCAGCCTGACTTCGCCAGAGTGTGCGCCGATGTTCTCCGCCAGCTGGGCCTGGCAGGCAAGAGAATCGGGTTCGAACTGGGCTGTTGGAATCTTGCACCTGCAGATGTAAGTGCACTTCAGGCGCGCCTTCCGAACATGAACGTCGTCGATGCTTCTTGTCTGGTCCCGTCGGTGATGGCCGTGAAAAGCGACCTCGAAATCAGTGCAATGCGCGATGCGATGACTATGACCGATGTGGCGGTGCGTGCATTTCAGCAGTCGCTTAGGGAAGGCATCACCGAAACGGAGATGGCCGTAGCCATCCAGAGCGAAGTCAGAAAAGCCGGTGGTGAGGACGTGAGGCTGGTCTCAATCGGGTTCGGTGAGCGGACGAAATTGCCACATACTAGGCTTACACGCCATCCAATGGGTAACAACGAACCTGCAATGGTAGAACTCGGCGGTGTAAAACAAGGATACGCCGGAGCACTGGTCCGCGGCGCTGTACTCGGCCGACACCCTGAGTCGGAACGCTTGCATGCGTTGGCGGAAGAGGCACTTGAAGCCGCGATCGCCGTAATCAAGCCAGGCGTGACAGCTGGCGAAGTGGACACCGCCGCGCGCAAAGTGATCGAGCGTTCTGGTCGACCGCAAGCGCTCAATCATCGGGTGGGTTACCAAACCGGCGCCCCCTGGAATGAACGCGGCAACATCAGCTTGGAGCCCGGCGCAACCGAGATCCTTCAGGCCAACATGACCGTTCACATGCCAATGATTCTCCTTGGAGAGGACGGTTATATGATTGGTTGTAGCGAGACCGTATTGGTAACGGGACGCGGCGCGGAGGTGCTTAGCCGTACGCCACATACGCTGTATCGCGCATAATACCTTGGCACGCAGCCGTCAGCGCCGCGACTGTATAGCATCTCGGCGGTACCAACCGGCGGGCAGCCCCATGCTTCCCGCCTTCTTCTCTGATGGACTAGCCAGTCGCTAGTAGTGCTCCCTCGAAGCAGACGCGCATGCCCGGCGCAATCGTAGCCAGGCGTGCGCTAGATGGGTGCTTCAACTCGAGGCCCTCAGTCTCGGTGTGGAAACCTGTCGAGCTGGACCGGTCGTGCTCGTAGGTTGATTCCGCTACGCCGATGCGGCGAAACGCGATGATGCTGCATTGCCGATCCACTGCGCCAAATATTGTTCAAGTTCGCTGCGTTTCTCGCAAACGCGTGAGCGGCGTGATTGAGCGTAGGTGGCGGTGCTCGGCAAATGCCATCCCGCTTCTGGTCGGCGCACTCCTGCTCGAATAGAACACGCGCGGCCGCCGAGCGTCGGTGCATTGATGGGACTTGAAAACGATCGCCCCCGCTATGCGGTCATTCCGCCGCCAGCTTCGCGGAATCGCCAGCTGAGCGATCCGGTCCAACCATCGAACGTGGTGATCTCTGAGCTCCCGCAACAGATCTAATCGTGCGAAAAGTATGTACTTCCATTGTTCGAGCATGGAATTGCTGCGCGAAGCTGAACAAATTGCGGGATTTCAGCTTAGGATCGCGCTAAGCTCAAGCAATCATCTGTCATAAAGTTAGCGGAGTCATAAATGGCATTGCAAATCCCGCGCTCTCTCGGAATTCTGAATTTGGAACGGGGAATGACGACCGATGCCAACACGCCAGCGCCGCTACGCGGCTCCTTAATGAGTTCAGCTACTTTCGATCTTCCCATCATTTCAGAAACAGTTATTGGTGCATGGGCTGATATCGTTATTCCTGGCGCGCCAGAGCTGGAGCCTGCCTGCGTGGCGGCGGCGAAGCGCTTAGTCGAGAGGGGCGCTGTTGCAATAAGCTCCAACTGTGGCTACTTCATCCGACATCAAGCGGCTGTGGCCGCGGCGGTGGACGTACCGGTCGTTACGTCGAGCCTACTGCTCCTGCCGGCTCTACTCCGCCAATTGCCGGCCGCCGCTAAGCTCGCGGTTGTCGTCGCTCAGCCGAAGCACTTAAGCGAGGACATGCTCGGGATCGACGACCCGGCTGCGCGGGCGAGGGTGGTCATAGGGGGAATCGAAAACAGCTCACTCGTGCGAAATGAGAATATGCGACCGCCGCCGCGGACCGATATCGCGGAAATCGAAAGGGATGTCGTCGCCTGCACCACTCAACTCCGGGACTCACATCCTGATATTGCGGTATTTTTGTTCGAGTGCACGGGAATGCCACTGACGGCGCCGGCGGTCCGCCGGATAACGGGTCTGCCTGTCTACGATATTACGACCCTTTGCCGAATGACGTTGGCCTCCGTCCTGTAAGGGACTTTGCGTCACGTTGCTGAGTCCGCAATCCGCGCCATCACTGGCGGCCCAATCGAGTTGAGCGGGCTGCCATCCGGATAGGGAGCGTCGTAGGCCCGTTGCGCTGGCCTTCTGCTTGCTAGCAGCGCCGGTCTTGTATCTGCCAATACTAGAGGGGAACGCTCGTGTGCGTCGGGTCCGATCATTCACGATCGGTCGCCGCCTGACTGAGCCATTAGGTGAAATAGGGCGGCGCTGAGTTTGCATTGCGAAGCAGACGGCTGGACCGACTTTTCTGATTGCTATTTGGAAGCTAGGCAGCAATTCTTGATAGGTTTTGGTCGTAGTTTTCGGCGCGCACGGTCCAGAGGGTTACCAATGGGTCGGCGACACCGCTGTTGTTCTTGCGAGGGTAGCTTCACGAAGGGGCCACGTGAGCCGTGCGCTTCAACTGCTACGGGTTTGCCTGGGATCACGGTCGATTGCGAGGACTGAGAATCCAGTCGGAACTTTATCGACTTTTCCAGGCCAGTGCTCCAAATTCCGAGCATGAGGATGAGTATTGCGCTTTAGCGGACAGTGCGGAGGGGCTCCGGCGCGTAGAGGCGGCAATTGCCGAATATCGCAAGCTGCGGAGTTGGCTTCCGATCAGCGCGGGCGCGTAGTCATGTTCATTCAGCGACTGCGCGGAGTTTTGGCGAGGATCAACCTCAATACTTCGTCTATTAAGCTCGTCTCCACGCGACTGCGGAAGCGCTCGCGTTCGTTTGCCACCACGCCGCTGACGTTGGGCTCCTGAGCATGCGCGAAGGCCCGCAACTAGAGGTGGTAGCGTTCAGGTGCGTTCGGCAAGATCGCGAACGAGCTCGCGTTCGGTGTGTCGACGTCCTTAATCCGTTGTGACAGCTAGACCGTTGTCTCCCCAAATTTGCCTTCGGCTTGTGACCGTCCGTCTGGCCCGGCGCGACGCTGCCGGTCTCCTCGACTAAATGATCCAGCTGATTGCTGTTCTGTTCGCAGTTCCGATGCTTGGCGGCCTAATGCGGGACATCCCGCCCTCGATTGCGGTCACGACAGGCTTGCGAAGATGCAGAGGAAAGGCTTGCCCACCATGCTCGCCTTCTTCCCACCAGCACGATTATTCAGAAAAGCCGATTCGGATTCCAAAACCTTCAACCTACCCTCATCCCGCTCTGGTTTGCTGATTTAGACGGCAAGCGCTGACCTCAGCCGAAGACTTCCGCCAAGAGCTTTGGGCAACAATGACAGTGAACTCCCATGTTCAGGATTTGTCACGGTTAGCCGAAATCGGCTGACCGTTAGTCCACGACCGTCGAGGATTCTGGCACGTCAATCTTCGGATAGGCCAAAGCTTGTGAACGAGTGCGATGTTCGATTTATGAAACGCTACCTTGAGTTTTCAACGAGTTGCTAGGCTAAAGAAAACGTCTTTTCAACGTTGAGGACGAAGGTAACCTGCTGTTACTACGGCGAGCTAATTCGCCAAAGCGTCAACGTCGCAGGCGAAACCGGTTGCAGATATATGGTAACGAGAGCGCCTCTCATCTGGACTCTGCCAATTGCGCATACCCACTGTTTGTCGGGTAGCGCAGGCGCATTGAGTTTCGTTGGCGGCGCAGGTGATTTTGACGCGGCGGGACGGATTCGCAATCCGGATGACTTCGACAAGCAGATCGAAGGCACGATGGCGAACTTGGCAGAGGCACTTGCTAGCGAAGCCTGCACGTTCGACGACGTGGTGCGGCTAAAGGCGCACTACACCGCCGAACGCGACGATTGGGAGGTGATTGCGGCGCTGGCCCGTTTCTTTAAGGCGGACCCATGCCAGCGATCAGTACGATCCCGGAGCCCTTGCAGCCCTTCTCCGGCCAAACTATACAAATTCAAGCTATTGCCCAGCGCGGCTGGCGGACGCATCCCGAAGTCCGAGCGCTCCCGCGCCCCGTACCGCCTCAGAGGCAAGCGCTATTCGGTGAGCGAGCGGTCCCTGGGGGCTTGCGCGGGCGAGTTCATTGCCGTTGCGAACCGCGCAGCCGAGGATGTAGACGGCGTGGTGGGACAGCCAGATGACGGCGTGGCTCAGAGCCACTTCATCATAGAGAAACACGCGGAGACACTGGCCGCACTCGGCGCCTCCTTTCAGGATTGCGTCAAACTGGAGGGTTACTACTTCGGCAACACACGCGAGCAATGGGCGCCGCTTTCCAAGGCGCGGGCGAGTCATTTTCGCGAGCCGGGTCCCGCCGGGACCGTGGTCCCCTGCCACCGGCTCAATCCAAAGGGCGCCTTGACCAAGGTCGAGGTCCTGGCCATGCGCGAGCTGCGCAACGGCTGCGACAAATACATCCCGCGCGAGGACCATTGGCCCGCACGCGTTTGGGACTGGACCTACCCCACACCTTGCCGTCAAGCTATCCGGTTGCGAAATACCGTGTGGCTTGGTGGCCAAGTGCCCTCGGAGCCTTACTGCAATAAGGGGCACTCCGTCATGGAGGGGCAGCTCATGCCGCAGACCCGCGTCACCATGAGTTATATCCAGAACCTCCTGCGGGCGTTCGGCCGGTCACTCGCGGACCTGAAGCTCATGGTCTGCTACTTCACCGAGACGATTGCCTTCGCCAAGACCCTCGCGGATTGCGTGGGCGGAGCGCTTCCACCTATGACGGCTCGTGCTGAAGCCAATGATGCACAATCCCAAGACTACCGTGGAGATTTGGGGCGTCGCTCAAGGTTGACGGCACTTTGATCTGCAAATGGGGGAGAGATTATGAGAGAACTCGAATTGGGTGTCCTTCTCGAAACGCTTTGGAAGGGACGTAGTCGATGAGCTTTCTCGAATTCGACGGAAAACGCTTTCTCGATGGCCGCGCGTCCGATCCGCGCGAACTCTGCTGGATGCGCGGTGCGCCGCCGCCAGCAGACAAGTGCATCACATTCGAGAGCGGCACGTTTTTCGATTTCCCGCAGATCCGTTGGTCGCTGTCGCATAGGCGCGAGCTTGCGGCGAGTGTCAACGTGTGGCGCGGGCGGGGCGGGCCGTCGCCGCTCGATCGCAGCGACAAGGCCGCGAACATTGAGGCGCTGACCTTCGCCGATAAGGACGGCCGCACCCGCCGCTTCGACGAGGCGCTGTTCGACACCTACTGCGACGGCATCGTGGTGCTGCATCGCGGGCGCATTGTGTATGAGCGCTACTTCGGGGCGCTCGAGCCACAGTTGGCGCATGCGTGCTTCTCGGTCACGAAGTCGTACGCTGGTACCCTCGCCGCCGCGCTCGTCCACGAGGGCGTGCTCGATGATGGGAAGGCAATCCCACATTACCTACCGGAGCTCCGGGGGACTGCTTGGGGTGATGCCACGCTGCGTCAGGTGATGGATATGCAGACTGGTCTGGCATACACCGAGATCTACGACGACGAGCGCTCCGGCGTTCGGGCGTATTCGCGCGCCTGTGGTGGGCGACCACGGCCGGTCGGTTACGACGGGCCGCGGACATTATGCGACTACCTGCGCACCATGAAGAAGGAGGGGGCACACGGCCACGAGTTCGCGTATAAGACCGTCAACACGGACGTAATGGCTTGGGTGATGGCGCGCGTGACCGGCCGCTCGTTCGCACAGCTGCTGCACGAGCGCCTGTGGGCGCCACTGGGCTGCGAGGAGGATGGCTACGTCCTTGTCGACCCGGTTGGCACGCCGCTGGTCGGCGGCGGGCTGAACGCGACCCTGCGCGACCTCGCGCGCTTTGGCGAGCTCATGCGTCGCGAAGGCGACTGGCACGGAAAGCAGCTCATTCCCGCCTCCGTCGTGCACGAGGTGCGAAAGGGCGATGACCCGGACAAATTCCACTACGCGTGGTTACCAGGCTATTCGTATCGGAGCATGTGGTGGGTGAGCCACAATGAGCTGGACGCCTTCGAAGCCAAGGGCATCCACGGCCAGCGCCTCTATGTCGCGCCGAAGGCGGAGATGGTGGTCGCGCGATTCGCGTCACACCCGGTGGCATCGAGTATCGCCAATGACCCGATCACTTTGCCTCAGATGCTGGCATTGGGGCGGTTACTGCGCACATAGCTGCAAAGATGCGCCGTTTCTATTTCGCCAAATCTGGTGGATCGCAAGATCGCAATGAAGCGATCCACATGTCGTCCGCGCCTCGATGCTATCTTCACGTTTCGAAGCAAACTCACACCTTAGAAATCTCTTGCGCACCCCCCTTCAGTACGGCGCGTTATCAACTCTTGCCTGATCAGCTCTCGTTCACTAGACCGTTGGCGGCGCGCACGCACTCACTACTTCACATATTTCTTTGCCGATACACCTAAACCGGTGTGGTCGGCGGCTGGAGAAGTAGTAAGCGTCGCCAGGGCATAGCACGCGCCTTTGATCGTCAACTGTGACCTCCAAACGTCCACTAATGACAATTCCGCCTTCTTCACCATCATGAGTAAGGCACACTTTCCCTGTGTCGGAGCCAGGCTTGTACGTCTCCTGCAGAATCTGGACTGATCGACCAACCATGGTGCTGCCAACCTGGAGAAGGGAGACTCCGCCCTTGCCGATCTCGGTCAGGTCATTCTTCTTAAAAAAGATCTGTTCCCTTCTCTCGTCCGGTTGCGAAAAAAATTGTGCCAAACTGATCGGAATGGCTTCCAAGATACGCTTCAAGGCGCCCACGGACGGATTTGTCTGCCCTGATTCGATCAAAGATATGGTTGAGTTGACTACTCCGGCCCGCCTTGCCAGCGCACGCTGTGAAAGGCCGTTGCGCAGCCTGACGTGACGCAGCCGAGCCCCGATGTTTTCATTTGCGCCGTCGGTCATCGGCGGCCCCTCCAACGCTTTGCTCTCCGGCGCGCTTCATCCGACATCTTCAACGGCGGCTGCCGCCGCGCACGTCATGAGCCAACTCTAGCCACGCTTTGAGGCTGAATTCCCCAACATTGGGCCATAATCGCCGTAATTGTGCGTCTGACCGATCGATTGTGGCGTTTTCCCTCGCGCCGATAGTCTGGAATCTGTCTTCAGTTGAGGCCGAACGACGCCGCTTACGCTGGCGGCAAACTTCAGACTCTTATCATAGCGCTTAATCGATATCGACGAGCCATCGATGACGTGGCCATCACGATGTGTCGGCTGGCCCACACCATCGGCCGCCCACCAGGAGGGCGGTAAAGGATGAGGACGGTTTGCGGGAGGTAGCCAGGGGCCCAGGATCCGACGCCCGAGGCTAATCGGAGATCCGTCGGGCCGAAAATTGGCAATCCCGTTGCAGGGCACCAACATCAGCGCGGCTTCGGGGCCGTGCGCTGTCGAGTGCGGTGTTCGATTTAGAAAACACCAGCAATGATATTCAATGACTTACGATATCAAAGAAAACGTCTATTCAAGGACAGTGGCCATGATAGTCCTGTCGCGCAATGTGGCGTGACGCGATCCGCACACTCTCGTGGCTGATAGTGTTTATGGGGCGCCACAATGCCGGGGTTCAGTTGTTGCTCCTGCAATGCCGCGGGTTTAATCCAAGAAATTTGATCAAGGTCCAACTACAATGTCATCAACGTCTGCGGCTGAAAATGTCGTCACAGTCCTCCTCTATGCCTTTGCCGGTGATGATTATGCGGCCTCGATTCACAAGCGTTTTTCCCATGTTCGCGTGTTGATCGCGAAAGATCAGGCGTCGCTTGATCAGCACGTGGCGGAGGCAGATGTTCTCCTCGCCCACAGTTTTCCTGCCGAGATCTTTGACAAAGCGCGGCGGCTGCGCTGGTTCCAATGCGCCAGCGCGGGCGTTGACTCAGTCTTATCGATCCGCGACCGCGTCGGCGACCTCGTCGTCACCAATGTCCGCGGTATGCACGGCGAAGTCATCGCGGACTTTGTCATGGCGGGCATGACCATGATGCACTGGGACTTCCCGCGGTTCATGCGGGAGCAATCTCGCAAGGAATGGCGTCCACGATCGATCGCACCGCTCGCGGAACGGACGCTTGGTGTTGTCGGGCTCGGATCGATCGGTACAGCCATCGCTCGCCGAGCCAAGAGTGCGGGCATGACTGTGATCGGCTCGAAGCGTGATGTGACCCAGCCGGTTTCAGGCATCGACACGCTTTTCCCGCCGGAGGGGCTCGCCGAGGTCCTGGGGCTCTCCGACTTCGTCGTCCTTGCTGTTCCACACGTTTCGGAAACCACCAGGCTTATCGGTCGCAAGGAGCTGCAGCTCATGCGCCGCACGGCGTTTCTGATCAATATCGCTCGCGGTTCGGTGATTGCGGAAAACGAGCTCGTCGAGGCGCTTCAGGGGGGCACGATCGCCGGAGCTCTCCTCGACGTATTCGAGCGGGAACCACTTCCGGTGGACAGTCCTCTATGGACGATGCCGAACGTCATCGTCACTCCCCATGTTGCCGGTTGGCTGAGCGACTACAACGCTCGCGCATTGGAGATCTTCAACGACAACCTGCAGCGTTTCCTCGACAGAAAGCCGTTGCGTAACGTAGTCGACCTGAAGCGTGGCTACTGATCGGCGCGCTTGTGCTTTGAGGCTGTCATGACGTGGTTCTGATCTACACTCAGTTATCGGCACGGGTGCCTGGCAACGGACATCCTTCATGAAGGAATTGACGGCGCTTGCAGCCGCTCGTCAGTTGCGCAACGCCAACTCACGAGTCAGACCCTTACACGCTTCTTTGTTTGAGAACTATGAGCAGCGCGCGACACTGGACGCCTACGAAAAAAGGCCTTGCGCGCGCTCATGATGCTCGATTGGCGTGAGTCACTCTGTTCGGGGATTACGATGTATTCCTGGTACCTGCCGCGGCTGGCAAAGCGCCAGAAGGTTTGGGCAACACCGTCGACGCCCGCTTCAACGGAGCTTGGACGATGCTGCGCTTGCCTTGCCTAACTCTGCCAGTGGGCCGGCGTCCTGCGGACCTGCCTATCGAATTACAACTGGTCGCCGCGCGAGGCGACGATGCTACGTTGCTGCGCGCTGCCACCTTCGCCGAAGCGTGCCAAGCGGGTTAGGGGGCAGCGCACAATGGATGGACATTAGGGAGGACGAGACATGCGTACCGTTGATACTCGGGAATGGGAGATCCGCTGCGATCTGGCTGCGGCTTACCGTTTGATAGCCCATTTTGGCATGGACGACCTGATCTTCACTCATTTATCGGCGCGTCTGCCTGGCAAGGAACATCGTTTCCTGCTCAATCCGTATGGCATGATGTTCGATGAAATCACCGCCTCGAGCCTCGTGGTCGTCGACCCCGAAGGACACGCCGTCGAGAAGGCGGAGGTGTCCGAGATCAATAGCGCAGGATTCACCATCCATTCAGCCGTGCACATGAATCGCCATAATGCCCAGTGTGTCATGCACACACATACCCTGGCCGGCATGGCCGTGGCAGCGCAGGACCAAGGGCTGCTGCCGTTGAACCAAATATCGATGGAGCTCTTTGGCCGTGTTGCCTATCACGACTTTGAAGGCATTGCGGATGACCTGGAGGAGCGTGAACGGCTGGCGCGTGATCTCGGCGACAAGGACGCAATGATCCTCAAGCATCATGGCTTGCTCACGGTTGGGCGTAGCGTGGCTGAAGCGTTCTTTAATATGTACTACTTGGACCAATCCTGCCGCATCCAGATCGCAGCTACACAGGGCGGACAAAAAGTTTCCTTGCCGCCCGATGAAGTCGTCGCGCACACGATGGAGCAGAGCAATCGCTATCGCGAGAGTCCGACCTTTGCCTCCCGCACGTGGGCAGCACTCAAACGACGCCTCGATCGTATCAGCCCTGGGTACGGGACCTAATGGTCCGGCACGTGCGCGCCTGAAGCACAGAGAGTAGTGTACGTTGCACCGCGGAATATTCTTGGTCGTTTGGTCGGTGCTTCCGCGGTGGTGCGGCCTCAACGGGTGCGACCGTGACTTCGATTTACAGTTGAAATGAGGGACGACATGACTGCATCGACCATCTGGCATCTGCCGATCGCGGACACCCATAATCTGTCCGCCAGCGCGGGCGCGTTGAGCTTCGTCGGCGGCGCGGCTGACTTCGATACAGCCGGACGGATTCTCAATCCGGGCGACCTCAACAAGCAGATCGAGGGCGCGGTGACCAACATGGCGGAGGCGCTCGCCAGCGAATCCTGCACGCTTGACGACGTGGTCCGACTCAAAGCGCATTACACTGCTGATTGCGATGATTGGGAGGTGATCGCGGCACTGGCCCGCTTCTTCAAGGCAGACCCCATGCCGGCCATCAGCACGGTGCCTGAACCCTTGCAGCCGTTTTCCGGCCAGACGATCCAGATACAGGCCATCGCTCAGCGCGGGTGGCGGACGCACTCCGATGTCCGGGCGGTGCCGCGACCGGTGCCACCGCAGAGGCAGGCGCTGTTCGGCGACCGAGCGATTACCGCGGGCTTGCGCGCGGGCGAGTTCATCGCAGTTGCCAACCGCACGGCGGAGGACACCGACGGCGTTGTGCGCCATCCGGACGACGGCGTGGCCCAGAGCCACTTCATCATGGAGAGGCACGCGGAGACGCTGGCTGCGCTCGGCGCCTCTTTCCAAGACTGCGTCAAGCTGGAGGGTTATTATTTCGGCACAAAGCGCGAGGACTGGGCGCCGCTCGCCAAGGCGCGGGCGACCCACTTTCGCGAGCCTGGGCCGGCCGGTACTGTGGTTCCCTGCCACCGTCTTAATCCAAAGGGCGCCCTGACCAAGGTCGAAGTTATGGCCATGCGCGAACTGTGGAACGGCCGCGACAAATACATCCCGCGCGAGGACCATTGGCCCAAGCGCGTGTGGGACTGGGCGATCCCTGCGGGCTTTCACGGTTGGCCGTACCGCCAAGCCATCCGATTGCGCGATACTGTGTGGCTCGGTGGACAGGTGCCCTTGCGTCCCTACAGCAACACGGGTGGGTGTGTTATGGAAGGCCAGCTCATACCGCAGACCCGCTTCACCATGAGCTATATCGAAGACCTCCTCCGCCCCTTCGGCCGGAGGCCTGCGGATTTGAAGCTTATGGTCTGCTACTTCACCTCGACGGGTACTGAGGCCGAAACGATGGCTTTTGCCAAGACTCTCGCCGATTGCGTGGGTGGCGCGCTTCCGCCCATGACGCTCGTACCAAAGCCCATGATGCACAGCCCCAACACCACTGTGGAGATTTGGGGCGTGGCGCAAGGTTGAGGGTGCTTCGATCCGCTGGGCTACGCGACCTGCTGCCAGCGATGATCGTGGGCCTTACCAGTCATTCGTTGCGCATAATAATTAACCAAGTCATCACGAGGAAAGCATGAAGGCCTTCACGAAGATTATCCTGTTCACCGACAAGGACGGCCGCGCGCGCTTTCGCGAAGAAACGATAGATCTCTCCGAAGGCACGTCGCAAATGCAGCTGTCGGCACGACTTCCGTGCAGCGGTTATCAGGTCCGCCAGAGTCCCGTGGGTTTTGCCTGGAGCTTTCATTGCTCCGGCAGCCCGTTATGGGTCTTCATTCTTAGAGGGCAAATGGAGATCACTCTGCAGGATGGGAGCTCGCGCGTTTTCAAACCTGGCGATTGCTTTTACGCGGCCGACACGCTGCCCGCCGGCGCGACTTTCAATGAGAAAGTGCATGGGCACTCGACACGTCAGGTCGGCTCCGATCCGCTGATCACTATGTTCGTGCACGATTGAGCCAATCTCTTTTGGAAGTCGATCTGCTCTGTATTGTCGCTGATAATCTCAGGTAGGCCACCACAGTAGTGGCGCGTACACTGGTCTGTACGCGGTTCTTCACGCCTGCGGCCCCAGGATCCCGCTGTGCGTTGATCCATAAGTGGCCGTGAAAATTCGCATGTCGACAGCTTGGGATGCAGCGTGACCACAGCTATTGGCGAAGTGCCTCGTCAAGAGCCTTGCAGTCGAGACCGTCAACGCAGTGCGAGGGCCGCGCTGGATTCAAGGCGGTAGCGCAGGCGTCAACTCGGTCTGGTCGATGCGATAGCTCGGCAAGTGAGGCCGAGTGCAGTCACTCGTTGAGGGCGGATGTCGCGCAATCGGGCCGCCAAGCAGTTTTGGGGTAGCGATCAGTATTGCTATCGGTCGGCTGGATGCAGCGGGTCGAGGAGCTCCTGGCCGGATGGGCGGTCACAAGCCGAGGGCGGTTTCGGTAGAGCACGCAGTCTGGGCTTAGCGGGCGAAGTATCAAGGTCGCGTCGAAGCTGAGCGGCCGGCCCTCATCGACGAGATTGGACCCGGCCCGACGTGGGTCCGCTGCGGGGGCTCCGCGCGGCACAGACTTCCGGCCAAGGTTCTCCACGGCGCCGCTGGAAGACCATGACCTCCCTGGCGGCCCTGCGTCACGACCGCATCGATGCGCCATGGTTCATCGAGACGCGGTCTGCGCCGCGATCGGTCACGCACTGGAAGCTTTCACCTCCGAGGAATGAGCCAACTACCTCAGGCTATCGAACTTAATGCCATCACGCTCTAAAAACCAAGTTTGTGTACTTTAAGCGCAGGGCACAGTCGTTTGCGTTGTTCGTTTTAGAAAACATAGCTCGATATTCCTCAATGATTTAGGGCATCGAAGAAAACGTCTGTTCAATTGTTCCCGCATTGATAGTCTTGGCGCGAGATGGCGTTCAGCGCTCTCCAAAAAACAATCCAAATGGCAGGGGGAATACCAAGACAATCTCACTTAATTTGATTCGTGAGGTGCATCCGACCGGGGGCGCCGCGCGCATGGGCGAGTCTGTGAAGCAATGGGCGAGGGCGACTACCTCATCCATGCCCGACGTGAGTCGCCGCGCATCCCTGAGATGGAGCGGGCTAATGCGGCGGTGCAGGACCTCAGCCTGATACGCATTGACTACGATACAAGCACTTTCGCCACAACCTTCTTTACTTCATGAGGGACGAGCCCATGCGCAAAGACCGCTCTCGACTGCTTCTCAATCGCCGCCGCGCTGTCGGCCTGATCACCGCCGGACTCGCGACACCTTTCATCATCCGCTCGGCAGATGCCCAACCGGCCTGGCCCGAGCAGACGACGGTCCCGGATGTCCTCAAGGGCTCGGGAGAACTCCGCGTCGCCAACTACGGTGGCACGGCGCATGAGGCACAGCAGAAGGCATATTTCGAGCCATTCGAGAGAGCGACAGGCATTCAGGTTCGCGCGTTTCCCAGCGCTGATACAACCAAAGTCAAGGCGATGGTCGATACGGGCAATCTCGAATGGGATCTCATACACACCAGCCGCAGCGGGATCATGAGGCTGACGAAGACCGGCGACTATTTCGAGAGGATCGACTACTCGCTGATCGATGACGGCGTGGGCAAAGAGTACCGCTTCGAATATGGGGTGGATATGCTGGTGTGGGCCAACGTGATGGCCTACCGCACCGACGCGTTCAATGGTGCCGCACCTGCAAACTGGGAGGATTTCTGGGACACCAAGAAGTTCCCGGGCGATCGGGCCATGTACGGCATCGGGGCTGGTATGAATCCCGAGATGGAATGCGCGCTGATGGCAGCCGGGGTGCCGGCCGACAAGCTCTATCCGCTCGACGTCGACAAGGCACTGGCAAGCTACGACAAGATCAGGAAGAGCGTGGTCAAGTGGTGGGAGACTGGCGCCCAGCCGCCGCAGATGCTGACGGACCGGGAGGTTGTCATGACCACGGTTTGGAACGGTCGCATGGCGGCGTTGCAGGAGCAAGGCCTACCTGTGGCGATTTGCTGGAATCAAGGACTGGCCATGCGCGATGCTTGGGGCATCCTCAAGGGCGCCAAGAATAAGGTGAATGCCATGAAATTCGTGGCCTATTCGACCATGGCGATCCCGCAGGCGCGCTTCGCGCTCGCGATTCCCTACGGCTCGGTCAACGAAGGGTCCAACAAGTACATCCCACCCGAGCGCCTAAAGGTGCTGCCGAGTGCGCCGGACATCAAGAAGCAACTCGTGCCCTACGACTTCGACTGGTGGACCGACAACCGCGAGATGGCTCGAGCCAAGTTCACCAAGTGGATGCTGGGCTGATGCGCCGATTGCCCGTCCCGAGCGTGTCGAGGGGCTTAGGGCCAAACCCAAAAGCTATTAGATTCTATGGAGCGTGAGTTAATGCCTTTGACTTTGCCTCAGGACGGCAGTTGTATGCGCGGCGCGTCGGTGTCGCTGACCGATCTGAAGAAGAGTTATGGAGGTGTCGCGGCCGTGGCCGGCGTGTCCATCGACGTTCGTTCCGGCGAATTCCTCACTTTGTTGGGCCCTAGCGGCTCGGGCAAGACCACGACGCTCATGATGATCGCGGGCTTTCAGAATCCCAACGCAGGCGACATCTCCATTGACGGGGTCTCGGTGGTCGCCATGCCACCCTATCGCCGCAACATCGGCATGGTATTCCAAAATTATGCCCTCTTCCCGCACCTGACCGTAGCCGAAAATATCGGATTTCCGCTGAAGCAGCGCGGTGTCCCGAAGGCGGAGCGAGCTAGGCTGGTGGGGGAGGCACTCGAGTTGGTGCACCTGCCGGACTATGGCGGGCGCTATCCGCGTCAGCTCTCCGGCGGTCAGCAGCAGCGTGTGGCGGTAGCGCGGGCGATTGTGTTCAAGCCGCGGCTGCTTTTGATGGACGAGCCGCTGGGTGCACTCGACAAGCAGCTGCGCGAAAATCTGCAGTCCGAGATGCGACGCCTGCACGCTGAACTAGGCGTCACCTGCATCTTGGTCACGCACGATCAGGACGAGGCGCTCACCATGTCCGACCGCATCGCCGTCATGAACGATGGCAAAGTGGCGCAGATCGGGCGTCCGGAGGATCTCTACGACCGCCCCAACAATCGCTTTGTGGCGGGCTTCATCGGCCAGTCCAACTTCTTGCCGGCCGTCGTATGCGGTTTGGAGAACGGCGTCGTCGTGGCCAAGTGCGAAGACGTGTTGGTGCGGGCCGTGACTTCACTGCGTCCGACAATCGGCGCTGAAGTCGCTCTGACCATCCGGCCCGAGCGTTTGCGTTTCGCCGACGGGCTTGTCGCACCCGGACCAGACGTCAACCGCATGAGTGTTACCGTGACCGAAGCCGTGTTCGCTGGCGAGCGCTGCCGCTACCAGCTGAAGTCCGACGACCGGACCATTCTAGTACTTAAGGAAGCATCGAGTGCGGCCATACGCCGCCGAGCCGTTGGCCAGCGCGCAGAAATTGCTTGGTCGGTCGCGGACACGATCCTTGTGTAGGGCGAGCTATGTCTGAGGCGATCACAACACTATTCTCAGCCCGTTCGGTAAGCCAAAGAGAATTGTCTGTGTGGAATCGTGCGCGCTCATGCATCATTCCGCTGCTGCTTGCCGCGCCGCTGCTGGTCTACATGGTGGTGTTCTATGCCGTACCCGTCGTATCGATGCTGCTGCGCAGCCTCAACGATCCTAGCTGGTCTCTGGATCACTATGCGGCGCTGCTGGGTGACGTCATCTTCCTCAAGGTCTTCTGGATCACGCTCAGCACGTCGTTTTCGGTCACGCTCAGCACGCTCGTGCTGGCTTATCCGGTGGCGCTTGCGTTGTCACGCGCGCGCTCGAGTGCACCTCTCATTCTGATCGTGATCCTGCTGCCGTTCTGGACGTCGGTGCTGGTGCGCAGTTACGCCTGGATGGTGCTGCTGGGCCGGCATGGTCTGATCAATGAAGCCTTACTGGCGCTTGGTTTGGTTGAAGAACCGATCCGGCTACTCAACACGACCTTCGCAACCGAAATCGCTATGACGCACATCATGCTGCCGTACATGATCCTGCCGATCGCGAACGCCCTGCGACAGATCGACCCCTCACTGGCGCTCGCCGCCTCGGGCCTGGGCGCCACGCCATGGAACACCTTCCGAGAGGTCATCTTGCCCCTGTCCATGCCGGGCGTGGCCGTCGGCGTACTGCTGGTGTTCGTGCTGGCGCTCGGGTTCTACATTACGCCCGCCATGGTGGGCGACGCGCGCGAGATCACCCTCTCGATGCTAATCGCCAACGAGGTCGACCAGCTCAATTGGGGATATGCGGCGACGCTATCTACCGTGCTGCTCGCGACCGCGCTCGGCCTGATCGCCCTTGTACAGCTCCTGCCCGGGGTGGGCAGCGCCTTCAGGATGAACCTCCAATGACTGCCTTCCGCCTCTTGCCTACGTTGATAGTCGGCCTGATCCTGCTGTTCCTCGCCTTTCCGATCATAGTGGTTTTCGTCCTGTCCTTCTCGTCGGCGAACTACCTCACTTTCCCACCACCCGGCTTTGGATTCAGATGGTACATCGTCTACTTTGGCAGCGTCGACTGGCTGCGCGCAACTTGGATCAGCCTCTGGGTGGCGACAGCCGTGGTGGGGCTGTCGACGACGCTCGGCACGCTCGCCGCGGTCGGCATCACCCGCTTGCCGCGGGCGCTTCGGGTCCTCGCGGCCGGCCTCATCCTGTCGCCACTGATCGTGCCCGTGATAGTTGTTGCGATCGGCATCTACTACGCTTTCTCCCGCTACGGGCTGGTCGGCACGCCGGCGGCGATCATGCTGGCGCACACCTGCCTTGCTGTGCCGTTTGTCGTCACCAGCGTAAGCGCCAGCCTATCCGGCATCGATCCTAGACTTGAGCAGGCAGCGTTGAGCCTCGGCGCGACGCCAAGCAGTACGTTCTGGCAAATAACGTTGCCGCTGATCCGGCCAGGCATCCTTGTCGGCGGGCTGTTCGCGTTCATCACCTCATTCGATGAAGTGGTCGTGTCCCTGTTTCTGTCAGGATCAGGTGCCGTCACGTTGCCACGCCGCATGTGGGACGATCTTCGCTTCCAGATTGAGCCTACGATAGCGGCCGTGTCGACTATCACGGTTGTTCTGACGGCATCGCTACTTGCAAGCGCTCACATTCTGCGCAAGCGCACCGAGCAACTGCGAACTGTCTGAAGAATGGGCGAGGACATGTGAACCGGCCCGGGTTTGCCGGAGGCCATTGGTTTAAGTTATGCTGCCATGGCCGGTTGTTCCAGCATGGCGTAGCAGCGTTGCTCACGCAAAAAATGTACTGAGCTCCCTCTCTAGTAACGATATGCCAGGAGATGGGTGCAGGTATGTGCGACCGGGGTTCGTCGGAATGAATCGACGGAGGCTGTTCTGTCGCAGGATTTCTTCGTCGAAAGGCGTCTCATTGCACGAAGAGGGAGTGCCGTCTCGCTAGACTGAGAATCAATAGTTCGTGAAGGTCGAACCGGTTGACTTAGTAATCTTCCTAACAAAGAGGCGGACCGCAGCATGGCCGACCAAGTTCTTGCCGTCCTCGACGCGCTTGATGGGCGCAGCGCTGCGGTTCTCACGCGGACCTCTGATGCACATCGTTGGCCCGGTGCCGTCCGCTCTAGTGCACGGCGCTTTCTCAAAAACGAGATTCTGGCGAGGATTTCGCTTCAAGAGCTCGCGGCAATAGGAGAATTCCTCGAGCCGATTGTTTTAAAAGAGCGGATGGTGCTGCAAGAGCCGAAAAGGCCACTCGATCATGTCTATTTTATAGAGTCCGGACTTGTCTCGCTCAGAATAGTTGCCGCCGGAAGCGTTCTTGAAACAGCGGTGATAGGACACTGCGGAGCTATCGGCGCTTCGCTCTTATTCGGACCGCATCTTGCGACTCATCAATCTGTTGTACTTTTTCCGGGCAGCGCGCACAGAATTGGTGTCGAGGATCTGCGACGCGTGATGCATGATCACTCTGAAATTCGAGAACATCTTCTCCGGTACGTCCATGCGTTGGACTTGCATTGCGCTCAGAGCGGGTTGTGCGGCGTGCGCCACGATCGGGAGAAACGGCTCGCGTGCTGGCTGTGTTTGGCGAGTGATGCCCTCGATGCTAATGTGCTTCCGGTTACGCATGATTACCTTTCTTCCGTCTTGGCACTGCGCCGCGCTGGGGTAACGGAAACCCTAATCCGATTCGAAGAACAAAAACTGATCCGCAAAACTCGCGGCGTGCTGCGGATTGAAGAACGTTCGTGCCTCGAGCAAAGGGCATGCGGTTGTTACAAGCTTATTTCAGCCGCCTACGCCTCAACCGAACCCGCAATGTCAGCCACCAACCCATAGCGCCAGGTGACGAACGGCGCGACGTTGGGTGTGGGCTACTATTTCTAGCGAGAGTATGCCGACCCGCGTGTCGCGTGTTCGGTTCGACACGGAGTGCTCCGCGTTGCCGGTACTCCAGAGTGTGGGGCGATTATCCAGAGTTTTGCGCCGTGACGACAATGCTGAAGCGGCGCCTCCCACGCAACGCAAGGTGCAGCTCATTGCGATCGCCCAAGCGGCTTGGGTTCGCAATGTATTCGTACAGTATACAATACGATTGACTTTTCAGAGGGCAAATCATCGTCGCCAATGCGCTTCGCGTCTTCCGGCGTGCGCATGGCGCGACGCCTATGTCTTACAAGCCGCGTGTTCGTTTTTCGCTTGTCAGTAGGTGCATCGTTCCTTCCGACCTTTTCCGAGGCATCGCACATGCGCGCCGCTGGGGGCGGCTCAGCGTCTGTCGCACGCTCAGACGCCCTTCGGGGCTCTTGCCATTATGGAGCGTTCAATCTCGAACAGCGCATCAATCCGCCTCACGACCTCGATCGCAATCGGAGAGAGCAGGATTTCCTTCTTTCCGGCGCCCTTGCGCCGCGCATTCTCTTGTCGGCATGGCAAAGAAGAGTATCCCTCCGGCGGCGGCCGCCTTGTGTCGTTTGAGAGGCGGCCCAAGAATTTGACCTTAAATCTAGCGTTAAGGTCACGTGGCGAATGCAAGTCAATGTGTTGGGCGCCGAGCGTCGGCGGCGATGGAGTTACGACGAGAAGGTTCGCCTTGTCGAAGAGACCTTGCAGGCTGGCGAGACGGTCTGCGGCGTCGCGCGCCGGCACGGGGTGGCTCACAGCCTGCTGTTCACCTGGCGTCGACAAGCGCGCCAGGGTCGACTGGGCGGTGATGCCGTGCTAGCTCTCATTCCCGTCGAGATCACGCCCGTGGCGGCTCCGATCTCGAGCGAGGCGCCACAACCAGTGGCTTCACCGCCTGCGCAGCGCGCAAGGGCTGGAATCATTGAAATCGAGCTTGGCGGCGGCTGTCGCGTTCGCGTTGACCGTGACGTGGACGGCGAGGCCCTGCAGCGAGTACTTGAGCTGCTGCGGCGACGATGATCCCGATTCCGAGCGGCGTCAGGGTTTGGATCGCCACTGGCCACACCGACATGCGTCGCGGCATGCAAAGCCTGGCTCTTACGGTTCAAGAGAGCTTGAAGCGCGATCCCATGCCGGCGAACTCTATATCTTCCGGGGCCGCCGCGGTGACCTCGTCAAGATTCTTTGGCACGACGGGCTGGGCATGTCGCTCTACGCCAAGCGCCTTGATCGTGGCAAGTTCATCTGGCCGTCGGCGTCGGCCGGCGCGGTATCGATCTCAGCGGCGCAGATGGCTTATATGCTGGAGGGCATCGACTGGCGGAATCCGCAACTAAGCTGGCGGCCGCAAAGTGTGGGCTGAGCGAAGAAATCTGCGGTTGCTGCCATTTTCGGGAGTCCCATCGCGTCCAATCTGTGATTCACTGCGTCGCATGGATGCCGACCGCGACGCTGTTCCGGATGACATTGCCGTCCTGAAGGAGGCGCTGGCGGTCGAGCGCGCGAAGGGTTTGGAGATAGCCGCCGAGCTCGCGGTCGCCCGCGCGAAAGCGTCGGAAGACGAAGCGCTGATCGCCCAGCAGCAGTTGCAGATCGCCAAGCTGAAACATCAGATCTATGGGCAACGGTCGGAACGTTCGGCGCGGCTGATGGAGCAGTTGGCGCTGACGTTCGAAGAGCTGGAAGCCGACGCCACCGAGGACGAACTGGCGGCCGAACGAGCCGTGGCGAAGACGACGACGGTGCGCTGCGGGTGGTTGTGACCGCGATATCCTTTGTCGACGTGGATACCGCGAGCCTCCACCCCGGTGAGCTTCTCCATGTCGGCGATTACGGGACCGAGCGTGTGCCCATCGAAGGGATTGCCATGCAGCGCCTTGGCATGGAGCACGAACTGGCCGCCCTTCGGAGACGTCACAGGGGTGGCGATGCTGACCTTACAGCCGAACTCGTAGGGGGCGCGGGCTTTACCCTTGCCGATGCACTCAACCTCCGGAGCATGTAACGCATAGACCTTCGGACCGCGCTGATGCTGATCCTGGCTGCGCACCTGCTGCGCTAAACCCAGCAACGGGCCGAAGCGAGCTTCCAGTACCGTATCGCCATCAATCTTGCGGCGGACGTCGCGGATGATCCGGCCAAGCCGTGTCCGCAGGAACTTGAGCTGCCGCCGGGCGCGTTTGAACTGGTGGGCGTGGGTATAGCGGCCGGTCATGATGGCGGCGCGCTTGGCCAAGCGCAAATAGCTCTGGCGTAGCGGCACACGGTTGCGCTTGGCGAGCCCGACCAGCTTGATGATTGCTCGATGCAGCAGCCGCGCGTCAGTCGGATGCGCGACCGCCTTGGGCTGCACCGTGGTATGTGCGCCATGACGGCGCGAAGAAGGAGGTTGAGTATGTAGACCATCTTCCGAGCAGCCTTGCTGCGCAAGAGATGAGGGCAGGCCCCTCGGACTCGGATTGCAGGATCAGAGTCCAAACC
>NZ_JADYVR010000238.1:0-461 GCF_020193935.1 Bradyrhizobium sp. NBAIM08 | reverse complement strand
GGTGATATGAGCGTCCTAGTTGTTTTGGAACAATCGGGCGGCACTTTCCATCGTATGGGGTGGGAAGCGGTGATGGCGGCGAAGGAGCTTGGGCTTCCGGTTTTTGCGGCGACCATCGGTGCGGCCGGCGCGGCGGCGTCGAAGGCTGTCGATAAGGTTTTTGCTATTGCGCATGACGACTTGGCGAGCTACAGCGCAGATGGCTACACGGCGGCGTTGGAGCAGTTGATTCGATCCGTAAATCCGGAATTTGTAGTGTTTCCGCACACGTACCAGGTTCGCGACTATGCGCCGAAGTTGGCGACGCGGTTTGGCCGTGCTGGTTAGCGACGTGGTGAAGTTGAGCCGGACGACTGCGGTGCGGCAACTGTTTCAGGGCAAGTTGAACGCGGATTACACGCTGCCTTCCGATGGTTTGCGATTTGTCTCGGTGCAGGCGGGCGCTTATCGTGGAGACGGGC
>NZ_JADYVR010000237.1:0-461 GCF_020193935.1 Bradyrhizobium sp. NBAIM08 | reverse complement strand
ACAATATCGCGAGCAAAGAAAAGCAGTCGGTTCTCATGTTTAGCCTCGAGATGAGCAAAGAGCAGCTCGTTGACCGTATGCTTGCCGATGCGGCGTCTGTTGATGCATGGAACATCCGTACCGGTAATTTGAGTGAGGACGATTTCGAACGTATCTCTACCGCTATGGGCGAGATGGCTGAAGCACCGATATACATCGATGACACACCGGGACTCACGGTGCTGGAAATGCGCACAAAAGCTAGGCGCCAAGCACACATACAGCCTCTCGGACTCATCATCGTTGACTATTTGCAGCTCATGAGCGGCAGTAACTCTGGTGGAAGTAACAATCGTGTCCAGGAAGTCTCGGAGATCAGCCGTGGACTCAAACTGATTGCGCGTGAGCTTAATGTGCCGGTCATTGCCCTGAGTCAGCTCTCACGTTCAGTCGAGTCACGTAGTCCCTGTCTCTTATACACA
>NZ_JADYVR010000236.1:0-461 GCF_020193935.1 Bradyrhizobium sp. NBAIM08 | reverse complement strand
CCTCAGAATGGCGATGTCGACGCACCTTGCGGATCGCGTCCGTCGCTTTCTCGCTTCGCCAGAGGAATGGCGACGCTTCCCCGACGACGTGCGCGAATGGCTAGAAGTGCAGCAGCGCCGCTCTATTCTTCCCCACCCCGACCAGCTTCTGGTCGAGACCTTCCCGCACGCGGGCCGCCATCATATGGTGCTTTACAGCTTCGAAGGCTGGAACGCGCACCAGTCGCTCGGCATGCTGATCACGCGCCGCATGGAGAGCGCCGGCCTCAAGCCTTTGGGCTTTGTCTCCAACGATTATGCGCTCGCCGTTTACGGCCTCGAGCCGATCAAGGATCCGGCCGCCTTGCTTTCCCCCGACATTCTCGAGGACGAGTTCGTCGAGTGGGTGCAGTGCTCGAACCTCCTGAAGCGCGCTTTCCGGGAGGTCGCGATCATCGGCGGCCTGGTCGAGCGCCAGCAGC
>NZ_JADYVR010000235.1:0-461 GCF_020193935.1 Bradyrhizobium sp. NBAIM08 | reverse complement strand
GTGTTGCGCAAGAAGCACGGCCTCACTGCTGAGGCCTGTGTGGCCAAGGTGCTGGCCGCGCTCGGCCAGGCCTGATCCCTTTCATCGTTGATGGCGGCGCGCTCTGGAACGGAGCGCGTACGCTGCTTGCCCACGTCATGTCCCTGACGGCGGGGCTGTGATCCGAAGACCTGCCATCCACGCACACGGCTGCGTGCGTTTTCATTTGGCAGCAAAGCGCCTGAACAAACCTGGGCTGTTCTCGTCTATCTGAACCGACGGCATTGGATGGCTCAAAGAGGCCAGGAAAATGCGGCTTGAAAAAGTCAGAAATTTAAGAACTATTAACTAACATGAATACTCAAACCCCGCGCATGGGCCTGTGGACTCTTTCCTGGCTGAGCTTGGGCGCGCTGCTGCACCTCGCCAGCGCACCCGCCTTTGCGCAGAATCAGCGTTACTATCCGCAGCCCCAAGGAGCC
>NZ_JADYVR010000234.1:0-461 GCF_020193935.1 Bradyrhizobium sp. NBAIM08 | reverse complement strand
CGAGGATGGTCGGGATGCCGCGGAAGAGGTCGGCGTAGACGATCGCGAGGGCCCTGATCGGAAAGAACACCGGCCCTGGCAGGCCTCGCAGCACGGCGAGGATCAGCGCGAGAGGGAGGATCAGCAGCTCGGCGGTGACGAACAGCTTGACGTTGAGCCAGAACGCCCTTGCGATGTCGGGGAACGACGCCCGATAGTCGTCCCACGAGAAGAAGGACGCCTTGATCTCGGGCCAACCGGGCGCGTTCGTGATCGCGACCACCACGAGGACGACGAACACGATTGTCGACACGACGGCGATCCCGACCGCCCGCGTCTCCTTGGAGATGCGGGCGGTCGAGCCGCCGAGGATGCGGGAGCTGCGGTCGCTCGTAGCGCTACTTCAGATCGGGCGCGCCGGCTTTGGCGAGGTACTGGTTCTGGAGCTTCGCGATCGTCCCATTCGCCCAGAGGTTCCCGAT
>NZ_JADYVR010000233.1:0-461 GCF_020193935.1 Bradyrhizobium sp. NBAIM08 | reverse complement strand
GAACTGAACAGTGCCGATGGTGCGGACATCAGTAATATCAACTATTCTAATTTGAATATTTCAGGGTTCCCCTCATTCGTTTTCATTCTTAACGGTGCTAATTTGCGGGGTACTACTCCGATTGGTAGCTCAAAAAAAACTGGTGTAGTTGGTAATATTTCGATTCAAAACGTTGATTGCGGCAATATGGCAACACCAACCGGCAGCGTTATTTCCGGTCTGGTCACGAAGGATAATATCTACCGCGTAGACGGTGTTCGCTTTACTAATGTTAATGTTCAGGCTAAGGGTGGCTTAACTTCCGTACCCGCCGAACCTGCAGAATACAGCGGCAAATATCCGAAAGGCAGTGTATTTGGAAATGTACCGGCCTGGGGGTACTATATCCGCCATGCTAATAACGTAACTTTTACAAATTGCACCCAAACCGTGTCGCCTTCTGATGCCAGGCAAGCAATTTT
>NZ_JADYVR010000232.1:0-461 GCF_020193935.1 Bradyrhizobium sp. NBAIM08 | reverse complement strand
CGTCACCCGGGCGTTCCCCTTCGGCCGCAGGACCAGGACGACCGCCTCCGGGATCGGCTGACGGTCCAGGTGCAGGGCCATCAGGTCCTCGAACAGCTGGCGGTCGGCGTCCGGGTCGGCGTCCAGTTCAATCTCGACCAGGAACGTCTCCGGGTCCGGCCGGCCGACAAGCGTGACCTCGATCAATCCGTCCGGGAGGCGGCGCGGGGCGATGGGATCCCCCTTGACCGCCCGCCAGGCGACGATGCCGCGGACCCCGGCCAGGCGGAGGGCCAGGTCGCCGAAGTGTTTGATGAGCCAGTGCCCGGCCTTGTCGCTGCCCTGGTGCATGGCCCGAGTCTACCCGACCCGGCGGCCGACCGCACGGCTAAAATGCCCGGATGATCTACCTGGACTGGAGCGCCACGACGCCGATGCGGCCCGAGGTCTGGGACGCCATGCGGCCGTTCGCGGGCGAACAC
>NZ_JADYVR010000231.1:0-461 GCF_020193935.1 Bradyrhizobium sp. NBAIM08 | reverse complement strand
CTCGCCGCCTGCATAGAACCGGTCGGCGGGTTGATTCGCTCCGAGCTCGATCAGCGTCACCATGCTCCTCAGCGCTCACCGCGGGGCGGCGCCGATCGGTCCGCCCTCGGAGTCGACACGAGATACCACGCCGGGCTGCAACTTGTTGCTGTAGTTTGCGTGGCAGTGCACGCTAGATCCCCGGGGCCGACTCGGTCAAGGAACAAACTGTCCAAATCCCCGTGTCCTTGCCGCCGAATCATCGGCGTGCGCAACCCGGTGCGGCAAGCGGCGCTGTGGTGGCCCGGCGCCTGAGCGCGGCTTCTTGCGGCCTGGCCTACTCGGCTGCTAGACCTCGCGCCGTGGGACCTATCGACTCACCGCAGCAGCGCCGCCTACCGGCCGGCCGCAAGGCGGATCTGGCCGCGTACGTCGCGGAGGCGGGCGAAGTAACTGTCGTCCAGCTGGCCGCGCACTTCGAC
>NZ_JADYVR010000230.1:0-461 GCF_020193935.1 Bradyrhizobium sp. NBAIM08 | reverse complement strand
CTCCTCCTCCTAAACAACCGCAGAAAAAATAGGGTCATGGTCGCACACGCCGAAACTGCAGCGCCGCGCATCGCGCCGCTGGGGTCCAGCTTCGGTAAACCGAAATCGACTTTGCTGACGGTCTTCTCCCGGCAGCGGCGTCATTCGTTCATCTGGTTCCTCGTCGCGGTCGCCGCCTGGGTTTGGGCGGTCTGGGACCGGCATCTCTTGGTCGAACAGCTCACGCGCAAGCGGGAGGTGGTCGTCATCGATAGTCTCGGCACGTATTACGTGTCGCCGCTTGTCGGTATCGAGCAGGCGAAGGATCTGCACGCGCTGCAAACCAAGCTCGCCTGCAAGGCGCTCTTCGAGCGCAACCCGGAAGGTTTGGACGATCCCGAACTGTTCCGGCTGCTATTCCTGAAGGATGCCGCGAAAACGGCGCTCGCCGCCATCGACAAGGCGAAGCCGGAATTTCAGGC
>NZ_JADYVR010000229.1:0-462 GCF_020193935.1 Bradyrhizobium sp. NBAIM08 | reverse complement strand
CTTCAACGCCTACCCGCTGCGCACGAAGAGTTCGCAGTGGCTGCTGACCGGGGCCCAGGTGGCCAAGGCCACCGGTACCTACAGCCTCGTCTGCACGCAGGAGCACGGCACGATGGCCGGCCGCGCGATCGTGCGCGAGACGGACAGCAAGACCAACGAGCAGGACGCGCGCTGGGCCCCGAAGATGTCGCCGCTGGACAAAGCGGCGCAGATGCATGGCGAGAAGGGCACGGAGGCCGACCTCGCCAAGTCGCTGTGGGTCGAACGCTTCGATGCGCGCCGCAACGACCCCGAGGTCAAGAAGTCGCCCTACCAGTGGGGCATGGTCATCGACCTCAACGCCTGCACCGGCTGCAGCGCGTGCGTCGTCGCGTGCGTCGCCGAGAACAACATCCCGATGGTGGGCAAGATCCAGGTCGCGCGCAACCGCGAGATGTTCTGGATCCGCACCGACCGCTACTT
>NZ_JADYVR010000023.1:0-51688 GCF_020193935.1 Bradyrhizobium sp. NBAIM08 | reverse complement strand
GTCGCCGCAAGGTGCGGTCGAGACGGCGCTGGCGCAGATCTGGGCCGAGCTCCTTGGTGTCGAGCGCATCGGGCGCAACGACCACTTCTTCGAACTGGGCGGCCACTCGCTTTTGGCCGTGCAGATGCTCAGTCAAGCATTAAATCTTGGGCTGAGTTTTAGCGCCACCGACCTCTTCCGAGCCCCTGTTCTAAAGGAGCTTGCATCGAAGATTCGTTTGCAGGTGCAGCCCAGTAACACGGCGGTGATTCCCGTTCGAGCGACCGGATTGCAGCCACCTCTCTTCTTTGTCCCCACAGGTTTTGGGGATTGTTCGTATGTCCTCGGTTTGGCAGCGGAAATGGATGCAGACTGCTCGGTCTACGCTCTGCCATGGCCCCCTTTGGATGACGTTCGTCCACCGACTCTTGAGACGATGGCCGTGGAGGTGATTCTTGCGATTAAACAGATCCAGCCCCGTGGCCCATACCGTTTTGCTGGATACTCATCAGGTGCAATCCTGGCTTATGCAATTGCCGAGCAGTTACTGAGTGTTGATGAAGTTGTGTCATTCATGGCGTTCATCGATGTCAGTCTACCCGCGGCTTCTTCAAACGGATCACTGAAGAATTTGGCGCGAGAATTTGTTTTGGATCGTTGTGGAATCTTGCGCGATGAGTATCACGAGGTTCTGGAACGCGACACCGAACCATGTTCCATCTCTGAGTTGCTTGAAAAGGCGCAGCAAATAGGAGCGTTAGCTCCAGATCACGATCTTCGCAGTGACGTTTCAATGTATCAAAGGGCCGCGACATTTCACCGCGCGCTACAATCGTATCGCGTTCCGTCGCTCGCGATTGAAATACATCAGTTCTATGCGAGTGAGCCTCTCGTCAGTCGTTGGGTACCATTTGACAAACGACCCAGTAGCGACTTGCCAAACCAGGGCTGGGACCGGGTCGTGGATGCTGGGGCTATTCGTGCCGTACCGGTTCCAGGCAACCACGCGACAATGGTGAGCAATCCAGAAAACCGCCGAGTTCTGGCTCGAGCCATTTCAACAGCCTTGATCGGGACTGTTGAATAGACCGAGAAAACTTTCTCCGAAAGCTGAGGGTTCGAAGCTTCGTCTCGAGATCCGCCGCTGCTCGTTGGTTTTTCCCTGGACCTGTGCGCACACGTCGTCGATCGGCTGAAAGCTGATCTCAGAACTCCAGGCCTTCAGATAAAGGCGCCCGCTTACTCTTCCACGTATTCCACTCATCCAGAATGGCACGATCGATATCGAGTGCGGCGGAACTGCCAGCAGCAAGCAGAGTCAGGAAGCCGAGTGACGGTCAGTCCCTCCTTCAAGTTATGCTGTGTCTCGTCAATTTTGCGATGAAACTGCCAATCCTACGATCGAAGGAAGGAAAGGTTTACTTTCAATAAGGCGCTGACATCTTAGTTCGGTTTTTAACAGCCCCGCTGTGGCGTCGATGCCGCGTCGAACGCAACCTGAAATTACACCTGATACTCCACTTCGCCTTGCCGATGCTGTGAAGGTCGCATTTCCTTTGGGAGGAATGACCGTCGCGGGTTTGCGTCGTGAGCGCGACCGTAATCGACTGGTTATCGAGAAGATTGCGGGCAAGGAATTTACAACGCTGGCTCATATCGGACGGATGAGAGAGCTATGCCGCGAAGAAGCAAGGGCGCCCGACTTCAGCTCAAGGCTGCCCGCCGAAACAAGAGCGCATAAATCACTCACCGGGCAATCTGGATCATCAGAGACAACGGCCGGGATGTCAGCACAGGCTGCGCTGCAGATGAGATTGCGGCCGCGGAGGAAAAGCTAGGAGATTACATCAGCTCTAAACACACGCCAAAGCGAAGAATCCTCCACATAGACGATATCGCTATCGCGGATGTCCTCTCGATTTATTTGGACGCGCAGTTAGACAATCTTCGCGGCCGTTTCAATGTCGATAGCGAGAGCAAAGATACGATCGCCAATATCCGCAACTTTAAGAAGCGGATCGAACCGTTGAACGGGTGGGGGGGGGTAAAAATGCCCGAAGCCATCCCAGTCATCGTGAATGCTTAACGCGGGGCTGGCCGGTATCGAGAGGTACGTCGATCCGCTTGCCGCTCTGGTCAGCCGCTACGATCACGTGATCGGCGTACAGGGTGCCAGTCGTGCAATGTTTTGTTGCCATTGAGCTGTAATCCGGCTTGGTCCGACGTCACCGCCGGCTGGTAGCGATCGCCGGCGCCGACGCCCAACTCTGTTATCGCGACTCCGATTATCGCACTATTCGCGATGGCTCTGAGCCACCGCGCTTGGTGGCCTCATCCTTGTTCAGGCGTAAGTCCTCGAGCAGGTCGAAGTGTGTCCTCTGCGCCTTGGAGTCCGTAGGCGCAAGTGCAACGAGCAGATCGAAGGTCTGACGAAGCGATGCGCCGAGACCACCGAACTTGACCGGAACCCGCAAGGCTCCAAACCCCGCCGCTTTGAGCAGCTTTATCGCTTCGAACGGGACAACGCGGTTTCGCTCGCGCTCCACCGCCCCCGCGGCGATCCCCTCAAGCACAGGCCGGAGCGAATCGCTTCTCGAATGGAATGCATTCAGTTTTACGCATTGATCGTATCCACGTCATGCGTTCGCCGCCCCGACTCTGCGATGACCCATTTCGCGCAGCTGATTTTTTTCCTTGAATGGCGCGCCGCCTCGAACGAATGTCTTGGATCCCGCAGAAATACAGTCTGGCTCTCCAACGACACGGGAATATTCTTCGTGAGCGTGGATTTTCGGTCTACTGAGTTGCGCGGAGAGAAGCAGAACAATGACCATTCACCACGTGGGCCCCATATCAGCGATGTAGAACTGGAGAACGGCTGAGCGTCTATTCCAAAGGACGGGTTGCCAAAATGCTGACCGGTTGGCTCAACTGTCTGTATGATCCGGCGGTGCTTACCGGCACCGTGCGAAGGCACATCGTAGCGTTCAGGAAATAGTGCTCGAAAGCTGACTGGTGCGCCTCAGAGATGCGGACCAATTTATGTCTGAAAGCCGGTAGTTGCTGCGCGAGCGATCCTGGCCTCGACCGAAGGGTCTTACGCCGTCCGCGATTTAGCTTTGCAGGTCAACGCTCGCGAGCCGCTGCCGGTCCAGAATCACGATCTCGCGTTGAGTATTGCCGATGAAATCGAGGACGCCATCACTGTGCAATTGCGATACTGCACGCGAAACGGTCTCGATGGTCAGGCCAAGGTAATCCGCGATATCACGCCGAGACATTGGCAGCGAGATAACGTCAGCAGCCGTGAGCCGTTCATCCATTTCGTGCAAGAACGCGGCAACGCGCTCCAGAGCGGTTTTGCGTCCAAGCAGCAGCATGTGGTTTTCGGCGTGCTGCAAGTTATTCGTAGTCAGGCTGAGCAAAGTGCGCCAGACAACCGCGTCAGTCTCGGCCACCGTCTCAAGATGTTGCCGCCTGATCAGGCGAACAGTGGTTTGGATGATTGCTTCCGCCGTGAATCGGTGGGCTACGCCGTTCTCGAGTCCAAAAATATCACCTGGCAAATGAAATGCGCCGATCTGACGGCGTCCATCGGGGAGTAACTTGCAAGTCCGTACCGCGCCTTTTCTGACCTGATAGACGTACTCGGCTGGGTCACTCTCGATGTAGATCGTCTTACCTTTCTTGTAAGTGAATTCGCTCAAGCTGACGATCGGATTTGACCCGCTCGATATGCCGAGCTCACTGAGCGAATTGATGCGGGATCTTTGGTCTGTGGTGATGCTCACAAACATGGTCCGACACTCCTAAACCAGAATATGCGAAGGGAATTGGAGCCTCGCGAATAAATTTGGTGCAATCTATGGATGCCTGCACAGTATTTAACAATCATCTATGAAAAAGAAGTCGTGTCCTTGTGACGCAGTGCCCGCGCAACAGTCGAGGCGAGGCAATTGTGGCCTTCGATCGTCGAGGATAGGTGCCCGGCAACACGCCTCAGAGCGAATGAAACGATCCTAGATTTGACTGCTGTACGAGTGTTCTGCTGCGCGAAGGCGCCAAGTCGCGGTTAAAAGATGCGTTTCGCCGGGCGGTGTCGCTGGAAGGCTGCTTCGAAATGCCGGCGGGTTAGCCCAGGACCGAGGACGGGTCGAATAATCCGCTCCAACCCTCTCATTGCTCCCCACCCTTATATCCAACGTCCTGCTCAAGTATCCCGCTCGGGTCTCTGTCCACGGGTGATGGTCTTGCTGACGATAGTCCGACTGGACCCACCATCCGCCATTGATTAAGATCAAACCGCTTTATTCGGATCCTCTATCCTTCAGCGAATTAACGGAGGCAAGAGATCTCATGCGCTACGTTCTCGCTATCGGAGTGCTAACACTTCCTATCCTCGTCGGCTTTGGATCAGGCTCGACCGCCGCTTCACGGGTTCATTCGTACACCCCACCGGCCCGGCAAGACGTTTATTGCTTGCAGGGCCGAGCCTGGGGATATCCGGGCAACTGCCAGTTCTCAACCTATAGCCAGTGCATGGCTACCGCCTCTGGCACATATGCCTATTGCGGTATCAATCCGATCTACGCCTTCGAGCGACAGGGAAGGCAATTCGGCTGGAGCGAACGTCGTTAGGTCAGCCAAGGACGGCGTTGGATGAACGGGCGGGCCGTCCAGGCTCTTGTTGCCGTTCGCTCGACCCCGCCTATTCTGCGCTGAATCCGTTGGGGCGTTCGTTTGATTGCGTCCAGTGCCGAGCGTGCTTGCATGTTGGACGGCAATAGCCGGTCCGACCATGCGAATTCGATGTCTCCGATCTCTTCGGCAGAGCAAGTGATCTCAGATGCCGGCGAATGCGATTGGAATATTCCAGTCAGCGGCCGAAGCCGCAGTATTTGGTGCAGATGGTCCGATGCCGCCGTACGGCCGTGGCGATTTGAATGACCTTCTGCGCGGCGAGGAAATGATCAGCTTGCACCCACACAGCAACAAACGATGCGTTCGCCGCTAAACAAAAGGAAGCTGATTTTCCCCGCGTGGCGAAAAATAGTTCGTCTTGGACTCGCATGGTCGAACAATCTCTGAGAGGATTGATCATCAGGCGATGGTCCCACTCAGGAGCGCGGACAATGCGCAACTACGTCTTCGACAACGTTACGCATTCGATTCCGAGCAAGCTCGTCGACCAGTTGTGTTCGTGTTGTTCCTGAGCGGCGTCTTAATTCATAGAGACGATCTGGCCTGAGATCGCTCCAGCTCCTCGAAATCAATAACGCAAACGCTGGCTGAACAGCAGTGTCGCGCCCGTTCGTCGTGATCGGCGTGGTCGCATGGTGCTGCGCGCTCAGGCCGCGCCTACCTCGCAGTAAGTGTCATTCTCAAGGGACAAACCACTAGTCTGTAAACAACGAACCGATCAAATTCGCCTACTGGGTGCCGAACGTATCCGGCGGGCTCGTGATTTCTTCGATCGAGCAGCGTACCAGCTGGGACATCGACTACAACCGGAAGCTTGCTCAGATCGCCGAAAAGGCGGGCTTCGACTACGCACTCAGTCAGATCCGATTCACGGCGGGTTAGGAGCCGACAAGCAGCACGAGCCGGTCAGCTTCTCGCATGCGCTGCTGGCTGCGACTGAAAAGCTCAAGATGATCGCCGCTCTCCTTCCCGGGCCATGGAATCCCGCCGTAGCGGCGAAGCAGATCGCGACAATCGGCCAGCTTACCAACGCGCGCGTTGCGGTGAATATTGTGTCCGGTTGGTTCCGCGGTGAATTCCACGCAATCGGAGAGCCTGGCTCGATCACGATGAGCGCTACCGGCGTTCGGAGGAGTTCATCAATGCTCTGCGCGGGATTTGGAGGGAAGAGAGCTTCACACTCAAGGGGGACTTCTATCGGTTCAACGAGTACTCGCTGAAGCCGAAACCGCTCGATCCGCTGCCCGAGATCTTCCAGGGCGGCTCTTCGCGCGCCGCCCGCGACATGGCCGCTCGCGTGTCCGACTGGTACTTCACGAACGGGAATACGCCCGAGGCAGCCGCTTTACGGAAGAGATGGGGTATTCGGTCCCGATCGTCTGACCTATTTGCTGCGCGGCACGTTTTGGCTGACGATCATGGACCAACTCCATCCGAAGGAGAAAAGTCATGATCTACGTCGGCCTCGATGTTTCGCTGAATTCCGTTGCGGTATGTGCGGTGGACGAGACCGGAAAGCTTATCCGGGAGGGAACCATCTTGGCGGATGCGCCATCGATTGTGCAGTACCTCGAACCATGGGCTGGTCAAGTTCAACGGGTGGGCCTTGAGGCAGGACCGACGTCAGAATGGCTGACCGCAAATCTAATCGAACTGGGGCTGCCGGCCGTCAGTTTGGAAGCCCGCCAGGTTAAGGCGGCACTTTCGGCCATGCCGGTGAAGACCGATCGGAATGACGCCCGTGGGATCGCGCAGGTGGTGAGAACGGGATGGTTCAAGCCTGTTCACGTCAAGAGCATCGGCAGTCAAAGGGCCCGGACGCTGGCCGCGGCTCGCAAGCATATCATCCGCTCCATCGCTGCCGCAGAGCAAGTCATCCGCGGACTTCTGCGTCCGCTCGGTCTCAAAGTAGGAGTCGTCTCGCGGAGTCTGTTCGCGACGCGAGTTCGTGAGTTGGTCGGCGATGACGACTTGCTGGAGGCGATCATGAATCCGCTGCTTGCCGGACGCGAAGCGCTGATGCGGGAGTACGGCCGACTGCATCGTCTGGTTCTGAAGGCCGTGCGCAGTGACCCGGCTTGTCGGCTCTTGATGACAATGCCGGGGATCGGCGCGGTCTCTGCGTTGACCTTCCGCTCCACTGTGGACGATCCGAGGCGATTCCTGCATTCTCAATCCGTCGGTGCCTATCTCGGGTTAACGCCCCGGCGATACCAATCTGGCGAGGTTGATCGGGTGGGACGGATCACAAAAGTCGGAGATGGAGAGACGCGCACAGCCCTGTTCGAAGCTGCCAACGTTGTTCTCAGGCCATCAACCCGATGGTCTCCGATGAAGGCTTGGGCGGTGCGTGTTGCCCACCGGCAAGGAAGCAAGCGTGCGAAGGTCGCGCTGGCCAGAAAGATGGCTGTCGTCCTTCACCGAATGTGGATTGATGGAACCGAATTCCGATGGACGGCGGTGGCGTAAGGACGCCGTCGCCATCCCAAGAGACGCCCGTCGCGGGGCGTGGGGATGGTCGAGTTCGTATGATCTGTCGTGGCGTCCGCCCTCCAGGCGGCTGACTACGCCGAAGAGCTTGAACCGACCATTCAACCGAACCCCATCGTGTGGCGGCTTTGCCGACCACGAACAGAAGCAAGGTACCCGCGGCACGCGCTCTTAAGGGATTGACAGAAGCAGACCGAATACAGAAGCAGATCATCGGGATTTTGAAGGAGCACGAAGCTGGCGTGTCGGTTGCCGATCTGTGCCGGACGGCGTCAGCGATGCCAGCATCTACAAATGGAAAGCCAAGTTTGGCGGGATGGAGGTATCGGAGGCCAAGCGGCTGAGGACGCTGGAGGATGAGAACACGCGTCTGAAGCGGCTTTTGGCCGACGCCATGCTGGACAATGCTGCGTTAAAGGACCTCCTGGGAAAGAAGTGGTGACGCCCGCGGGGAAGCGGAAAGCTGTCGCCCATCTCATGGATGCCCACGGGATGAGCGAACGGCGGGCGTGTAAAGCCATCGGCTGTTGCCGCATGACCATCAGATACCAGACGTCCCGGGCGGATGATGCCGCCCTGCGCCAACGCATGAGGGCGCTCGCCCAGGAGCGCCGTCGCTTCGGCTATCGGCGCCTGCATGTTCTGCTCAGGCGGGAGGGCTATCTGGTCAACCACAAGAAACTGTTCCGGCTCTACCGGGAAGAGAGGCTCGCGGTTCGTCGCCGTGGCGGCCGCAAGCGGGCGATCGGGACCCGAGCGCCGATGGTGGTGCCGATAGCGCCGAATGACCGCTGGTCGCTCGACTTCGTCTCGGACCAGCTCACCGATGGCCGCCGCTTCCGCATCCTGACCGTGGTCGACGAGTGCACGCGCGAATGCCTGGCGTTGGTGGCCGATACCTCGCTGTCGGGCTCCCGGGTGGCGCGGGAGCTGGACCGGCTGATCATCGAGCGCGGCAAGCCCAAAATGGTGGTCAGCGACAACGGCACCGAATTGACCAGCAACGCCATCCTGACATGGGCCGATCAGAGCCGCGTCGCCTGGCATTACATCGCGCCCGGCAAGCCGACGCAGAATGCCTTCATCGAAAGCTTCAATGGCCGTCTCCGAGACGAATTGTTGAACGAGACGCTGTTCACGTCGCTGGCCCAGGCCCGCGTCGAACTCGGACATTGGCGGGCCGACTACAACGATACGCGACCTCACTCGCAACTCGGATGGAAAACACCATCGGAGTTTGCCTTCACCTGCAACCCGCGACGGGATCTGGCGCTGCGCTATGCCGATGGCTCCGCACCAGCTCCCGTCGCTACCACCGCCCATTCGGCTAAATCCAACAGCCGGGGCGAACTCAGGACTGGATAAAACTTGATGTGGTGGAACGGCCCGCTCCAACAGCATCAAAGTGCTAGAACGTGGTCGTTGTTCGAACGCCACAAAGGAGGGACCGTTCCGTGAAACAGGTTATCACCATCGGGCTCGATCTGGCCAAGCACGTTTTCCAGGTTCACGGGGCGGATGCCGAGGGCTCACCCGTGTTCAACCGGAAGCTACGGCGCAGCGAAGTTCTGCGTTTCTTTGAGAAGCTGCCACCATGCCTGGTGGGAATGGAAGCATGCGGTAGCGCCCACTATTGGGCACGCGAGATCGCAGCTCTCGGTCATGAGGTCCGGCTCATTCCGCCGGCTTATGTCAAACCCTTCGTCAAGCGTGGTAAGACGGATGCGGCGGACGCGGAGGCCATCAGCGAAGCGGTGACCCGAAAGACCATGCGCTTCGTGCCGATTAAGACGGCTGAGCAACAGGCTGCCGCGATGGTGCTGAAGACCCGCGCTCTTCTAGTGCGGCAGCGAACGCAGGCGGTCAACGCGTTGCGCGCGCATCTGGCAGAATTGGGCATCATCGCCACCGCCGGCCTGGCAAAGGTTGAGGCGCTGGTCGCAATCATACGGGATGAGACAGATGCTCGCCTGCCCGCAGCAGCGCGCTTCGCGCTGATGGCTATTGCCGACGAGATTGAAGCTTCAGCCGACCAGATCGAGAGGCTCGAGCGCGCAATCGTTGTGGAGGCCAAGCGCGACGAGGACATGCGTCGGTTGACCACAATCCCTGGCGTCGGCGCCATTACGGCGGCGACCATCAAGGCGCTTGTGCCGGATCCCGGCGGGTTCAAGTCGGCTCGCCACTTTGCCGCCTGGCTGGGATTGACGCCGCGGTCTCATTCAAGCGGAGGCAAAGAGCGGTTGGGACGAATATCGAAGATGGGAAATCCGGAACTCCGCTCTCTCCTCGTTGTCGGGGCAACGGCCGTCTTGCGGGTCGTCCGAAACGACGCTCGGGCGCGGCCGTGGCTGAAGGCCCTTCTTGCCAGACGGCCCTTCAAGGTTGCCGCCGTCGCGCAGGCCAATAAGACAGCGCGGATCATCTGGGCGCTCCTGAACAAGGGCGGAAGTTATCGGCGTCCCGACCCATTGGCGGTTACCGCGGTGACGCAGTGACCACCAAAATGATCTGACCGGCGCAGGCCGGCAGAGGGCAAGGTGCAACAACAGGCGATGAACCCTTGGGACGAAATCCCGAAACGAGTGAAGCTACTGCCCCCAATGCGCTCAAGCGCGTAAACTTGATTTGGCTCCTCGTTCCGCGGATCTCATCGAGGCCAGCGGCCATATTGTGCCGCGCGCAAAGGCCGGACATATGACCGCACCGTCCCAATGTGTGAAATCGACTGAAAAAGCTCTTGCCTCGCGGGCCGTTCCACATATGGGGGCAAGGTCAGAACCTGATCGGCACGCCGCAGCAAGTCGCTGAACGGATCATCGAGCTCAAGCATGCCGGCGCCGACCTGATCCTGCTCGGGTTCCTGCACTTCCAGGAAGAGGTCGAATATTTCGGCAAGCATGTGATCCCGCTGGTCCGCGAACTCGAGACAAGGACGCCCGTACGCGTTCAGGCTGCCGAATAGGTGTAAAGCGAGGGGCAGCCACGTGATGGCGATTGCGACAGGGACGCTGAAGCAGCTGAACAGCGAGCAGGGGCTTTCAATCCTGGTCGCGGAACAGAATTCGACGGTGGCGCTGCGCTTTGCCGACCATGCTGTCGTGCTTGAGAGCGGCCGTAGCGTGCTGTCCGGCTCGTCAGTCGAATTGCACAGCCGCGACGACATCAAGGCCCTTTACCTCGGCGGTTCGCCGCAAACCGACGCCGCCGAGAAACCGCTCATCCATGCCGTTGTCGCAGTTTGACGAAACACAAGGGAGAATGACCAATGGCTAACGACAATCTTGCTCGCAAGTTCGATTCTGACATCTATTCTCGGCTGGATGCCGCGATTGATGCGACCGTAAAGGTCAATGCCGATCGCAATGATCTGGAAAGTCGCTTTCCAAGAGAAAATCTGAGGGCATTGGCGGAAGCCGGCTGGACCGGCGTGTTGAATGAATCACGCTTTGGGGGCCTCGCTCTTGGCCATGTTGATTTTGCCGAAGCCGCTTACCGGATCGGACAGGCCGATGCATCGACCGGCCTCGTCTATGTCATGCATGTCGGCGCGGCTCAGACGATCAGCCTGTTTGGTAACGACGACCAGAAGGAGCGCTGGCTCAAGGCGAACAATGGCGCCCTGCTTGGCACATATTCGACCAGCGAGCGCGCCACCGGTGGGCACTGGTGGTACAACCTCTCCGAGGCATCGCGCGAAGGCGACAATTATCTCCTCAACGCAGAAAAGTCGTTCACAACGAGTTCCGGCCAAGCTGATTTCAGCTTCGCGACAGCGTTGACGGGAACACCATCATCTTCTTCCAGTTCCGTCAGTGCCATCAAGATCATCATTTGCGGACCTGTAATGCCGAGCGCATTCGCCTGGTAGGACCGAAGATCGTCAAGGCATATGTCGATCGATCTGATCTCCCATGTGAAGCGCCTCAGTAGATCCTGACTCACGCGCAGCTCCTTCCGGAGGCGTGTCGCTAATCCAGGCAGCTTGGGTGGCATCTGATCTCAGGAGCTCCATCCTCGAAACGATTGGCTGCTGGCCGGGCTCAACAAAAGGGGACCGATCTTCGCTGATCGCTTCGACGTCCCAAGCGCCCGATCTAAAATCAATCGCCACACTCGGACGAGTTCGTTCCGGTTCGATATCTAAGAGGAGGAGCCCCGGTCCAACTTGGACTGTATCACGTCACTTCACCTAATTGTCGTAACTAAATCCGTCAAATACTTGAGAATGTCCGCAGGATTTTCGTAGATCGCGCCGCTTGTGCGCAGTTATTCTGCAGACATATCCTTGATGTCGCGAATCGTAGACAGCGAGTTCGAGCTCGGGTTGCGCAGGATGTCCTTGCCATAAGCGCCCCAAAGAACGAGACTGATCTCGCACAGCTTCATCGGGGCACGGGTCCCCACGGCCTTGCGGCGAGCCCGCCGTTTGCGGACGGTGAGCCCTTCCTCGCGGTAAAGAGAAGTGGGTGCCGATCCAGAAGGACATGGCCAAGCTCGGCATCAACTTCAAGGACAACTGGGTTATCAGTGGTCGAGACCTTCGCCGAATTGGTCGGGCTGGTTTAACTGCGGACCTCTTTGGCTAAGGGGCAGCAGGTGCAGCAGCCGCAGTTTCCTGTTGCTTCTTCAGCTCCGCGACTTTCGCCAGCACAGCCGCCCAGCGCGGCGCAGAGCGCCGCAATCGCAAATTGACGCATGAAAAATTACCCCCAAGACCGGAGGCGACTATAGGGCGAGGGACCCGAGAGCAGCAACAATTCTTTGACCGCCGCCCCCCAACGGCTTGGGGGTAGCAGGGTCGCATACCGCATAATATATAGCGGTCGAATCGCATCAAAGCAGTTGATGACGGCCCGAATCGAGGGATTGTGACAACCTGCAAAAAACGCAAGGCTTGATTCCCTAGCGTCTAACGCTAGTAATTCGTTAAGAATTGCTCGCGCGACTCGAATAGTCGCAGATCTGGGGAGGAACTATGGCAAGGCGGGTTAACGGCCCGTTAACCATAAACGACGACAGTCAGTTCGTCGACGACCAACCCATTGAAAAGAATTCGAACAGCCACTTTAACGCAGGCCTACTGCAACGAATGGTCGTGCTTGGTTGTTCTGTAGATCCGGTCCGCCGGAAAAAAGGAGGCGGTGCCCATGAGACACCGCCCCAAGTCACTGAGATGCGGACTGTTCAGCTTAGCTGGGCAGTCCGCGGCAGTGGGCGATGACCCACTCCCATTTACCGAGGCGGAACCGTGTGTAAGCGCGAACGCTTACAGGGCGGGTGCCGCCACAGTGCGGGTAGTGAAACATGCTGTTTCACCTCCTTTCCGAGATCGCGCCAGGATCGAGCCTGGCCCTCCTTCGACGAGCGAAGCCGCCGAAATCCATGTAAGTCGTGACGACTTCCACGCATCGCGGAGTGGGCGATTCGGATGCACCATCTAGCTAAATGAACGAATCGTCAGAGAGTCGCAAGGGTGGTTGGCTGCTATCCAGCTTTTTCAGTGGAAGGGCGCGGTGATTCGCGCCCAGTTACCAATGGCGAGAAGGTAACTGCGGCCGAGATCGAGAAGCTGAACAAGTAGTTGGCCACGATCTTGACAGCACTGTCCCCGACGCTGCCGGTGGTGCGGATGTGGTCTCGCAGTTTGACGGCACCTGTCGTTTATGACACGTGCGTCCCGCCCTGAGGTGGGCGCATGATTGCTGCTAAACGAGGGCCATTGCTGTGCAGCGCTACTATCTTCCGATTATCCATAACGGACAACTACAGGCGGACGATGCCGGCGAGATGTTTGGCTCAGCCGCTCTCGCGAGCCAGTACGGCGCCCGGGTCGCTCATGAGATCGGCAGCGATCCCGAGTACGATCCAGGGAGTGGCACAGTGGTAATAGTTGTCGATAGCGCCGGTGTAGAGATCGCGCGGCATGCGGTTGGCCGAGCTGCCTGGTAAACTTCCCACCGTGGGAAGTTTAGCTCAGGTCACTTTGCGGCTTGTGTGAACGACCCTGGTGCTGGCGACTCCTTTACTTCCGTTTTCGCTGTTCTCGGCCAAGCCACTCTTGGCTGCGGTGGCTCCTGTGCTGTTTCCCGAGATGCGGCAGCGCGGGGCCAAACCGGGTGACCTCGTTGCGCTTCTGGCGGCAACCGGAGCGCAGACCGAAACGATCCCGCCCTCGCTAGTCCTGATCACAATCGGCTCGGTGACCGGCGTGTCGATCTCGGCGCTCTTCACTGGCGGGTTGCTCCCGGGCGTGGTGCTCGCGGTCATGCTCGCGGCCGTGGTCTGGTGGCGATATCGCCGCGAGGACCTGTCTCACGTCAAAAGGGCGAGGGCCCGGGAGATTGGCCGCGCCTTCGTCATCGCGATACCGGCCATCGCGCTGCCTTTCGTGATCCGGACCGCGGTCGTCGAAGGCGTCGCGACTGCAACGGAGGTCTCGACCATCGGCATTCTTTATTCGGCCTGCGCGGGTCTCTTCGTCTATCGCCAGTTCGACTGGCGTCGCATCTATCCGATGCTGGTCGAGACAGCCTCGCTGTCAGGCGCGATTCTGCTCATCATCGGCGCGGCGACAGGCATGGCCTGGGCACTGACCCAATCGGGATTTTCTGCCTCTCTGGCCAAATTCATGACCAGCCTTCCCGGCGGGGTCCCCGTCTTCCTGGCCGTGACGATCGTGACTTTCGTGATCCTCGGCAGCGTGCTGGAGGGAATCCCGGCTATCGTCCTGTTCGGCCCGCTGCTGTTCCCGATCGCGCGGCAGGTCGGGGTGCACGACGTCCACTACGCGATGGTGGTCGTTCTCGCCATGGGCATCGGCCTGTTCGCGCCGCCGTTCGGCGTCGGTTACTATGCCGCCTGCGCCATCAGCCGCATCAACCCGGACGAGGGCATGAAGCCGATCGTGGGCTACATGATCGCGCTGCTGATCGGCACCCTGATCGTCGCAGCCGTGCCCTGGTTGTCGATCGGCTTCCTTTGACGAGCTCGGCAGGAGCCTCGCGGAAACCCGTGCCTCCTGCTCGGGCGAATTTCGGCAGGTAAAGGGGCAGGCCGTCGCAAGGCATATCGATCTGCTCGACCTGGCCCTTGCCAACCTCCGTCACCCGGAGCTTCTTGCCTCCGAGCGTGAAGGCACAGTTCGTCGGCTGAGGCCCAGTTTGCAATTGTTGCCGAATCTGCTGAAGTGAGACTTGTTGATCTTCGAGGACCGAAATGGTTGACGTGACCTGGCGCGCGCGATTTCGTTTGAAACCAGCGCCACCTTCGGGCAGCGTCAAGAGGTCATATTTCGCGACGACCGCCGGCTTCTTCGTGAAGATGATGCTCAAGGTCTCGTCGAGCTGATAATACCCTCCCAGTGTGAGAAAATCGGTGCCTGGCGGGAATGTGTAGGTGTAGCTCGCGGTCCCATTGAATTTCACGGCGACCTGAGCCGTGAATTTGGGGTTGTCGATGGCCGAGCCTGCGAGAGCCGTGGCCTGCACGGAACGATAGAGCCAATCCTTGATCGCCAGATTCTTTGTGAGCGAATGGTACGAAATCGTTTCGCACTCGCAGGGCAGGGCACTATCGAGGATAGGTTTTTCAGAGTCGAAATTGATCGACGCTTCAGGTATGGCTGCCCCTCATATCAAGGGTGACGCCGTTACCACCGCCGATGACCCAGTTCGAGAAGGGTGTCGTCGCCGTAGCGGGCACCTTCCGCGTCAAGCCGACACCAGGAACGATATCCGCTTCTGATTTTGGATTGAGTGTGACCGCGATCTTCCAGTTTCGTGCATTGAACAGTTCATGCGGCACCTCGCGGTCAAGCGTGCCGAGCGCATCCTGGAGCTCGCAGGCCGAATGGAGCATGATCTCCCCCATCGGCAGAGCCCAGTCCGGAGCAATGTCGGGCACGATGACGCATCCGCCGAGCCCGCCTGCCAGCACAAGCGCTAATCGCCGCGATCCTGTCACGTTCGTCCCCCTGCCTCGTTCGTTCCCCGCTGCATGCGAAATCGCTTCCCCTCGCGATCCTGCCTTATGCAGCTACCCGCTCGCACTATTGCAGGCCATCCCCCGCAATGCGCTCCTGCCGCAAAGTCACGTAACCGGCCCACCATCCGCGCCAGCGATCGACAGCGGGCCCACTTTCCAACCGATACGCAAAGACCGCCGAACCGCCACCGCTATCGATACTGCAGGTGATATCGTGTGCATTATTTTCGCTCTCTGCCTTCGGCACACAGGCTACAACCTTGTAGCCGGGCTCTGCAGCAAATCGGGATTGGTAGTTGCGGGAATGCGATGCCAGGGCGACGGGGTGATCGTCCTTGGTCTCTGAAACCGTGTAGCTTCTCTCAAGCTTGGCGGGGCCCAGGGGCGCTTTCGACGCCGTCCCGTCGACCGCAATGGTGGTGTTCGCGTCGACCACGAGATCGTCCTGAGCCACGCGCCAACACCGCTTGTCCTCGGCAATGTCATACAAAGGACTTGCGATTAGCTCCGACGCGGGGATGAAGTAATTCACACCGTTTACTTTGCGTGTCTCGCCGCCGAAGGTCCACTGGACAATGCCGCCTGCCGCGATACCCAACAGAAAGCCGTGATCTTCGAAAACCGGGCCCCCGCTGTTGCCCGGGTTCATCACAGTGTCCGTCTGCCACCGCAGTTCCTTGGGTGGGGAGCCGTGATTGCTGATCAGACCGCCCGACAAGCTCAGGTCCTGATTGAGCGGAAAGCCCAGTACGAGCACCGAAGTGCCCATCGGAGCCTGGGACGGTTTTAAGACAATGGGGATAGGGCAGCGCTTCCCGCCCGCGTCGGAAACGGGTGTGCTCAGCTGGAGCAGCGCTAGATCACGATCCGGATGGTGAAGAGAGGAGTGGGCGGACAAGTGCCTCGCGCCGTCTGGGCTCATGTCGAACCGCGCGACACTTTTGCTCTCGCTGCGGTCAGTCCAGGGGGCTGGCGATTGCCAAGGAAAAGCATCCGATCGTAACCAGCTACTGACATCGAACCAACCCTTGGGACAACCCCACGAGCCAGACGTCTCTCATACGGGGGCTGACCTCCAGTATGTCGCTCTGCTACCGCCGATTCATCCGCAGGGTGCCGATCTTGAGAGGCTCCGCCGCAAGTGCGAAGGTGAGATTTTGCTGGGACTTTTTCTCGTGGCCGCGAAGCGCTTTCATGATGGATGGGTGATCCGTCGTGAAGAGAAGCTTCTCATCGAGGCACGCCTCAACTTCCTTCTTAGGCCGCTTGTCGGATACGAGGCCGAGCATCAGGATTGGGCGGATCGTCGGCTTAACATTAATGCCGGGCGAGGTAGCTCGCGCGTCACCCATGACGGGATCCGTTTCCCAATACTTATCGGGATCGAAGAAAATCATGGGGGTCACTTCGTCGAGGGTCTTCGCGTAGTAGTTCCGCTCCACGTCCTGGTAGACCTCCCGCATGGTTCCGCCGCCGCCTCGCCCATAGACGATGCCGGCACGCGAATTGTTGACGAGGGCCTCTTCCCTTAGGCTGTTCTGAAAATACTTTGCATAGTGTGTTGCGAAGGGCATAGTCGGCTCGGCACCGTAGAGCCAGGTCGGGATAGCGAGGCTGACGGGGAGAATTTCGGGCGCCTTGGCTCGCGCCTCGAGCGCTACTTTCAGCCATCTGCGTGCGTCGTCAATGGCGCCGAGCTTTTCGTCCTTGATGGTCCAGGTGTCAGTAAAAAGGTCATCCAGAATGGGCGCCTTCGGTACAGCGCTTAAAAGGCCGATCGCTTCGTCGAGCGGACCTACGCTCTCGAACGATGAAAAAGCCACGCCCAGATGAGCGGCCTCCATCACCCCCGGCCCTCCGCCCGTGACCAAGAGAAAGTGCGCGCGGGCAAGTTCGCGCGCCAAATAAGCAATGGCTTTATAGGCCGCATGGTCTCGCGGAAAGACTGTGACCTCCCATCACGCCGACCAGCGGCCGTTGAACCGTTTTCAGAAAGATGCGTAGGGCATCGGCGATGGCTGCGTCGTGCGCGGCTTGCGCGGCGCGGACGGCGAGTGACGTTGGCACCGGCCCGCCGTCGGTTGCGAACTCACGGTAGATCGCAAAGTCCCGGGAGAGCGTGAAGCCCATGGGGTCCCATGGGTTGAAGCCTCCGAGCAACTCCTGAGCGGTGTACAGTTGGCTAGGCACAATGACGCCCATCGCAAAGCCTCCGGCGAAAATGACAAAAGTAATTCAGCGTGAGACGTTTCGACGGGCGTTATACACCCGCCGCACGTATTGCGCGAGCGTCGTATTCGTGCATGATGCGCCTCGAAGCGGGGGAGCGATCATGGTCGCGGCGGTGACAGTCAAAGCCTATGCTAGCCCGAGCTGCGTGCTCTTGACGTTCGATTGGAAAGACGGCGCCGAACACGAAGATTTCCTTGGGTTCGCCATCCAGCGCAATCCGGGTTATGGGCGCGACAGAAAGCCGCAATTCTTATTCAACAAGCTCGACTTTGTGCCCCTCGCGGAGGACGCCCGCCCAAAGGGAAGCGATAAGGCGCCGATCCAAAAGTTCAACTGGTGGGACGGCGGGATCAACCTAGACGATCAAGGCCAGACGTTCGAGTATACAGTTATTCCTGTGCTTGGCACCAGCCCAGGCGATCTGCAGCTCCAGGACGCGGCGGCCGGAAAAAGAACCGTGACGGTGCCAAGGCCCCTCGAAGGACAGATCGCCACCTACTTCAATCGCGCCGTCGTCAGCGCGCAGAGCTTTGCCAAGCAAAAGGACAAGCCGCTTGAGAAGCGGATGGATGGCTGGCCAACGGCCTGCAAAACGCCATTCCTCAAATCCTCAGCGAGAGCGACGCATTTGAATGCGCCATCTATCATCTGTCGGACGACCGGTGGATCATCCCGGCTTTCGAGGCCTTCAAAGGGCGCGGCTCGATCATCTATTTCGAGAAAGCTGACGACACCAAGTCCCGCGCCGCCGCGCATCGGATCGCGGAGGCACGACCCAACATCTCGATCCATAAGCGGGATGCCATATCCAAGCTAATGCACGATAAGTTCATCATCTTCTACCGGAAAAAGCATGAGCAGGCCGTCTTGATGGGCTCGACCAACTTTACGCCTGAAGCCCAAACGATCCAGGCCAACCTCCTTCATATCATCCATTCCCGCGAACTTGCCGCGCTTTACGCCGAGCGCGCGAACGTGCTGGCCAAAAATCTCGGCAAGAAAGATATGGACCCGCCGGACTGGAACGACGTCACGGACGTCGACGGCACCGAAATGCGCGTCTTCTTTTTGCCCGAGCCCGGCGAAAGCCGAAAGTTTCTCGACACGGTGACCGAGGCGGTCAAGAACGCGAAGTCCTCCGTGCTGTTCTGCATGTACACGGCCTCCGACAAGGATCTCATGGAGGCAATCTTTGCCAAGGGAGACTCGTCGAAGCACTTGATCTACGGGCTTCTCAACAGCATCGATGATCCCGACAAGCCGACCAAAAAGGGCGAGAAGCGCAAGCTTCCGGAGATCGCCGCGACCATTTTCCATCGCTCGCAGAATAACCCGGACACACTTCCCTACGCCGCTTTTAGCGCCAATGCGCCACGCGGCTTCCTGCCCGAGCTCAAGACCATCGATACCTCACCGTTTGATGCCTCCGCCGCAAAAGGCAAAGCAAAACCGGCAAAGAAAGCCACAAAGAAGAAATCGAGTGGCCCGCCGCCTATCCACGTGCATCACAAATTCATCGTGATCGATGGGGATACGGAGACGCCCACCATTTACACGGGCTCGCCGAACTTCAGCAAGGCATCGGAAAACTCAAACGACGAGAATGTCCTTGAGATCAAGGGCAACACGCATCTGGCCCAAGCCTATGTTGCCGAGTTGATGCGCCTCTACAATCACTACCGTGCCCGCGCGATCTGGAACAAGACCCACGAAAAGACAGGCACGAAACCGAAGCCGGGCTCGGAGGCCGATCCTCTTGTCCTCAAGCAAACGCGGGATGAGTGGGTGAAAGACGCCTATAAGAAAGGCACAAAGGCCGCTCTCGCCAGGGAGCGCGGCTTATAGGGGCGCTCTGATGTTTTCGTTTCTCAGACGTTGCTTGAATTTTGTTTTTTGTACTCGAACAAACCATTTCCGATCGAACCTATTCAATTGCAATCATGGCCCAGACCCCACGATCCTCAGCCCTTCTCCGTCTTTCCAAACGCTATACCATCATCGCTGTCGCGGCCTGGACCATCGCCGGCGCTGTGATCGCCGGGGTCTGGAAGGTCTACGAGTTTCAGACCGAGCAGGCCCGGCTCCTTAGTGAATCGCTTGCGAAGCAGGCCGAAGTCATTGCCGAGCGCGACGAGGCACGCAGCCAGGCCGCGCTGACCCGAAGGATCGAGGCGCAGAAGCCCTTCTTGCAGAAGAAGCTCGATCTCTTCTTCGAGACCATTCAGCAGGCTCAGCGCCTGACAGAGTGGGAGCTCGACCCTAAAGATGAAACCTGGAAGCAGGCGACCAAGCGCTTTTGGGAATTGCGTTGGGGCGAATTGGAGATGGTAGGCGATGCCGGCGTCCGGAACGCCGCGCGGCTTGTCGGCCAGCAGATCACAGAGACGGAGGAATTTCCAAGCCGCGACAGGCACGATCTCCGTTGGGCGGTTGAGTGCTTGGCGGACGAGCTTCGCTTTGCCATCGAGCACGCGTGGGGAATCGATCGAAATGCCACGCGCGAGAGCGTGCTGCGCGGGGAGGGAGCCACCGGTAAGCTTCCCAATGGCTGTGTCGCTGGCAACCGCGATCCCATCCGCCCGGCCGGCATGCAACCCCTCAAGGCAAAGGGAAACCTTCACCAAGTACGGTCGCCCCAAACTGAATAGGGCCGGTCTGTTGCAAACGTCTGGAGCACTACATGATTCTTCGCCGATCTGTCCTGTTCGCCCTCGTCTTGTTGCTCGGCACAGCGCCGACGGCCCACGCGCGTGACATCCGAATTGCGACATGGAATCTGGGCTGGCATCTCAGCCAGGTCGAGGCGAAGGAGTGGATTCGTGATTGCGGTCAACCTTTCGCCCTCAATCCAGCGAGTGGATTGTTTGAACCCTCGACGGCAGGGGCCACCAAGCCGGGCTGGGAGCTCAAATGGGGACGAAACGCAAAGATCAAATGGGACATCGCGGCAAAGCCGCCATGCGACGTTTACCAGGCCAATTTCAAGATCGTGCCGGTGACCGAAGCCGCCTACCAAAAGCGCTCGCAGCAACTCCAGGATTTCATCCGAACGAACCTCGATCCTGACATCATCACTTTTCAGGAGGTTAGCGGCGCCACCGCCGTTCGCGAGGTTCTGCCCAACAACGGTGCTGATTACGAGATTTGTTCGTTCGACACGTTCAAGGTCCAGCGGCTCGCGATTGCTTGGAAAAAGAACCTCGGGACGGGCTCCGATTGTGGGGTCGTTGCGCCCCTATCACTCCCGGATCTAGCCGCCGTAGATCAGGTGCGCCCGGGCTTATCACTGACGCTGCAGATCGATGGCAAGCCGTTGCGTGTTATGACCGTGCATCTCAAATCCTCCTGCGTCAGCCCGCTCGAAGACCGCGGCAAGCTTGACGGCGGGGGCGATGCGTGTGCCATCCTGCAGAAACAGGTGCGCCCGTTGGAGGATTGGCTGGAAGCGAGCTCTGCCAGCATGCCGGTCGTTCTGATGGGAGACTTCAACCGCAATCTGTCGCACGAGAAAAATTCGATCGGAAAATCAGATATTCGCTCGGACGGAAGCGATCCCGCTTCCTCCCTTCCGAGTGGCGTCCTCGTTCGCAGCCTCTATGGCGAGGTCAATGATGGGGCCCCCACTTCCAGCGCCCTTTCCCATCTGGAGCCGGAATGCCCGGTCAACCCTGTCGCTAAGCAACTCTGCGAACGCTCGAAGCGTGAGCTCTTCGATCAAGAGGCCGTCAAGCCGCTGACAAAGGCCGATAGCCTTGGCTGCCGCAATCCCCTGGGCCTTGATCAGATGCTCGTGAGCGCGAGCCTTTCGATTCCAGATCCTGCCATCAAGGTTGCGATCGGGCGCTTCGGCGGGACGCGCCCGGCAGGCCAAGGCCATCCGGATCCTTTGCTGGCCATTTCAGATCATTGTCCCTCCAAAGCGACGCTTCGTTTCTAGTGCAAGGGCGACTGAGCCGATCCAAAAATGCCTCGCCCGGTTAGTCCGGGCGGGGCATTACCTTGCGCAGGAGCCGGCCGCGATCTTGCGGCAGCGTCGCACCACGATCATGCGAGCTTCGCAGGATGGACGCACTGATTCCGTTAAGGAGCGTCAGTCGCAAGCAACCGAGGGCGCGTTGTCGTGCTTGAGGTGTCGCTTTCGGACATTGTAACTCACCAGCCAGATCACGCCGACTGCGATCGGCACGAAGGCTGCGGTCAGGAACGAGGGCTCTACTCGCAGTCCGACGTCATGCGCGCCCTTGGCAAGATAGCTAAACAAGCTGACCACATAATATCCTATCGCTCCGACCGACAATCCTTCGACCGTGCACTGCAGCCGAAGTTGCTGTCTGGCGCGCTCGTTGATAGCCTGCAACAGGTCACGATGTTGTCGTTCGATTTCGACGTCGACACGGGTTCGCAACAGATCGGCGGCACGCGCGAGCTTGACCGACAGAGCCGCCTGACGATCCTCTACGGTCGCGCAGGTTCGCATTGCGGGCGCCATGCGGCGCGCCAGAAACGACGACCAGGTTGGATAACCCGAGACATCGTTGCCTTCAATGATGGACAGTCGCGATTGGACCAGCTCGTTGTAGGCTCTGCTGGCGCCGAAGCGAAACAGGCTGCCGGTCGCGCCTTTTTCGAAGCAGGCGGCCAGCGCCGTCAACTCGGCAAGCAGATGGTTGTTGAACTGCAGCCCCTCACCGCTTTGCATTTTTTCGAGCGCCTCAACAAGACGGCGGTCGATGCGATCAACGGAAGGTGCAAGCTCAAGGGCGGCCGACAGGCCAAGCAGCGCCAGTGGACGGTAGGTCTCGATCTCCAGGAGCCGTTGCACCAGCGCTCCGAGATCCTGCGACGTCAATCCGAGGTCGCAGACGAGGATTTTCGTAAAGCCTTTTTCGTCTACGCGGAAGTCTGAGGCGGCAACGCCTGCGCCGTTCTTTGTGGCAACCATGGCCAGGCTGTTCTTGTCAAAAACCTGTTCGGCGCGCCTGGTCGGCGAGGCGTCCTGCTCCACTTCTAGCCTGATCGCGACCAGCAACTGTCCGGTCTGACGCAACGCGCGGATCAGCGATCGGACGGTACCATCAACTTTGTCAAATCGGTCTGCGGCGGAAACATTTTGTTACTCCAGATCCAGGTAAATGTTGTGAATTCCGAATGCTGCTCCCAACGTAGCGTAGCGGTCCCGATGACAATCTGATGAAGTTTCGCCGATTGCTCAGGTGGCGGAAGATTGCGCTCGAGGCAAAAATCGATAAAGCGGCAGCGATCGCTTGTGGCCGCCTCACCCTGCGCAAGAAAAGCCAAGTGGATCACGCTGAATGGCGAATCAAGGCGCGTGAAAGGGCGTGCGTGCACTTCGCCGAGCACGGCGTCGCGTTGCGGATGTGGCGTGAAGGTTCGCAGATCCAATTCATCGACCATGTATTGACATCTCTCTTCAGGGTGAGCAAGCAACCGTCAGCCGCGCGAGGCCGTGGCAAGCAGGAGCGTCTTCCGTTCCCCCGGCGGGGTGCAGACAGGCAACCTCCGGTGCGGCAACCACACTGTCGATTGACAGATCGAGGCCCAAACACGACTCCCATCTTGCTGCCGCCGCCCTGACGCGGAGAGGCGGTGCAGGATTTGGGCCAGCACTGCAGAAGGGGCACGCTTGTGTCCTTTGGCGCAATGTGGCTTTCGAAGACAGTTGGAGGCGGGTTTCAGACATGAAGCGCGCGCTTGTATTCTGATAGGATGCGTACGTGGCGCAGGCCACAGGAAATTGCCTGCTTCGCACGGTGATCGCTCGCCAGGCGGCTGAGACGCCATGCTGTGGACGGATTTGTCCATGCAGAGACCGGCGACTGACCGCGCCCGGACCAGCCGGGCAAGGCTTGGCCGATGGGCTGATAACGTCACGTCGCGTGAGGATGACGTGATCACGCAGCCGGAGCGCACGCTGTCATAGTCTTTTGAGGTGACATTCAGGGCAGTGCAAGCGCCGCGGCTCGACCGCAGTGAGACAGATACGTGGCGAATGTCGTGAGCGATCGACCGAATAGCGGCGGATCACAAGTACGGCCGACTCGACTTGGCGGGCGTATTGCTCAAGTGCGCTCGCGGAGGTTTTGATCCGTCTGTCGCCACGCGGCCGAGAGCCAATCTCGGTCAAACTCGCTCGCCGGTCTTTGCAGGACGCGAGGATCGCCACGTTCTCGTTGATGTCAGCTCTGTTTCGGATCGAGCGCACGAAGCGGCCTCTTCGATGGGTGGATCTGGCCGAAGGCCGGCTAAGCAGCCTCGATCGCCTATGGCGCAACAGCGGCGTCACAACGCTCATCCCCTGCCGGCTGCGCCGTCATTCCTCGCCAAACAAGAAAGTTCCTCCTCTGCTGTCGAGCCCCTGCGGGGTGCGCCGTCGATCACCTCCGGCCTGTCGATCACCATCGAGGCCGCAAGGTGCGGGCTCGGAAAACAGAGATCAAGGAGAACTACCATGGCGACCATCGGCACCTTCAAGACGACCGGCAACAACGAGTCCGGGCGCTCTATCTGCCAAAGGAATGGACGGACGACCCCGCTCGCCTGAAAGCCGCGCATGTCCCGAGCGATGGGCTTTGCTACGAAGCCCAAGATCGCGCGTCGAATGGTCGCTCCGCGATCGCCGCAAAGGTGCCGTTCTCGTTCGTAACGGCGGACAGCGTGTATGGCACAGGTGAGATCGAAACCCTGCTGCGCAAGGCGGGAAAAGGCTATGTTCTGGGCGTTGCTTCCAATCACGTGTTCCGTTCATGGGGCAAGCAGCAGCCGGTCGCCGGCACCGCCTCCGCGATCGCGCAGAGCCTTCCCAAGAAGTGGCCTGGCACCGCTCCGCCTCCGGCGAAGGGACCAAAGGTCCGCGCTGGCACTTGGCCGATCTCGACGCTGGTGAATACAACGACGACCTTGCCGGAGAATGGACGGGGGGTCTTCTGATCCGTCGCAACGTTACTGACGCCAGCTTGGCCTTCTCCACATGGTGCCCCAAGGGCAGGTCCATGCAGAAGCTGGCGTCGGTGGAAGGCCATCGCTGGGCTATAGAGGACAGCTTCGAAACCGCCAAGAACGAGCTCGGCCTTGACCACAACGAAAGCCGCTCCTGGCATGGCTGGCATCGCCATGTCTCACTCGTCATGCTGGCCTTCGCCATGATGGCCGTCATCCGTCATCGAGCCAACACTGGACCATCGCTCAAAAAATGCGACCGCGGCCTCGACCGAAGCATCGCTCTTGATCCGCTTGTCGATCCGGGAAATCCGCCCCATCGCCATGAAGCTTCCCCAGCGACTCATCTCGCACGCCTACGTCCTCGCATGGTCGTCCTGGCGTAGGGCTCATCAGGCCAACGCGCGCAAAGCCCATCTCAGGCAAAAATTGCAACTGTAATGCTAGTTAGGGCACCCGACGGAACACAGCAAGACCGAGTCGTCGTTCTCAGGGGGCAAATACAGCAGTGCCATTAGCCCACTACAAAAATAAAAAACATAAGTCCAGAACGCACAGACAATTACGCGTTCCGGTCAATCAACCGGCCCTAACGAAGAACATTGGGTTCCAAGCTAGATTGATCCGCTCAGCTTCTTGGTCATCCAGGGACGACTCTAAGTTGACCCCACCGGCTCATATCATGCGGCAAAGCCGGGGGCCGACTTCCTCGAAGCCGTTGCGCAGATAGAAGTCGAGGGTGCGCTTCCATTTCGGCTGCCACGGTGCTCCGACCTCCAGCCGCTTCCATCCTCGCGCGCGTCCTTCGGACAGAGCGACCGCGATCAGATGAGGCGCAATGCCCTGCGATCTCATGTCGGGGCGAACATAGAGCTCCGAGATTTCTCCAAACTTGCCGCCCGCGTAGATCGCAGTGCATTCGTTTAGAACCATGACGCCAACCGGCTCGTTGTCTCCGCAAGCGATCACCGCGACGACGCTGACATCCGCAAGAACTGCCGCCGCGCTTTGCGTGACGATTTCGATCCCCGGGGCCATCCGGCGCAAGAGCTCGACTTGGAGAGCATAAACGAAGCCGGCGACGGTTCCGGCATCTGTGACTTCAGCGCGGCGTGTGGATATGACCGGCATCTTTCTTTCTGCTCCGCATCGGAATTGAATCACTCTGCGCCACGAGCGTCAGCGTGACATTTGTGATCCGCTAGACAGACAAGGCTAGCTGAGATTCCCGAACACCTCGAACCAGAGCCGATTGGAGCACTTTCCAATCAGCTGATCTCTGCTGTGGGTCTTGGTTGTATGAAAACGCCTGATGACCCGCGATTTCGGCTGTCAATCAGCGTCCACAACTGAATTTCGATCCAACCGATGGCTTTCACGTCGCAGGGTTTCATCACGAAGCTAAAGCGCGCCTCTCCAAGATAGGATCATGATCATCGCGAACTTCATTGTCGAAACGGTCCTTCAAGCGGCTGCTGACCTTGTGCCGACAATCCAATGAGACGATCACGCATTCCAGGTCAAAAGGCCGATGGATGTCGTCACCTAGAAGGAAACCGTTCAGAGGTGTATGCACCCCACCGCATTTTGACCCTCGGGAACCGAGCTCAATCGCTCTGTGACGGCAGTCTATGGATATTGGCCATCTCCTTCCTCGATGCTGAATCCTTTACCAGTCACGATGTTTGGAGACCAGCTCTCTGGAATGGTAGCCATGGATCCCTCCCGCCAGAAGGATCGCTGGGTTAGGATTCGACAGCCAATGACAGGATCCTCTCGGTCGTCGAGAGCGATCGGGTCGAGACGATAACTCCACTCCTTAGCTCCGCGGCAAAGTCGATTTGCACCGGAACCGCCTCGCTTGGTGCGCTCTTGCTACAAAACAAGGCCCGCGCGCAGGTTCGCAGCACGCGTCGGGGAGTTGCCGTCAGGCCAGTACGCCGCGCCGATCAAGAGTTGCTCGATCGTGTTGAGATTTTCGACGATGAACTCGGCTTGCCGGTCGGGCCGCCTTGACACCGACATCCTCGGCGGGATGTACCGCGTCCACAAAGAAGCGGTCAGGCCACGAGCTGCTGGAGTGTTGCAATCTCTTCCTGTCGCTCGCGGAAGGAGGGCTCGCGGACCAGGTCCAGGCGCTGCTAGTCGGTACATCTTCTTCGGCTGCGGAGCCTCGCCATTGCCCGTTCGTATCTAGCTTCACTGGTGCCCGAACCCGGGAGACCACGTCGCTTGGCTTGGTCAGGCGATGAGCGCGTTGCTTGCCGCGGCTTCATGCTGCCATGAGTTTCGCGAGCCGCGTCAACGCTTCGCGCTCTTGGTGGCGATTCACGTGCGCAATTTGACCTGGTCAAATGTCCAAGCCTTGAATAGCTTTGCCGGGCCAGGAATTTCGCCCCGAGCTGCCGCTGCCTGTATAGCTCTCTTGTTCTCGCCTGTTATTTGGGCGACATCTTCGACCTTGACGCGTTCGGATGTCCCGTTCATCGGTTCTTCGCGCCAATCACGGGGCCGATTAACTGTCTGATGACTTCGGGGCGGGTAAGATTTGGTTGCTTTTGCTGGCGCTTCAATCGTGTCCGCTTGTCGGTGTGTATGTCTGAATCCCGACACGAAGTCGCACATGATCGGCCGTCGCGGCACGATGCATTGATTTTCTCTTCCTCAAGCAAGTCTCGCACAGATACTTTTGCGGCATGCTGATTGCAGGGAGACGATAAAGGACCGTTTCGGCAATAGTGGTCTCTCGGTCAACGACGCAGGAGAGATGAAAGTTCTCGATCGTATGCAAATTGATACTAAAAACTGCCCCGGGTAAGGCACCTCCCCAATTGAAGCGCTTTGTTCAGCGCGTGTCGGCCGCAGATCATGTCGTTCACGCAAACTAGCGAAGCTGCACAGGAGTTCTGATGAGCTCTACGCAAGCAATTCGTGAACGCCTGCGCGACGCCGGCGCGTCGTTTGCGGCAAACGACAATATCGCAGAATATCTGCTGCCTGGTGACATTGATGTGATCCAAGCCGAGGTCGAGCAGCACGTGCACGCTGTGCTTGAGGCCATGGTTATCGACACCAGCCGCGACCACAACACCAAAGCGACCGCGAAGCGCGCAAATTTGTGCGCCTTGCCAACTGGATCATGTCGCGCCCGCACATCCAGGAGGAGGCCGCTGTTATGCTGGCGGACGAACTGGAACGCCGTATCCTGCCGAAGGGATTGGCCGTCATCGTTAGGGCGCAGCACCAATGCATGATCTAGCGTGGTGTTCGCTAGACTGACACCATCATGATAACCAGCATCATGCGCGTGCTTTCCGCGACGACAAAATATCGCGCAGCGAATTTATGGCACTGATCAAGGATCAACCGTGACCTACCTATCGACGAAGACATACGGTCATGAAACCGGACTATCCGCTACATTTCGCCAGTGGCGCGCGCTGTCACACTGTCGTCTGCTGCACGGTTACTCGTTGTCATTTCGCTTCGAGTTCGAGGCCGACACCCTAGACGACAAGAATTGGGTCGTTGATTTTGGCGGCCTCAAAGAGCTGAAAGCGATCCTCGAACACACATTTGACCATAAGACCGTCGTAGCTGCGGACAATCCGGAGCTTGAATGGTTCCAGGAAGCGGCGCGGCGTGGCGGATATCGTTGTGCTACCTGCTGTCGGCTGCGAAAAGTTTGCCGAGCACGTCTACGGCATCGCGAGCAAGTGGCTGCTGACAGAGCGACTTGCTCCGCGTTGCCGGCTTGCATCTGTCGAAGTCAAAGAGCACGGTGCGAACAGCGCGATCTATCGGGGAACGAGCCGTGCTGCCGGTCAACGAGATCTTTGAAAGTATCCAGAGCGAAGCCTGCAAGAGCGGCACGCCGTCAGTGTTCCTGCGGCTACAGGCCTGCCCAGTTGGTTGCCTCTGGTGCGACAGCAAGCGCAGATGGAAGGCAGATCCAGCATGTCAAGTGCCGATAGCCGAGATCACGGGATCGAGGACGCCACCCGGGGCTAGGATGTCGCCGGAGGAAATATTGCTCGCCGTGCAGGGGTTTAGGGCTCGGCATGTCGTGATCACGGGTGGCGAGCCCGCAGCGTACGACTTTCAGCCATTGACGACGCTACTTATCAAGTCTGGCTTCTCGGTGCAGGTGAAGACATCGGGACCCATGCCATTCAGGTGCACCCCTGCACGTGGGTGACCATCAGCCCGAAAGTTGGCACGCCCCGTTGTTTTGGATGAACCGCTGCGGCGTGGCAACGAGATCAAACATTGCGTGGGCAAGCCTGCCGATATCGAGAAGCTCCTGGCCCTCAACATCCCTCGTGAGTTCATGCCGATAATATGGCTGCAGCCCTTGAGCCAAAGCCGCAAGGCGACGAAGCTTTGCATTCAGGAGGCGACTGCGTGCGACTGGCGTGTCAGCATTCAGACGCACAAGTTGCTCGGCGTGGGGTAAGCAACCCTGCGCGTCAAAGCGTTCTGCGGCTTCACCTTAGAGACGATCATGAATTGCGTCCTCTAAGTCTGAACTCAATGAAGGGAAAGCGGCATTCATCGCAGGCTTCTTTGCCGTTGTTCGCCATTGCCAAGCGGGCCTGATTTCAACTCTTCACATTCTAAGCGAATCCTCTCAATGACCGATTTCACATCCGAAGCCGCGCTGGTTCTATTTTCTGAGCGGTCAGGATTCCGCCACCTGCCTCGCTTGGGCGCTGTCGCGCTTTGCCCGGGTTGAGACCGTCGGCTTTGCCTATGGACAACGCCATGCGATCGAGCTGGCCTGCTGCGATCAGTTGCTGAACGGACTGAAGAAGCTGCGCGTAGACTGGGCGAGCAAGCTCGGCGACAACCATACGCTTGAGATCCCCACACTGGCTGCGATATCAAAGACTGCACTGACCGGCGAGGTCGCGATCGAGATAGGCGCGGACGGGATGGCCGCGGCGCGACAGTTGAAGAATGAGACTGTCCGCAATTTCTGCCTGAACGAATTTGAGCGCTTTTCGTTCGGCTACCGAGCCGACGGCACTGCGCCGATCCAAAACAAGGTAGGCGCCGGTGTTTAATCGCCTCCTGGCCGCTCCCGCGCACGATCTCCACGTCAGGCAGATCATGGATGAGGGCAGGGTGTTGCTCGTAAACCTGTCAAAGGGGCGGATCGGCGAGGACAGCTCGTCCCTTCTTGGCGGCTTGCTTGTGACGACGCTCGGACTTGCCGCTTTCAGTCGGGCTGAATTGCCGGCGCGTGAGCGACCAGACTTCTACGTCTACATTGATGAGTTTCAAAACTTCACCACTCTCGGGATGGCAAATATGTTCTCGGGGTTGCGCAAATATCGCGTCGGCTGCACTGTCGCACATCACTATCGTCATCGGTTAGAACCGGATGTGCGCGATGCGGTGCTCGGAAATGCCGGATCGATTATCTCCTTCAGAGTTGGTGCTGAAGATGCGCAACACCTTGCTCGCGAGTTTCTGGGAACGTTCGAGGAAGCCGATCTCCTGCAACTGCCGAACTATAGGATTTTATCTGAAGCTCATGATCGACGGGACGCCGTCGCGGCCATCTAGTGCCGGTACGCTTGAGCCCGGCGTCCTAGATTAAGACACCGCCGTTGATTAGTAAGTCTCGGCGCGTCGAGCTTCTTGCAAACCCGGCGCGGGGGGATAGCGCCCCAGGATCATCGTCTCCGGCTCATTCCGCGCTGGCACTGACCCGCTCCCCCAAGCGGAACCTCTCCTACTTTCAGCTATCGCTTCGGTGGCGACGCCGCTAATATTTCAATTTTCGGCACCTTCGGGACAAGGCTCTTTGCAAAATCGCGCGAGAGATCTCCCCATATTCCTTTTGCAGGCGGCAGACAGGATACTATCGAGCAGGGCGCAGCCGGTTTTCAGGCTTTCCTGTTCTGCCGCTGGTTCGACAGCCTGAGCGAAAACAACAGGAGCCATTCCGCGCCGATGTGCACTGCAGCAACGGTAGCCATGCGTCGAGTAGAGGCATCTCACGTTTCGGATCTCGACAAGCTATCAATGAACGTTCCAGGGGCGACATCAAGGTGATCTGGATCATGGATTTTGAGAGCGGTCTGGCCGGGGGTTGGCAACGATCTCTTTAAGATGAGCTGTCCCCAATCTCCTGAGAAAGCGAGTTGTCTTTAGGGCTGCGGCCCGCTTTATCGACGCACAGCAAGCGTTGCTTTTTGTTCTTTACTGTCGCGCAGTCCGTTATTGGCATACTGGCCCGCCGTACATCGGCTGCCAATGCGGGCGAACACGAAAAAAAAGATGATTGCGGAGCTACAAAGGTACGAGAACCATCTCTGCTTTTGAATTGACTGCCGACGATTCATCCGGACTCATCTTTCCGCAAAGAGAAGGCATGAAGGCTGCTCGCAACTCGGCAACTGCCCTCCGTGGGCGGTTCGCCCGGAGGCAGCGGCGCCGCGCAGCCTACGCGTTGCAGGCTTTCATCGTGCATCGATTAGGTTAGCTATAAGACTTATGCGCTTGCAGACCAATTCACTCAAACTTGTAGGACACCTCTAAGAAGGTACCCCATCGCTCCATGCTGTACTTTGCGAGTGCAGGGATCTGGATGAACGTGCCTCGGTCGCTGCAGCCGCTGCAGTTGAATGTGACATCGCTGTCATTCTTGGTCCACATTGCCCAGTACCGAGTGCCGACGCCGATACTGAAATTTCTGCCGAGGAGGTACGACAGCGTTCCTTCGATCTGTACGCCCCCCACCTTGCCTGCACTGATCGTAGAAAGTTGTTTCAGGACGGAGGAGATGGTTATCACGACCGGTGAAGTCGGTCCATGGCAGGTAAGCAACATCTGCGCTCACGGCGCTCAAACAGCATAGTCTCGGCGTTAAGCCCGACGCGCAGCGCATCCCAATTGGCACCTTGAGTACCGATGATTTGCTGGGCCGGAACCGCGCATGCCCCGTATGGCGAGGCTGTCTGCACGCATGCGATCGAATCCGACTTTTGGCCGAAGTAAGTGCCACTGATAAATGCGCCCAGCTTGTAGGTGCTACCGCACATAAAGTCGTAACCGACATCGGCGGTGTAGTACGTGAACCTTCCGTTGGCCTGATCTCACAGAGTGTTGCATAGGCCGTACTGCCGATGCTCGAATCCTCGTTCATTCTTCCCTTGTTGAAGCGTCCGAGCCAACGTTGCCCTTCAGGAATATCCCCCAGGACTATCAAGCCGTGCGAACAGCTCGCCGGAAATGCCGTCCAAGCCATGATAGGTGAGCGTGGAATTGGGGATGCCGCTATCTCCGGATATCGGCGGCTGATTCGTGTAGTCCCACTGGAATGTGCCTCTGCTGAGCCAGACCCGCGAGCCCCTTCGAACGACCAGTCGCCCGTATCGAAAACAGGCTTTATTGTTTTGGCGGCCGCTCGTCCCGGATAGACCGATGCGTCGAACCATTCCGCCCCGCTCGCGTCGCCGCCGAAATGGTGATTCAATCTGATCTTTCCGATGTGACAGTTGCTGGACAAGCTGGTTGTCCTGGCGGCAATGTCGGCGGGGCGGGGAACTGCACCGTCGGCGGGGTCGCCAGACGCGTCCCCATCGAAGCCCATGTAGTCGTACTCGAATTTGACACACCAAGCAGGTGTAAGCGCTTGCTCAAAGCGACTCCGACGACGGTCCAGCCGAAGCGACTATAATCGAACTGCGTTGTATGCTGCAGGAAGCCGCAAAGCGCCCCTCGAATTCGTTGTTATGTTGCCTCGGTTATGTTGCCAGGCTGCCCGCCCTGATGTAGCCCAGCGTTTGGCCTGTTAGGCCGAAGCGGCGTAACCCACTCGAGCAGTCCCTGTGACAAAGGCGTTTGGACCTGCCTCGCAAGTGGCGATAACAACAGCGCCCGAGAAGGCAAGACAGCTGTTGGTGCCATCGGAGACAGCATGGCTCGCATCGACTTCGGTGCCGGAAATCCACCTATCCGTTTGCCAGTTGTAGCCGGGAGCGGATCGGCATCCAGTATTGGCGCAGCGCCTCGACGGTCGCTGGAATGTCGAGGTGGGCATTGCGGAGAAAGTCCTCGGTCTCGCGGCCGCTTCGCGCTCCCTTAGCCTAAGCCGGGATGAGCTCGAAGCCGGTCCTGGAGGGACCGCCGATTGGCGACGAGGTTGTCAAGGTGCAGCAACTCGTGCCCTGGCCGCTCTCCTTGGGCCAATCGTCGAACCAGCGCCCGCGTGCCGTCCACCACGAAGACGCCGCAATCATAGCTGTTCCGCTGCTGGGCCATGCTAGGTGACTCCAGGCGGGCGCGCAGCCGTCGTGCGAGCTGCGCTGCCGGCTCGTGGTTGTGTCCCCGGACAGAGTCGTAGTGATAGGCAATCGGCTCTCCTCGCGTGCGGCGATCAAGGAGCAGCAGCGACCAATGCGTGCCGAGGCGATTAGGATCCATTGCATCGTTCACCGGCAGGAATAGGAAGTCGGCGGTATCATTACCATTCGGATCGTAGACGATGCGCCGGAATGCACGGAGCATGTCGGGCTCGGCGCCGAAGCGCAATTGATAGTGGGCTATCAGGGGATCCACGAACTGCGCCAGGGCGGCGAATTCCGGACGGTCCCGCTGCAACTCCTGCGCCAGGAGCTCGTAATCCCTGTGGATGTGCTCGTCGCCCAGCCATTCCTTGGCGCCGAGCGCTAGTCCGCTGCGGCCGTGGGATGAGGCTGTCGGATCCAAAGCCCCGATCTGAGCATCGGCGGATGTGCGCGGGACAGGCGCATAACTAGCATCATCACGCGGCTCCTGCGGCGTCGGCGCATTCAGATCAATCAATGGCTCACGACCCCCGTAGGTGTCTGAGCGAGCCCTGGCAAGATGCGCGGGCGCAACATGAGCATCGTCGCGCAACTCGGATGGCGTCCGTGCATTCAGATCAACAAAAGGCTCTCGGCCGCTGTAGGTGTCTGAACGAGCTCGGGCAGGATGCACTGGCGCAAAATCAGCATCGTCGCGCAATTCGGACGGCGTCAGCGCATTGAGATCAACAAATGGCTCAAGGCCAGCGTAGGCGCCTGAGCGAGCCCTGGTCGGATCGGCTGGCGCAAAGTGAGCATCGTCGCGCAATTCGGACGGCGTCCGCGCATTCAGATCAACAAAAGACTCTAGGCCGCTGTAGGTGTCTGAATGAGCCTGGGCAGGATGCACTGGCGCAAAGTCAGCATCGTCGCGCAATTCGGACGGCGTCGGCGCATTCAGATCAACAAGAGACTCTAGGCCGCCGTAGGTGTCCGAGCGAAGCCTGGTAGGATGCGCCGGCGCAAAGTGAGCATCATTGCGCAACTCGGACGGCGTCGGCGCAATCAGACCATAAGATGGCTCAAGCCTGCCCTTAGCATGTGACGCGGGCCAGGATGGTGATGCTCGTTCTTGCACCTGTTCACCCAACCAAACCCAAGCTCCGGCGCTCGGGCTGGCCGGCGTTGAGGGAAGATCCTGCGCCGAGCCCGAGTGCCAATCGCCCTGCGCGGCCGGCGAGTTCGGCTGCTCAGGGCCTGGCAGCCCCAGTTCTCGGTTCGGCTCAATGAGTTTCAAGTAGCTGCGAAGATGCGACAAATCGGGACCGTGTACTCTGCCTCCAGTCCGTTGGAATGCTACCACGTCATTGTCGAGGGATACCTGCTCCCTGCTCGAGCCGTTTAGCCGCCCGATGATGCTCCCTTTGCGCTTCTCTCTAAGCCACGCACTAAGCGCACGAAGACGCCTCGCCCGCTGTTGCGCAGACTGCCTCAGCTTCGCAGTCGGAGTTTTAAGATCTTTCAGAGCTTGGTTCAGCGCGCCCTCGATGAGGGGCGCATCTTCTGGATGAGGAACTAGGCGACGGGGGGCACCGAGGACGCGGGGTTCAGGTGCTTCCACTTCTTCACCCCCACGCAGCAGCCGCCGGAGATGATTCAGAGCCGATCTAATGCGGTTGTTGGGGTCACCGCCCGAGCTCCTGTACTTCGCAATCTCCGCGTCCAGCGATGAACCGTCGCGCAGCCGAGAAGCTACCGGGCCCCTATGACTCGCGTTGACCCAGCGAATAAATGCCCCAAGCCCGTAAACACCGTTGTTGATGGCCCCTTTGGTGAGCTTGCGCAGCTCCGCGTCTCCACGAAACTTCGCCAAGAGCTCCGCGTCTTCGACCGGAAGCTGCTCGCCGATCGGTTCGTCCGGCGACGGCATCGGGGCTTGCATCTGCGATGGTGACGCCACCACTTGATGGGATAGGGTCTGCATCAGCTGCTGCTCAACAGCGACGACCTGCGGAGGCGGCGAGGAGCTGCGTCCGTCCATCGTCTCTAAAAGCAGATCCTGCTGGTTCGCAGGCAGAGTCTCCGGCCAGCTGCCAGCTCCGTTCGACCCGCTGTGCTGCGCAGTCGTCCGCCTCGTCTCGGCGCGAACCGCGTCTTCGAGATCAGGAAGCGGGCGAATATGACGCCGTAGTTCGATCGCTCTAGCACCCGCCGGCGACCTCAGGAGATGAGCCAGTGCGGCCCCGGCTTTTCTGCGGCCATGGGGGTCCTCCTCCTTATACTGGCTGACATCTTCATCCAGCGAGTCGTGGCCAAGTCGAGCAGCAATGCCGGGCTTATGCTTTTCACGGAGGTAATCACTCAAATCGATAAGAAGAGTTGCATAGGTCCTGGCGGTGTTGGCGGTGCTTGGGGCTGCTTCTTCCTTGTACCTTTTGATGAGATCCGCATCCTGGGGATAGGGATTCCGCTCAACCCGGCTTGCAAACGGCGTGATGCCGCCCGGCGATTGGGAGGCTCTAAGAAGATCCAGTGGGATAGCGATGGCCTGCTTCTCCTTCTCGGCGAACTCCTGGGCATCCTTGTCCAGCGACTTGTCGTAAAGCCGGGAAGCAATGCCCGGCTTGTCGTTCTTTACGAGCCAATGCCCCAAGCTGAGAAGACCACGTAGATTGCGACCGACCGTGCTCTCGGAGGCCCCAGCCTTGATGAGTGCCGGCCTGAGCCCCTCAATAAGAGACGCATCTTCGCAATAAACAGGATCCAGGCTGCTACCTGCGAAAACAAAATTTGCATGGCCGGGCGGTAGCGCCGAGGCATTCAGCATCGTTCTACCGCCTTGACCGTGCGGAGGCGGCGTAGATGGGTGGCCGCTCGCCCGCATGATGGGAATCTGCTCGCCTGGCACGAGAATGTTGCTGTAACGTTCATCCGTCAGCTCGTCGTCCTGGTGGCGCCGGTTCACGGGATTAGGGGACTCTGTAGGATCCAATGCTAGGCCATGCCGCGGTGGCTGAAGACACGACGATGCACCGGCTTCGTCGACCGTCCCCAAGAATAAATCTTGATCATCCCCCTCAGCGAGTGCCGCTGGCCAACTGAAGGCGGGCTGCGACCCGCCCTGCTTAGCCGCGGCCTCAATGCCCCCGGCCCGGCCAGTGATTGACGCGACTCCGCCCGGCGACTGAGAGGCGCGGAGACGATCTAGTGCGGTAAGAACGAGGTGCCTGCGATTTTTATCGAAGATCGCAGCGTCGTTGCTCAGCGATTCGTCGTTAAGCCGAGCAGCCACTCCCGGCTTTTTTTTTGCGAAGAGCCACCGGCTAAATCTGCGAAGAGGACCAACATAATTCGTCTTAGCGGTGATCTCCTCGTACCCAGCCTCAACGAGTGCTTCTTGAAGTCCGGAAATCAAGCGTGCGTCTTCGGGATGAAAAGGGGGACCGTTGAGTTTTCTCGCTCCGTTACGGAGATGATCAAGTGCCGCGCCGATACTTTTGCTACCCCCGGCGTCCTTGTAGCGCTTGATCTCTTCATTCAGCGGTTCGTCGTCGTTCCATGTCTCGTCCTGAAACCGAGCAGCAATGCCACGCTTGTTGTTTGCACGAAGGTAGTGGCTGAAATCCGTGAGAATAGATGCATAGGTTTTGGCGGTACTTGAAGTTCGGGCCGCCACTGCTTGCTTTTTGTATTCCTTGATGAGAGTCCCGTCCTTGGGATAAGGAGTCAGGTCAGGGCGGCCTGCGATCGGTACGGCTCCTCCCGTCAATTGAGAGGTCCGCAGATGAGCTAGTGCCCAAGGGACGTTCGCCGTCCCACCTTTTATTATGAACTCCTCGACATCCTTGTCCATCGTCTCGTCATGAAGCCGATCAGCAATGGCCGGCTTGTCGTTTGCAAAGAGCCAACGGCTCAAGCTGAGCAGATAACCGACGTAGCTCGTGGCGGTGCTCTCAACGGCTCCACCCAAGAGGAGCGCCTGCTTAAGGCCGGAAATAAGGGGCGCATCCTTAGCATAAAGCGGATCCTTGCTGCGACCTACCAAGACCCAATTTGATTGAGCGGTCTGCAGCGCTGAGGCGCCCAGCACCGCCTCATCCTCTCCGGCATGCGCCTCAGATCGCGATGCATCCGCTTGATGGGCGCGGACCTGCATGAGCACGGGAGCAGACGGCACAGCGATCTCGCCCAGCTGCTGCTCAAAGGCGGCCGCATCTGTGGACGGAGCCGATGAGCTCTCTTGCGGGCCCGCGGTGCCCGATTGTTGACGCACCCAGTTGGTGGATTCGAACTTCATTCGTTCTCAGTTTCGGAATAATAGGCCAATTTGAAGCCTGAGGTCGCTTGTGATTTGCCACGGAACCGCAAGAATACTGGAGCGCGCGGTCGGAGTGCTTGGACGCGGCGTTCTGGGGCGTTCACGATAGTTTTCTGCTGGAGACTCTATGAGCGATAGCTGTCGAGAACCTGACGCGGAGCCGCCGACTTGTTGCAGCGGACACCCAGGCTGCCCCCTTGGCCGGAAATCAATAAAGACCTGTTCACCGGAGAATCAGACGCGCCAGCTCGGTCGTCAGAGATCTACCGCGGTCTCGACTCTTTCATTGATCTGCCGGCCACACCGCACCAGATGCGTGACGATGCTCACTCAGTGCCGGTGCTCAGCCCGGCCGGTAGTGCCGCGTTCTTCGTCGGGCCATCAGGCGTGCTTCAGGAGCTTGAGGATATCGGATATCTCGTTCCCGAGGATTGGCAGCATGGCTCCCAGCCGGTGGCGGATGTCCAGATCCGTATCCTGAATAACCACGGGTTGCTGCCGACCCAGTTCAGCGGCCCAAGGCAGGTTTTGATCAACGGTGAGACCTACTCGATCGCATTAGGGCCGCGAGGACGCGGTGCACAATTCATCCATCATCCTCGCCCGTCCCCGGTCCCGCCTGCTCAGATCGGCCCTTTGACCGGAGTCTCTGTTGACCGCAGCGGACGCGTCCTGGGCCCCACGCAGTGGCTGGGTGACGAGCATATTGAGCGGGACTATGGGGTCCTGAGGCGGGAGTTGCAGGAGAGCAATCCCGATCTCGCCGCCCGGATGCGGTTCGTGGATCCTTTGATAGCCCAAATGTTGCGGTCAGGCTCCAACGAGGACGCGGAACGCGCATTCGGGTGGAGTCGCGGTGATAGAGCCGACTTCCTGTTCCTGCCGGTTAAGCGATGCCAGCGCTGCGGATAGAGGGTGGCGCGGCAGTCACTGGTCGCTGCTGCTGGTTGATCGCCGCGATCGGGCAAGACCGGCTGCCTATCACTAGGACTCTGCGCCAGGACCCAATAACCTGCCCGCAGAGCAGCTCGCAGAACGGCTGCAGGCCAACCTGCAACAGGGCTCCATGCGCGAGCAGAGCAACACCTATGATTGCGGCGTCTTTGTCGTGGACGGCACCCGGGAGCTGGCGGAAGGACGGCATCCAGACCCGCTGAACCTCAGCAACCTCCGCATCAATCGGCGGGCACTGCAGGACCGGCTAAGGGCTGGGGTCAGCTTCAACTGAATAGAGCGCGCGCAGCTGGTTGAAATGCAACTTCTCGCCGATTGAAGGTCCACAATCGCGCGTTCGCAGAGCATCATGGTGTCTCACAAGTCAGGAGCGGAGACTGGAGCTAAGGCTATTTTCGCAGACGGCGAAGGAGCCCGACGGCGATTGCGCGGCCAGCTTCCGACGGCCGCACAGCCATCATCAACCTCTCCGGTATCATCTTTCCCAAACAGCCGCAGCTGGGACTAAAGGCCCAGCTGCGAGCTAAACACGTGGAGACGTCGCGCCAACATTGCTCCACGAATTGACCCGGCGGCTTGGCTCTCGGCATTTTGGATCCATATTTCGATTGAATCGCCTGTCCAATCATGCTGCGTCTATGCAGCGATGCTCCCGCGCCTGGGGTGATCGGCGCCCAAGTTCTGCAAAACCTGCAGCCAGGCGCCTCCTTTCCGAAGCTTGAATGGTTGACAGACTTATACCAGCCTCCGCGGGCCATGCTGTGCGTGCCGCGAGCACATACAAACCACCACGAGAATCCGCCGGTCGGCCTTCGCGCGACGGCGTGAGTTGTTCGGCTGCTGATTCCGCTCGATGTCGCCCACCATTGAACGAACCCGCTCCGCGGGAGGCCGTGGCGAGACCATTTATCTAAGAGGCATCTGTTTGAAGGATGGGACCGCAAGTCCGTTCCTCTCAATACAGGAGTGCCTCATGGCCACGATGAGTTCGAGCCCGCTGCGCCGCCGCATGATCGACGATATGACGCTGCGCAACTTGTCACCGTCGACGCAGCAATCCTATGTCTACGCGGTTGCAAACTTTAGCCGACATTTCGGCCGATCGCCCGACAAGCTCAGCCTTGAGCAGGTGCGCGCGTACCAACTGCACCTGATCGGGTTGAAGCGGTCGTGGACCCACATCAACCAAGTGACGTGCGCGTTACGCTTTTTCTATGCGCGGGCGCACGGAGGCGATTGAGAACATTATTTCGGCCTGTGAGCCGGTCAAGCAACCGCTGGTGCTGAGTGCGGAGGAAGTCGCCCGTTTCCTGGAGGTTGTACCGGCCCTGCGCGACCGCGTTGCGCTGGTGACGGCCTATGCTGCCGGGCTACGAGCCGGCAAGGTCAGCCGCCTTGAGGCCCAGCGCGATCGACAGCAAGCGCATGCTGATCCTGATCACCGCCGGCAAAGGCGGCAAGGACCGTTACGTGATGCTGTCGCCGCGGCTGCTCAGCATCCTGCGATCCTACTGGTGTCTGGCCAAACCGCGCCATTGGCTGTTTCCAGGGCGCAATCCGGACGATCCGGTGAGTGTCGGCACGTTGCAAGAGGCCTGCCGCAAAGCTCGGCAACATGCCGGTCTCGATAAGCAGGTGACGACACATGTTCTGCGCCATAGCTTCGCTACTCACCTTTACGAGCGCGGTACTGATACCCGGCTCATCCAAGTCCTTCTTGGGCATGCGCGACTGTTATCGACGGAGCGCTACACGCACGTCGCAACCAATCCGCAGCCCGTGGTGCAGACCTGCATCGTGCACCTAATCCGAGCGTTTCGGCAGTTCTGTTGATTGGTATCGGCGGGTTCGGCAAATGCCGCATTCTCAAACAGGCGGTCGAGGCGTTCGAGATAGCCAATAAGAGTATCGTCGTCCGCCACTTGTCGCGTAACGCTGAGGTAACCAAGAAGAGCCTTGAGGATATCGGCGACAACGCAGGAAGCCGCTCACCCGCTGCAGTCAATTCGGATGCTTGAAATATCCCGTAAAGGCTGCGCCGCACATGCGGCGCGAGAGCGGGCCTTTTGTCGGGCACTTGCTGCGCCGGTTGTCGGCATTGAGACAATGCAAGAAGCCTGACACTAGGAAGTGCCTGCTGAGCCTCCGATTCACTCCGGCACGCGATTTGCTCGTTCACGGCATCATCACTATCGCAACGCGATTGGTCTTCGAGACGGAAACGGCGCCTTCGCTGTTCGCGTCTGGTCCGTTCCGACGGTTTGCGTGGCAATGACTTGTCGCTCGCTTGTGACCAAGAAAATGCAGGAAGTGTTGGATGCGATCTAGAGTTCTCCTTTTGGGAGCCACAACAGTTGCGCTCGTCGCGGTGCAACCAAAGCGGCAGACCTTGAGCCAGGAGCGAACTGCGCATGGCGCTGTGGGCGTGGTCCGGAGGCTATAGTGGCGGACAGGTCGGTGGCGGGTGGGTCGAGCCTCCTTCACCAATCCCTGCGGTCAGTCGATCTATGACAGCCGACGGGTTCGAGCCGCACGGCGGCATAACGCGCACCTGTCGATTGGCCAAGGGCCGCATTTCTGCTTGGGCGCTGGGCTGGCGCGCCTACAGCGATGCGCCTTCCCCGCGCTGTTCGTGCGACTAGAGGATGTCGCGCTGATCATCGCCGCGGAGGACCGTCGTCTACATGCCGTCTTACGTCATTCGCTGCCCGCAGCGCTCGCCGGTCACCTTCCGCCCTTCCATCGCTTAGAGAGTGAAGTGCCACCATGTCCGAACAACCCTTGCCGAGGCTGCCGATGTGGCGCGTCGATCACATCGAGCCCTCGCCCGAGATGTTGATGCTACGCGCCAACGGTCCGATCCACCGCGTGCGCTTCCCGTCCGGGCACGAAGGCTGGTGGGTGACAGGCTACGACGAGGCCAAGGCGGTGCTGTCTGACGCGGCGTTCCGGCCCGCGGGAATGCCGCCGGCGGCATTCACTCCGGATTCGGTGATTCTCGGTTCGCGGGGCTGGCTGGTCTCGCACGAGGGAGCCGAACATGCCCGGTTACGCAAGATCGTGGCGCCGGCCTTCTGCAACCACAGGGTGAAGCTGCTCGCCCAGCAGGTCGAGGCGATCGCCGCGCAGTTGTTCGAGACGTTGGGGGCCCAGCCCCAGCCCGCCGACCTGCGGCGCCACCTCTCGTTTCCCCTTCCGGCCATGGTCATCAGCGCGCTGATGGGCGTGCTCTACGAGGATCACGCCTTTTTCGCCGGGCTGTCCGACGAGGTGATGACGCACCAGCATGAAAGCGGCCCGCGCAGCGCGTCGCGCCTGGCTTGGGAAGAACTGCGCGCCTACATTCGCGGCAAGATGCGGGACAAGCGCCAGGATCCGGGCGACAACCTGCTAACGGATCTGCTCGCGGCGGTTGACCAGGGCAAGGCGACGGAGGAAGAGGCGATCGGCTTGGCGGCGGGTATGCTGGTGGCGGGCCACGAGAGCACCGTCGCGCAGATCGAATTCGGCCTGCTGGCCATGTTCCGCCATCCGCAACAGCGCGAACGCCTGGTCGGCGATCCATCCCTGGTGGACAAGGCGGTGGAGGAAATCCTGCGTATGTACCCGCCGGGCGCGGGCTGGGACGGCATCATGCGCTATCCGAGGACCGACGTGACCATCGCGGGCGTTCATATTCCCCCGGAAAGCAAGGTGCTGGTCGGCCTGCCGGCGACGTCGTTCGATACGCGCCATTTCGTCGACCCGGAAATCTTCGACATCGGGCGCGACGGAGAGCCGCACCTGGCGTTCTCTTCCGGGCCGCACTCCTGCATCGGCGGCGCGCTGGCCAGGCTAGAACTCAAGGCGGTGTTCGGTTCGATCTTCCAGCGCTTTCCCGAGCTGCGCTTGGCCTTAGCCCCCGAAGAACTGAAGTTGCGCAAGGAGATCATCACCGGCGGGTTCGAGGAGTTCCCGGTGCTCTGGTGATGTGCGGACGCCGCTGGGGGATCGCGATCGTCTCCGCGATTTGCCGGCGTGCCTGCCACGTACCGGTCAGATCAGCCAGCCAATAGGTAACCAGGATGGACGTGCAAGAAACAACATGCCGGGACGCCTTCGCCGAACTGGCGTCGCCGGCGTGGATTCACGACCCGTATCCATTCATGCGGTGGTTGCGCGAGCACGATCCGGTGCATCGCGCGGCGTCGGGCCTCTTTCTGTTGAGCCGCCACGCCGACATCTGCTGGGCTCTCAAGGCCACGGGCGATGCTTTTCGAGGACCGGCGCCCGGCGAACTGGCGCGCTATTTCCCGCGTGCGGCGAGAAGCCTGTCGCTCAATCTGCTGGCGTCCACGCTTGCGATGAAGGACCCACCGACGCATACGCGTCTGCGCCGGCTGATCTCGCGCGATTTCACCATGCGCCAGATCGACAACCTGCGGCCGAGCATCGCGCGCATCGTCGCAGCGCGGCTGGACGGCATGGCGCCCGCGCTGGAGCGCGGGGAGGCGGTGGACCTTCATCGGGAATTCGCGCTGACCTTGCCCATGCTGGTCTTCGCCGAACTGTTTGGCATGCCCCAGGACGACATTTTCGGGCTCGCCGCCGGCATCGGCGGCATCCTGGAAGGCCTGAGCCCGCACGCCAGCGATCCCCAGCTCGCCGCGGCGGACGCGGCCAGCGCCAGAGTGCAGGCCTACTTCGGCGACCTCATACAGTCCAAGCGCACCAATCCCCGCCACGACATCGTGTCGATGCTGGTCGGCGCACATGACCACGATGCCGACACGCTGTCGGATGCGGAGTTGATCAGCATGCTGTGGGGCATGCTGCTGGGCGGCTTCACCACCACTGCTGCGAGCATCGACCATGCCGTCCTGGCGATGCTGGCGTATCCCGAACAGCGGCACTGGCTGCAGAAGGACGCCGCGGGGGTGAGGGCATTCGTCGAAGAAGTCCTGCGCTGCGACGCGCCCGCGATGTTCAGCTCCATTCCGCGTATCGCCCAGCGCGACATCGAACTGGACGACGTGGTGATCCCGAAGAACGCGGACGTGCGCGTGCTGATCGCGTCCGGCAATCGCGACCCGGACGCCTTCGCCGATCCCGATCGCTTCGATCCCGCGCGGTTCTACGGCACCAGTCCAGGCATGTCGACCGACGGGAAGATCATGCTGAGCTTCGGCCACGGCATTCACTTCTGCCTCGGTGCGCAACTGACCCGGGTGCAGTTGGCCGAGAGCCTGCCCCGGATCCAGGCCCGCTTCCCCACGCTGGCATTGGCCGAGCAGCCGACCCGGGAGCCCTCGGCGTTCCTTCGGACGTTCCGCGCACTGCCGGTGCGGCTGCATGCGCAGGGGAGCTGAGATGCGCGTCATGGTCGACCAGGATCTGTGCGGAACCAGCGGGCAGTGCGTGCTGACGCTGCCGGGCACCTTTCGCCAGCGCGAACCGGACGGCGTGGCCGAAGTGTGCGTGGCGAAGGTCCCGCAGGCGCTGCACGCCGCCGTGAGGCTCGCGGCGAGCCAGTGCCCGGTCGCCGCCATTCGGGTCATCGAAAGCGACGCTGGCGATGGCGAGCGCGCCAGCGCGCACCCTGCGCCTTCTCCAGCGGAGGCCGAGCGGCATGCCGCGAAAGACCAACACAATCTAGGGCGATACATGGGACGGTTTGAAAGCAAAGTGGCCGTGGTGACCGGCGCCGGAGCCGGCATCGGCAAGGCATGCGCCCTCGCCATCGCGCGCGAGGGCGGCAGAGTGGTGGTGGCCGACATTGATGGATCGGCGGCTATCGCCTGCACCGCGCAGATCGCGGCCGAAGCGGGCCACGCGCTCGCCCTGGCGATCGACATCGCCGATGCGCAGGCGGTGGCAGCGCTGTTCGAGACGGCGGAGCGGCACTTCGGTGGGGTCGACCTGCTGGTGAACAACGCGAGCGCGATGCATCTGACCCCGCGCGACCGCGCGATCCTTGAGCTGGACCTAGCGGTCTGGGATCAGACCATGGCGACCAATCTGCGTGGCACGCTGCTCTGCTGCCGGCAGGCCATCCCACGGATGATCGCCCGCGGAGGTGGCGCGATCGTCAACATGTCGTCGTGCCAGGGGCTCAGCGGTGACACCGCGCTGACATCCTACGCCGCGTCGAAGGCGGCGATGAACATGCTGTCGGCCTCGCTCGCCACCCAGTACGGTCATGCGCAGATCCGCTGCAATGCGGTTGCACCCGGTCTCATCATGACCGAGCGTCTCCTCGCCAAGCTGGACGCGTACATGCAAACCGATCTGCGCCGGCACCAGCTCCTGCCGCGCGTGGGCCGCCCCGAGGACGTGGCCGCGCTGGTGGCGTTCCTGCTCTCCGACGATGCTGCGTTCATCACCGGCCAGGTCGTGTGCATCGACGGCGGCATGCTGGCGCATGTGCCGACATACGCCGACGGTGGCAACAGCCGCGCCGCGCGGCCTGCCGGCGAGACCGCCGAAGCGGACGCGGCGCCGCGCTGCTGATGGACATGCTGCTCAACCCGCTGAACCGTCGGCATCGGCTGCGGCACGACATCCCGGTCGTGCCCGGCGCTTTTCCCTTGGTCGGGCATCTTCCCGCCGTCGTCTGCGACCTGCCGCGCCTGCTGCGGCGCGCGGAACGGACGCTGGGCAGCCACTTCTGGCTAGATTTCGGCCCTGCCGGACACCTGATGACCAGTCTGGATCCGGATGCTCTCGCAGTGCTCCGGCACAAGGACGTGTCCTCGGCGCTCATCGAAGACATCGCGCCCGAATTGTTTGGCGGAACGTTGGTCGCCCAGGATGGCATCGCGCACCGGCAGGCGCGCGATGCGATCCAGGCGGCGCTTCTGCCCAAGGGGCTGACCCAGGCCGGCATCGGCGAGCTGTTCGCGCCCGTCATCCGGGCGCGCGTGCAGAGATGGCGCGACCGGGGCGACGTCACCATCCTGCGCGAAACCGGCGATCTGATGCTCAAGCTCATCTTCAGTCTCATGGGAATCCCCGCGCAGGACCTGCCGGGATGGCATCGCAAGTACCGGCAACTGCTGCAGTTGGTCGTCGCGCCCCCGGTCGACCTGCCCGGACTGCCCTTGCGGCGCGGCCGCGCCGCCCGCGACTGGATCGATGCGCGGTTGCGCGAGTTCGTCCGCGCCGCGCGCGAACATGCCGCGCGCACCGGGTTGATCAACGACATGGTGAGCGCCTTCGATCGCAGCGACGATGCGCTTTCCGATGACGTCCTGATCGCCAATATCCGCTTGCTGCTGCTTGGTGGTCACGACACCACCGCCTCGACGATGGCCTGGATGGTGATCGAGCTGGCGCGGCAGCCTGGGCTGTGGGACGCGCTGGTCGAGGAGGCGCAACGCGTAGGCGCGGTGCCGACCCGGCACGCGGACCTGGCGCAGTGTCCGGTCGCCGAGGCGCTGTTCCGCGAGACGCTGCGCGTGCATCCGGCGACGCCGCTCCTGGTGCGTCGCGCATTGCGTGAATTGCGACTCGGCCAACGGCGCATTCCCGCGGGCACCGATCTGTGCATCCCGCTGCTGCATTTCTCGACCTCGGCGCTGCTGCACGAGGCGCCTGATCAGTTTCGGCTGGCGCGGTGGCTGCAACGCACCGAGCCGATCCGGCCGGTGGACATGCTGCAGTTCGGTACCGGCCCACACGTCTGCATGGGCTACCACCTGGCATGGCTGGAACTGGTGCAGTTCTGTATCGCCTTGGCGCTGACCATGCACGAGGCCGGGGTGCGGCCGCGGTTGCTGAGCGGCGTCGAAAAAGGCCGGCGCTATTACCCGACCGCGCATCCGTCCATGACTATCCGCATCGGATTCTCATGAGCTGGCATCGCATGCCCCGTGTGGTGAGGCAGCGGCGCCGGCGACACGCGGCATTGCTCCACTCGGCGCGCGCGCTCGGTGCGAGGCCGGCAACACCGCGGCGGCTCGCGGCTCGCCGTGGCCGTCTCCTGGCAGGTACAAGGACATGAACAACATGCAGACCGGTTCCACGCCACACGACGACCGAGCTGGCGTTTCCGCGAACGGCGGATCGGGCGCGCAGGCGCGCGGCGCATCCGGCAGGCTGCTGCCCGAGATTTGGATGCAGGACGGCGCAAAGCGGGTCGAACAGGCGCTGGCGCGTCTTCTCTGCGCCGAAGACGACGGTGAGACCGAGCTGATGGCGGCGATGCGCTACGCCACCTTGCATGGCGGCAAGCGCACCCGCGCCTTGCTCTGTTTGGCTGCCGGCGCACTGGCCGACACGCCGGCGCACATGCTCGACGAAGTCGGCGCCGCCATCGAGATGATGCACGCCTGTACGTTGGTCCACGACGATCTGCCTGCGATGGACGACGACGTGCTTCGCCGCGGCCTTCCGACCGTGCACGTCAAGTTCGGCGAAGCCACCGCGATCTTGGTGGGCGATGCGCTGCAGGCGCACGCCTTCCTGACCCTGGCGAGCCTGGATGCGCCGGGCGACAACCGTATTGCGCTCGTGCGCGAACTGGCGCAGGCGGTGTCCGCCGAGGGGGCCGCGGGCGGGCAGGCCATGGATCTGTCGCTGGTTGGAAAGCACGTCGAGCTGGACAGGATCCTGGTGATGCACCGGATGAAGTGCGGAGCGCTAGTGCGCGCATCCGTTCGCATGGGCGCGCTATGCGCCATTGCGGAGGATGCCGCGCACGCTGCGATGTACTGTGCGCTCGATCGCTACAGCGCCCATTTCGGCCTGGCGTTGCAGGTGATCGACGACATTCTCGACGCGACAGTAGATACCGCGACGCTGGGCAAGACCCCCGGCAAGGACGCGGCGGCGCGGAAGCCGACCTGCGCGTCGATCATGGGGCTGCAGGCAGCGCGGCAGTTCGTGATGGATCTGTTGCGCGACGCCGGGGAGGCCGTCGCCCCGTTGGGGCCGCGTGCGGAACGGTTGGCGCAGATCCTGCAGCGGGCCGACGCCTATCTGTTCAAGCACGCGCCATGCGCATGAGCGCGCCGGTCCACATGGAGTCGCCCCTGGGCCGCTGCGATCGGCCTGCGGCAGCGGTGCATGTTGTCCGAATCCGTGGCGCTGAGCGCAGCGGTTGCCCAGCATGGCCGCGACGGGCCTGCGGCGACGTGCGCGGCGTCTGCCCGATCCTGGTTCCCGTCAACCGTCTGCAGAAGGAACATCCCGCGTGAACGCGCTGGCTGAACAGATCCTTTCCGAATTGCGCCACCTGCTGAGCGAGATGCGCGATGGCGGCAGCGTCGGTCCATCCGTCTACGACACGGCGCGAACTCTGCAGTTCCATGGCAACGTCATCGGTCGGCAGGACGCATACGCGTGGCTCATCGCACAGCAACAGGCCGATGGCGGATGGGGAAGCGCAGACTTCCCGCTGTTCCGTCATGCGCCGACATGGGCGGCGTTGCTGGCATTGCAGCGTGTCGATTCTCTTCCCGGCGCTGCCGACGCTGTCCAGGCTGCAACGCGGTTCCTCCAGCGCCAGCCCGATCCCTATGCGCGTGCGGTGCCGGACGACGCGCCGATCGGCGCGGAGCTGATCCTACCGCGGTTTTGCGACGAGGCCGCATCCTTGCCGGGCGGCGTGGCGTTTCCGCGCCACCCGGCGCTGTTGCCGTTGCGGCAAGCGCGGGTCAAGCGGGGGGCCGTGGCGACGTTGCCGAGCGGCCATCCGTTGCTGCACTCCTGGGAAGCCTGGGGGACGTCGCCGACCACCGCATGGCCGGATGATGACGGCAGCATCGGCATCAGTCCCGCGGCCACTGCCGCGTGGCGTGCGCACGCCGTGACACAGGGGAGCACGCCGCAGGTCGGGCGCGCCGACGCGTATCTGCAGGCGGCATCGCGAGCAACGCGCAGCGGCATCGAAGGTGTCGTTCCCAACGTCTGGCCGATCAATGTGTTCGAGCCATGCTGGTCGCTATACACCTTGCATCTGGCCGGTCTGTTCGCGCATCCCGCGCTCGCCGGGGCGGTGCGCGTGATCATCGCGCAGCTCGACGCCCGCCTGGGCGTGCGCGGTCTGGGCCCGGCCGTGCACTTCGCGGCAGATGCGGACGACACCGCCGTTGCGTTGTGCGTCCTGCGCCTTGCAGGCCGCGACCGGGCGGCCGATGCGTTGCGCCATTTCGAAATCGGCGAGCTGTTCGTCACCTTCCCCGGCGAGCGCAATGCCTCGGTGTCGACCAACATCCATGCCCTGCATGCGTTGCGACTGTTGGGAAAGCCCGCCGCCGGCACCAGCGCCTACGTCGAGGCCAATCGCAACCCGCACGGTCTCTGGGACAACGAAAAATGGCACGTTTCGTGGCTGTATCCCACCGCGCATGCGGTCGCAGCGCTGGCGCAAGGCAAGCCCCAGTGGCGCGACGAGCGCGCGCTGGCGGCGCTGCTGCAGGCGCAGCGCGACGACGGCGGCTGGGGCGCCGGTCGCGCGTCCACATTCGAGGAAACTGCCTATGCGCTGTTCGCGTTGCACGTGATGGACGGGAGCGAAGAGCCGACAGGGCGGCGGCGCATTGCGCAGGCGGTGGCGCGTGCGCTGGAGTGGATGCTCGCCCGCCATGCGGCGCATGCATTGCCGCAGACTCCGCTGTGGATCGGCAAGGAACTGTATTGCCCCACCCGGGTCGTGCGCGTGGCCGAACTCGCCGGGTTGTGGCTGGCACTTGGTTGGGAGCGGCGCGTCCTGGCCGAGGGAACAGGAGCGGCGCCATGATTCAGACCGAACGCGCGCTGCAGGAGGTGCTGGAGTGGGGGCGTTCCCTGACCGGGTTCGCCGACGAGCACGGCGTGGAAGCGGTCAGGGGCGGCCAGTACATCCTGCAGCGCATCCTTCCGAGCCTGCACGATATCAGCGCCCGCACCGGCCGCGATCCGCAGGATGAAACGCTGACCGTGGCGTTCTATCGCGAACTGGCGATGCTGTTCTGGCTCGACGATTGCAACGACCTTGGCCTGATCGCGCCGGAGCAGCTCGCCGCGGTGGAGCAGGCACTGGGGCAGGGCGTGCCGTGCGCGCTCCCCGGATTCGAGGGCTGCGCTGTGCTGCGCGCTTCGCTGGCCGCGCTCGCCTACGATCGTCGCGACTATGCTCAGCTTCTCGACGATACCCGGTGCTACTGCGCGGCGCTGCGCGCCGGACACGCGCAGGCGGTGGGGGCGGAACGCTGGTCCTACGCCGAGTACCTGCACAACGGCATCGATTCGATCGCCTACGCGAACGTGTTCTGTTGCCTGTCGTTGCTGTGGGGACTGGACATGGCGACCTTGCGCGCGCGTCCGGCGTTTCGCCAGGTCCTGCGGCTCATCTCCGCGATAGGGCGCCTGCAGAACGATCTGCATGGACGCGACATGGACAGGTCGGCCGACGAGGCCGACAACGCGGCGATCCTGCTGCTGCAGCGCTATCCGGCTATGCCTGTGGTGGAGTTCCTCAACGACGAGCTGGCCGGCCATACGCGCATGCTGGATCGGGTGATAGCGAAAGAACGCTTTCCCGCGCCCTGGGGACCGTTGATCGAGGCCATGGCCGCCATCCGCGCTCAGTACTACCGGACCTCGACCAGCCGCTACGGCAGCGACGCTGCGGGAGGAGGCTAACGTGCGCCGGCCTGAACGCGCGAAGGCGGCGGCGTGCGCGCGCTGCCTTCGGCCGAATCCGACGCAACAACGTCGCCCGATGCGACGGATGCCCTCGTTGTCCACCGTGCAATACGCAGTGGTAGAGAGTCCTTCCGAAGCGGATAGTTGGTCTATGGATTGCCGATCAAAGGGGATGCCATCGCTCATCGCGAAATCCCAGAGATGCAGCTTCGGCAGCAGCAGAACTCCGTTTACGTTCTTGTGCGCGCTGTGGTTGGATGCCCGCAATACGCGTTGACGATAGATCTTCGATATATTCGCCCGAAGTCGATGTCGGCAGCGCAACGCCTGCCGCATTCAGGCCGGTGAATCAGCTTCCGGCAGCTGGAGCCAAGCTCAAGCTTTTGGCGCTTGCTCAGAAAACTGCCTCTGTGTGAGACAAGGGTCCCTGTACGCGCAATAAGAGGAACCGCGCTGACAGTCTCTCTTGACGGCGAAGTTCGAGACGGACGGCACTACATGCAGGTCCGTGTCTACTTTGAAGATACCGACGCCGGCCAGATTGTTTATCATGCGAATTTTTTGCCTTTCATGGAACGTGGCAGACGAACTACTTGCGCCTGCTCGGCAATCCGTTAACGGGGGAGGCGATGCAATTTGCAGGAGAGCCCGCAAGCAAGTCGGTCACGGCGCCACCATTGAAGGTCGGCAAGGATGCTGTTTGTGGCTTCAAGGAAGGGGCGCGCTGATCTCGCTGTCAGATACCAAAATTGAGCGAACCCACTAAAGCTCCTGGGCCGCCGCGACGAATTATTGATTGCGGATTGCTTTAATGGAAGGCTGTACGGTCAAGCGATAAAGCACGAGGTGGGCCGCTCCGAGCTCCTCGATCAGTGTGCCGCAAGCAGGGCAGTGGTAGTTTCCTTGGATGCCACGTTCAGACGTAAGCTCAAGACGGCGAAAACCAGCACCGCATTCCGAGAGTCAAATCACTCTTTTTCATGCGTGGCCTCCTCGCGCCGGCAGTCGTCACATTTCTTTAACATGCGCTTAGTTATCACGCATCTCTCTGGGACGGTCCTTCAAGCACAATTAACATTGAGGATTTGCTGGCGCCTGCGCCGTCGGCAAATGGTAGTCGTACAAATCGGACATCCGACAAAAAATTTCGCGCGCAACTGACGAGCGCTACTTCGTAGAATACGTGAGGCTCAAATCATTCGTTCGAAGATTCTCGTCGTTCCAGTGGCGCTGGCAAACGCTTTTCGTTGAATTATGCACTACCGCCGCGGATTTTCTGCGTTATGAGTCTTGAAGACGGTCGCGCCAGATGTTTCAGGCAACGGCATCGATCAGCAGGGGCCGAACGCGACCGTCTCGTCTTTTTAAGAGCGAATTAAGCCAAGCTGGATTTGATGCCGCCCGGGCAGGAAGCTTAGGTGAGTGGGGCGTGTGATGCGTGCTGCCAACGAGCAATCCGCGGAATCAAATACGAGGCTGATCAATGACATGCCGGTCCTGCGGCGCAAGTGGCAGGTTGCGCTCAAGCCCGGCGAAACGCTTCCCCGCTACGAAAATGTGCTACTGGGGAGCCTCGGGCGGCTTGCCGATCATCTTGTGCTGCTCAGGTGTAACAATGGCGCGTTTGCCGTTTCGCGCACCGGTCGCTATGCTCAGAACTGGCTGGGCGAGGCCCGTTGGGACATTCCGCTGGATGCGTTGCGTCCAGATTGCGCGACAGCCCTCACCGGGGCGGCTTCGAATGCGATTGCAAACAACCATCCCTATCTGGTCGTCCGTTAAGAAGGCGAATTGAGCGCGGCGGGACGGCCGAACGTGCGCCATAGCTGGAGCGGATGAGGCACAAGAGTTCTCTGAGCCAGGCGAGGATGCGGCGGAAGTTGTGGCCCACGGCTGAGAGGATGACGTTAGCCGCATTGCCGGCGCGGCCTTTGAGGTAGCAGCGGCCGAGGTGACCATCGGCCTTCAGGTGTCCGGTGATGGGTTCGATGGCGGAGCGGCGGCGCAGCTCGCGCTTGATGACACCGAAGACGCCGCGCTTCTGGCCGGAGATGAAGGTCCGTCGGGGATTTTGTGCGTCGTGGCCGCGGTATCCCTTGTCGACATAGGCCCGCTCGATCGCGCAGCCGGTGAGTGTCTCGGTGCGGTCGATGACGTCCCGCAAGGTGTGACCGTCGTACGGGTT
>NZ_JADYVR010000228.1:0-462 GCF_020193935.1 Bradyrhizobium sp. NBAIM08 | reverse complement strand
GTCAACGTCTGCGGGTCGCGGGAGTTGGCGACTCGCACCTCATGCCCGAGAGCGCTCAACTTGCGAGCGAGCGTGCCGCCGATCTGTCCCGCGCCGATTATTGCGATTCTCATGTCCGGGCCAACCGCGCGCCCGTCCGTGTCATTCCTCGGTGGCCGTCCGAATCAATTGGAGGCGCTGCCGACCGCGGTGCGACCCGGAACGAGCAGGGCCGTGCCGGGAACGACCTCACGTCCGACCTCGGCTGCCAACGCGACGGCGGCCTCGACCATCTCGACGTTGGTGCGGGGCGAGCGGGCGGCCGCGTCCTCGGTGCCGACGCGCAGGTGCCCCCCACGTTCGAGCACCGCCCGGGCCAACGGTGAATCCAGCATCGAGTCGCCGAACAGGCTGGCGATCCACGGCAGGTCGGAACCGGCCATCATGTCCAGGTAGACGTCGAGCGCACCCAACGTCGGGGGC
>NZ_JADYVR010000227.1:0-462 GCF_020193935.1 Bradyrhizobium sp. NBAIM08 | reverse complement strand
GGCTTTAACAGTGCATTAATATTTTGTATCAATGTTGATTTACCACTACCCGTTTGTCCAACGATGGCGTAATATTTACCTTGTTCAAATTCTGTATTAACATCATGAATAGCTTGATGCTGGTATGGTGTCCCTTTTTGATAGGTATAACTTACATTGTCAAAGCGTATAGTCATAGTTGATCCACCAGCCCTTCATAAGTTAAGAATGATGTTTGGTGTCCCAGCATTTGATTTATTTTGATTGGGAATGGCAAATCTAGACCTATTGTTGTTAACTCTTCTGCATGGTCGAAAATTTCAGTCGCTGTGCCTTCTTTATAGACAGTCCCTTTATTCATAACGATAACATGATCTGCTTCCATCGCCTCAGATAAATCATGCGTAATAGAAATGATTGTAATATTATGTTCTGATTTAACTTTTCTCACTAAATCCAATAAATTTTGACGTGCATCAGGAT
>NZ_JADYVR010000226.1:0-462 GCF_020193935.1 Bradyrhizobium sp. NBAIM08 | reverse complement strand
GCTTCGAATCTCGTTAGTCAGCATAATATTTAAGAGGCGAGTACTTATGGTCACGTCTAGTAACGCGGCCTCATTCAAACCCAAATTTTCGTCATTCTACTGGAATCGCGAGGAAGGTGGCAAGGGTTCTTAAAAACAAGCCCGTTCAAGGTTCAAAGTTCAAAAGTTCAAGGCCAAATTGAAAGCAGGCTTTCGGATCAAACCGTTCAAAGCGTTCAAGCCGTTCAACCGCTCCGCTTCGTTCAAGACGTTAAATGCATAAGCCAACAGTTCGAGCGTCCAAGCGTTCAACGACGGATTCTGACAAGATGTAGGATCGGAGGCGTAGGGAAAAAAGGCATTTCCTGTCGGACCTACTCGGTTACGTGATGAGGCGGGTTATTTCTTATCCAACTTCAATCTCTCCGCCGCTTTCTGGACGAAGGACGGATCTAAATACGGCTTGGCATCGCGGTTTTTTAT
>NZ_JADYVR010000225.1:0-462 GCF_020193935.1 Bradyrhizobium sp. NBAIM08 | reverse complement strand
CTCTTGATCCACTCCATGATGTACGACATTCCCTATGAATGGTCGGATTACAAACGGATCCGAGGGCCGGTGAGATACTCCCAGACGGTTTCCAGCAGACGGAGCGAAAGCTTCAGCAATCCATATTCGGAGAGAGAACTGAGACGGAGGAGTTACTAAGATGGCCATTCATGTAAAGTCGCACCGCAGAGGGAAGGGAATTGTTAAGGCCTATGATAGAAATAGGCTCACTTCGGCTATTCGCAAAACAACCCGCAGACTTGACTACGCTAAAATGAGCAACTTCCGGAGGCAGCAGTATTCGAAGACCCTGTCCAGATTGCTATCGCTAGAACATCTCTCAATTCAAACAGATAGGTTGTCGAAGATTCAGATGACAGTTCCACAGCGACGACAGAGATTGAAAAGTCTCAGAAGCGTAGTTTCGGATAATATCGCTAGAACGTATAGACGATAAGATAT
>NZ_JADYVR010000224.1:0-462 GCF_020193935.1 Bradyrhizobium sp. NBAIM08 | reverse complement strand
GCATTGCTGTTTCCAACATCCCGGTTGTTTGCCCGCTATCATTTAGGCCACCTGCCCGAAAATAATAACAGCGAGGTAGATGTGCTGGCTGGTGCATTTATGATGGTACGAAGGACGGCACTGGAACAAACCGGCGCTTTTGATGAACAGTTTTTTATGTATGGCGAAGACATTGACCTGAGTTACCGCATACAAAAGAGCGGCTGGCAAAACTGGTATTTTGCCGGTAGCCGCATCATCCACTTTAAAGGCGAAAGCACCAAAAAAGGAAGCCTGAATTATGTGCGGTTATTTTACCAGGCTATGAATTTATTTGTCCAAAAACACTATGGAGGAAGTAAGGCCATCGTCTTTCGCTGGCTTATACAGGTGGCCATCTGGTTACGGGCCGGGCTAAGTGCCCTGGTAACTTTTGTAAAATGGATTGGCTTACCCTTTTTGGATGCGACCATTGTAATGGTT
>NZ_JADYVR010000223.1:0-462 GCF_020193935.1 Bradyrhizobium sp. NBAIM08 | reverse complement strand
GAGCTTGCCTTCCTTGAAGATGCGCTGCGTTTCCTGCTCGATGCGCGAGATGTTCGACAGGTGCAGCTTCTTGCCAGCCTGCGTGGCGCGAAACGGCCCATCGCGAAAGCCGATCAGCGACGTCATTTCCTGCGGCCCGCGTCCCGGCCATAGCTTGCGGTCGGCATAGAAGCTCACGCCGGTGCCGGGATGGTCCATCAGGTTGCGCCCCACCATGTCGGAGCTGTTGCCCACGCCCTTCGGAAAATCCTGGCTGGTCGACATCAGCATCAGCTTGGGCGTTTCGATGCCGTTGGCAGCCAGCACGAACCACTTGCCTTCCACGCGGTGCTCGGCGCCTTTCGAATCCTTGTACCGCGCCGCCACGATGCGCTTGTTGGGGCCGACTTCGAGCTTGAAGACCACGGCGTTCTCGATCAGCCGTGCGCCGGCCTGCTCGGCTTTCTCCACATGCACGATGCC
>NZ_JADYVR010000222.1:0-462 GCF_020193935.1 Bradyrhizobium sp. NBAIM08 | reverse complement strand
CTTCGGCGACGGTGAAGATATCCTTGTCCCCCCGCCCGCAAAGGTTGGCGAGGATGATCCGGTCCTGCGGCATCTCGCGCGCCTTGCGTGCTACCGCGGCGATCGCGTGGCTCGGTTCGAGCGCGGGGATGATCCCCTCGGTCCGGCACAGCAGCTGGAACGCGTCGAGTGCCTCGGTATCGGTGGCGCTGTCATACTCGACCCGCCCGATATCGCGCAGCCAGGCGTGCTCCGGCCCGATCCCCGGATAGTCCAGTCCGGCCGAGATCGAATGCGCCTCGGTGATCTGGCCGTCATCGTCCTGGAGCAGATAAGTCTTGTTGCCGTGGAGCACCCCGGGGAAGCCGCCCGCCAGGCTCGCGGCATGTTCCTTGTCGAGCCCGCGTCCCGCCGCCTCGACCCCGAGCATCGCGACGTCGGCATCGTCGAGAAAGGGGTGGAACAGCCCGATCGCGTTCGATC
>NZ_JADYVR010000221.1:0-462 GCF_020193935.1 Bradyrhizobium sp. NBAIM08 | reverse complement strand
CCATGAGGTCCTTGGGTCGGCGGGAGCCCACGCTGGGCGGCGTGGACAGGAGGAGGGGGGCGAGGACGTCGGCCACCCCACCGATCCAGGCGTGGTAGTCGCCGAGCCGGTCGGCGTCCTTGCTGGAGAACTTGGCCACCTCGTCACGGTCCAGCTCCGGGTCGTCCTCGGCCAGGAGGTAGCGACCGTCGGGGAGGGCGATGAACGTCGGCCCCATGGGGATGACGTGATAGCCGTGCTCGGCCAGCTTGAGGTCGTTGAGGATCGTCGGGGGCATGAGGCTCATGACGTAGGACAGCGCCGTCATCTTGAACTCGGGTCCCCACGGCGTCTCGGTCGTGGCCGCCCCGCCCACGTTGTCCCGGGCCTCGAGGACCACGGGTTTCATCCCGGCGCGGGCCAAGTAGGCCGCGGCCACGAGGCCGTTGTGCCCACCGCCCACGACGATGGCGTCGTACATGC
>NZ_JADYVR010000220.1:0-462 GCF_020193935.1 Bradyrhizobium sp. NBAIM08 | reverse complement strand
CCCGCCACCCGCCCGGCTGGAGGATGTGGCCGACGTGCTGAGCGCGCGGCTGGCCGAGGCGGTCGAGCGTTTGATACCCCCGCGGGATGTACCCTCCCGCGAGGCCCGGCGGCTGCGGATGGCACTGCGGCGGCGATAGGCCCTGCGGCTGGAGCCATGCCGTGGCTACGGTGGTGGCGGCCGTCGCGGGCAAGCCCCCTGCGGCGGCCAGGGACCCCGGCCGGTCCCGCTTCAGGATGGCCCACAGGCCGGGCCGTAGCGCCTCAGGAGCGCGATCCGGCCTCGCCCCGAATTTCCACCCGTCGGAGGCAGCGCGTGTTCTGGCGCCGGCTGAGGGGCGCTGGCGATGCGCGCGGGCGAGATCAGATGGACCGCCCCGCAGGTGTCTCCGCGTGCGAGGCCGTCGCTTGCCCATCATCGGCGGGCCTGGCGCTCCAGGATGCCCCCTGCGCGGCCGCCTGA
>NZ_JADYVR010000022.1:0-54210 GCF_020193935.1 Bradyrhizobium sp. NBAIM08 | reverse complement strand
GATCGCTCCAGCCATAACCGCCATGCACGCCGGCGTAAAAACCGGTCCAGCTGAATGCGACCGGCGCGGGCGGCGCCTTGGTGTAGGCCCTGGCAAGATCGGCCGCGGAGGCGGCGTGGGAGAGACAGAGAGCCGAGATCAGAAGAGTACCGGAGACAATGGATTTCATAACTTCCCTCGAGGCGCCGCTTGAGCACTCGTACAACCGCCGATGACCGGCCGTCCGCTTGAGCCAAGTCATACAGGTGGTCTCGCACTATTGCTGTAGCGTCCGCGACACGGCGTGGAGCTGTGGAACACGGTTTATGCGCGCAAGATTCGCCTGGCGCGACGTGATCCGGATTTTCGCGACGTCAGATGCTCCTGGGACGCCAGACGCGCGGTGGGACTTGCGGAACGACGTGAGGGCGCTTCAAGCCAACGACATTTGGGATTCGGCGCTGCACCTGCGCCATTTCAGCCGGCGTCGTTAGGCCATCAGCTGCCGCGCCACCACTGATATCATCATCAGCCCGCCGGTGATCACGGCGGCATCGAGGATCGCCGTGTGAATCTGCACCGGCATCCGTTCGACGAAAGCCCTGGCCAGGAACGCGCCGGGCACGGCCATGCCGCCGATCAGCAGCGCCAAGGCGAGCACCTGCGCGGTGACGGCGCCGGCGAGGCCGAACACCGAGATCTTGATCAGGCCGGTGCCGAGCGAGATCATCGCGTCGGTCGCAATCACCGCGGCGCCTTCCAGGCCGGCCGCCATCAACAGCGAGAGCAGGATCACGCCGGAGCCCGAGGTGCCGCCGACCAGGACGCCATAGCCGACCGAGCCGGCGGCAAGGCCCGCATCGCCGATCCTGACATCGCGCCGGCGGAGCATACGGCGCAGCGGCACGCTCAGGATCAGCATGGTGCCGATCACGAGCGCGGCGCCGGCGTTGGTGAGGCGCGTGTAGCCATAGGCGCCGAGTGCGGTGGTCAGCGCGGCGCAGGCCAGCACGATCAGCACGCGGCCGCGGTCGGCATGGCGGACATAGGCAAGCGCGCGGCTCGCGTTGGTCAGCATCGCGGAGATCGCGATGATCGGCACGACGGGCTCGGCCCCGACCAGCGGCACCAGTACCAGGGGCATCAGCGCCCCGGTTCCGTAGCCGGCGAGACCGCCGATGATCGATGCAAACAACGCCATCGCTGCGACCAGCAGAAGCTGCAGAAGCGAGATATCGGCGAAGCCTGAGACGATGGTCAAACTTTCTGGTCGCCTCTGATGCGAGCCACGGCTTGATCGGCGAGCGCGGCGAGCGCGGCTTCTTCCAGCGGGAAATCCGCCGCGAGCCAAGCGTCTTCAGCGAGCGCCAACACATGGCCGAGCGCAGGTCCTTCGGCGAGACCGCGGGCGATGAAATCGGCGGCCTTCAGCGGAAATTTGGGTGCGGTCCAGCGCTGCGGCAGCTCGGCGAGCGCGCGCCAGCGCGGCGAATGCACGTCAGCGGCGGCGCGTGCCCAGCCAAGCAATACGCGATCGTGATAGCTCTCGGGCCCGAGCCGGTACAGCAAGCGCCGTGCATTGGCTTCGTCCTTGGTGGCGAGGCGCCACCAGCGGTGCCCCATCGAATCCAGCGCCTTGGCCTCGGCATTGGAGAGCCGCAGGCGCACGGCGAGGCGCTTGGCGTCTTCGGTGACGGCGACCGAGAGCGCGGCCAGGCGCCGCGTGCTGCTGGGGCTGAGGCCGAGTTCGCGCTCGATCGCGATCATCGTGTCCAGGGGACCCGTATAGACGACGCCGCCAGTCAACGCCTGCAGCAATCCGCCCTCGGCCATGGCCCGCACGGCCGCAGCCGCACCACCGGCGACCAGCAGCTTGAGCATCTCCATGCGCACCCGCTCGGCCGACAGGCTGGCCAGGCCCGCGCGTCCGCGGATGCAGGCGAGATAGCCGTCGCGGTCGGGATCGCCGGTACCGAAGGCGGCGTGGATGCGGAAGAAGCGCAGGATGCGTAAGTAATCCTCGGCGATGCGCTGGTCGGGATCGCCGATGAAGCGCACGCGCCGCGCTTTGGCGTCGGCGATGCCGCCGACATGATCGTAGACCACGCCGCGCGCATCGACCGACAGGCCGTTCATGGTGAAGTCGCGCCGCTCGGCATCCTTCATCCAGTCGCGGCCGAACGCGACCTTGGCCTTGCGGCCGAAGGTTTCGGTATCCTCGCGCAGCGTCGTGACTTCATAGGGGTGGGCGTCGATCACCAGCGTGACCGTGCCGTGGTCGATGCCGGTCGGCACGCTCTTGATGCCGGCAGCCTTGGCCCGCCGTATCACCTCGTCGGGCAGCGCCGTGGTCGCGATGTCGATGTCACCCGGCGCAAGGCCGAGCAGCGCGTTGCGCACGGCGCCGCCGACCACCCGCGCCTCCTCGCCATCGGTGCCGAGCAGCGCCAGGACGCGCGCGGTGCCGCCTGCGGTCAGCCAGGGCGCATCGGCGAGTAAAGGCTCCGCGCTCATGGACCCGCCCCTACTTTTCCGTGCCCGGCACGAGCTTGCCGTCCTCGATATGGGCGGGGACGTAGGTCGAATCCGGCGGCGCGCCGGAGAACTCCGCCAAGCCGATGAGGCCCGCGATGACCAGCACGATCGCCACCAGCGCAAGACGCGCGACGATCGCGACCGGCCATGAGGAGCGTGCGAACACACCGGACCGCGTCGCCGCCAGGAACAGCGCATAGACGGCAAAGGGGATGAGGAAGATTCCGATCTCGGTCAGAACCGTCCGGATCATGACGAATAGATCCGCTCATACAGCACACGCAGCATGCCCGCCGTCGCCCCCCAGATGTAGCGTTCCGCGAACGGCATCGCGTAATAGGACCGCGGCGTGCCGCGGAATTCCTTGCTGTGCACCTGGTGGTTGACCGGGTTCATCAGGAAGGATAGCGGCACCTCGAACGCATCATCAACCTCCGAATGGTTGATGCTGAGCGAAAAGCCCGGCCTGACCTTCGCCACCGTCGGCAGGATGCGGAAGCCGAAGGCGGTGCCGTAGAGATCGAGATAGCCGAGCGGCTCGACGAAGTGGCGTGCCAGCCCGACCTCCTCCTCGGCCTCGCGCAGCGCCGCATCGAGCGGCGAGGCATCGATCGCGTCGATCTTGCCGCCGGGAAAGGCGATCTGGCCGGCATGGTCGTTGAGGTGCGCCGAGCGCTGCGTCAGCAGGATGGTGGGCTCGGGATGATCGACCACCGCGATCAGGACCGCTGCCGGGCGCACCGGCTGCTCGCGCGCGATGATCTCGAGCATCTTGTCGGTGCCGGGATCGCCCGAGGCGGGGATGATGTTGGGATCATAGAGGCCGGGCGGCACGTCGAAGCCGAGCCTCGCCTTGGAGCGGGCGAAGAAATCCGCAGCGCCAAGCGCGACCGGCTCGTTCGTCAGGATAGGGTTGTTCAAATTCAAAGCGCCGCCCTCACCTGCTCCGCATCGGCCATGGCGAAGAACTCGCCGGCCGACTCGACACCGAACATCGGCTGGCCATCGACCATCCGCTCCTCGCCCATGTCAACCAGATCGTAATAGAGCGCGCGCGTCACCTTGGCCCAGAGGTCCGCGCGGACGTGCAGATAGGGCGTCAGCCCGCCATCCTCCGCCTGCTCGAAGCGCAGCCGGTGCGCCGCGTCGCAGGTGACCCAGTCGTCGACGTTGGTGCGGAAGTGCAACACGCGATGACTGCCCTCGCCGTCCTTCTGCATCTCGACCGCCATGAACGGCGCATCGTCGACGCGGATACCAACCTTCTCCACCGGCGTGACCAGGAAATGCTTGTCGCCCTCGCGCTTGAGAATGGTCGAAAACAGCCGCACCAGGGCGGCACGCCCGATTGGCGTCCCCATGTAGAACCAAGTACCATCGGAGGCGATTCGGATGTCGAGATCGCCGCAAAACGGCGGATTCCACAGATGCACCGGAGGCAGGCCTTTCTTGGCGCCTTCGGCATTGGCAGCGCTTTTGGCGGCGGCAGTCAGTCCCTCGAGACCCCGATCGGCGCTCTGCCCTTGGTTCGCCATGGTTTGCCCTGACTTTGTGATTGGCACGATTGGTGCAGGTCTACGTTGTACTTAGGTGCGCGGTTCCATCCGGAATAGCCCGGTGTGGAGGTCGCCACTTCGTGATGCCGTACATACCCCGAAGCCGATAAGGTGGGGATAGGTTAATTCAACGAATACATGGCCTTCCTGCAAGTCTAGCATGGGGCCCATGATCTGGCGTGATGAGCTGACGTGACAGGCTGACGATGCAAGCAAGCCGCGTTGCACAGGCTGAAGGAGCAAGCGAATGGCGGAGAGTGTCGAGAAACTCGAGGACGGGATCGTCCGTTCGGCCGAGCAGGTGTCGAGCCAGGTTCGCGCGGCCAAGGACGCGATCGCCTCGGTCATCTTCGGCCAGGATCGCGTGATCGAGAACACGCTGGTCACCATCCTCTCCGGCGGCCATGCGCTCCTGATCGGCGTGCCGGGCCTTGCCAAGACCAAGCTGGTCGAGACGCTCGGCGTCACGCTCGGTCTCGACGCCAAGCGCATCCAGTTCACGCCCGATTTGATGCCTTCCGACATTCTCGGCGCCGAAGTGCTGGACGAGAGCACCGCGGGAAGGCGCGCCTTCCGCTTCATTGCCGGTCCCGTGTTCGCGCAGCTCCTGATGGCCGACGAGATCAACCGCGCCAGCCCGCGCACGCAATCGGCGTTGTTGCAAGCGATGCAGGAGCAGCACATCACCGTCGCCGGCGCGCGTCACGATCTGCCGAAACCCTTCCACGTGCTCGCGACGCAGAACCCGCTGGAGCAGGAAGGCACCTATCCGCTGCCCGAAGCCCAGCTCGACCGCTTCCTGATGGAGATCGACGTCGACTACCCCGACCGCGATGCCGAGCGCCGCATCCTGTTTGAAACCACGGGCGCGGAGGAGACTCTGGCCAAGGGCGCGATGACGCCCGATGCGCTGATCACCGCGCAGCGCCTGATCCGGCGCCTGCCGGTCGGCGATTCCGTGGTGGAAGCAATTCTCTCGCTGGTGCGCTCGGCCCGCCCGGGTCCGGACTCCGGCGAAGCCGGCAAGTTCATTGCCTGGGGTCCCGGCCCGCGCGCCAGCCAATCCCTGATGCTGGCGGTACGCGCGCGTGCGCTGATCGACGGGCGCCTGGCGCCCTCGATCGACGACGTGCTCGACCTTGCCGAGCCCGTGCTGAAGCACCGCATGGCGCTGACGTTCCAGGCGCGCGCCGAAGGCCGCACGATTCCGGACGTGATCCGGCAATTGAAGACACGGATCGGTTGATGGCAGCGGAGAACGGGCGGGCAGCGAAGGAGATATTGGCGATCCGACGTGCAGATGGCGAAAGCCGCACGCTCGCCGCTTCGTTGCCGCGCTTGGTGCTCGAGGCCCGCCGCATCGCCGCCAACGTCATCCACGGCCTGCATGGACGGCGCCGCGCCGGCTCGGGCGAAAACTTCTGGCAGTACCGCCGCTTCGTCTCGGGCGAACCGTCGCAGAACGTCGACTGGCGCCGCTCGGCGCGCGACGACCATCTGTACGTGCGCGAGCTGGAATGGGAAGCCTCGCACACGGTCTGGATCTGGCCGGACCGCTCGCCCTCGATGGCGTTCGCCTCGAAGACCGCGCGCGAGTCCAAGCTCGAGCGGACGCTGATCGTCGCCTTCGCACTGGCCGAGCTGCTCGTCGCCGGCGGCGAGCGCGTCGGCATTCCCGGGCTGATGGCGCCGACCGCAAGCCGCAGCGTCATCGACAGGATGGCGCAGGCGATGCTGCATGACGATGCAGACCGACTGAGCCTGCCGCCATCCTTCGTTCCGGCCGCGCTGGCCGAGATCATCGTGCTGTCGGATTTCTGGTCGCCGATCGCCGAGATCAGGACAACGCTCGCCGGGCTGTCCAGCTCCGGCGCGCACGGCACGATGGTGCAGGTGGTCGATCCCGCCGAGGAATCGTTCCCCTATTCCGGCCGCGTCGAGTTCGTCGAGCCCGAAGGCTTCGGCGTGATCACCGCCGGCCGCGCCGAGAGCTGGGCGCAGGATTACACCGCGCGGCTTGCGCTGCACCGCGACCAGATCCGCGCCGAGACCAACAAGCTCGACTGGCTGTTCACGACGCACGCGACCGACCGATCCGCCGCCGAACTCTTGCTGTTCCTGCATGCCGGCATGCAGGTGAGCAAGTCCGGCGCACGCACCACGACGATCAAGGCGGGGCCGGCCGCATGATGGGATTGCCGCTCGCCTTCACGCAACCGCTGCTCCTGATCGGCCTCGTCAGCCTGCCCGTGCTGTGGTGGCTCCTGCGCGTGATGCCGCCGCGGCCGCGCCGCATCGAGTTTCCGCCGACGCGGCTGTTGTTCGACATCACGCCGCGCGAAGAGACGCCCTCACGGACGCCGTGGTGGCTGACCGCGCTTCGCCTGCTCGCCGCCGCGCTGGTGATCTTCGCCGCCGCCGGCCCGATCTGGAATCCGCAAACGAGCGTCGCCGGGAGCAAGGCGCCGCTGATGATCATGTTCGACGACGGCTGGAGCGCCGCATCGCACTGGGACGTCAGGATCAGGACCGCCGATGAGCTTATCGCCAATGCCGACAATGACGGCCGCGGCATCGCGCTGGTGCCGCTGTCCGAGCCGAACCGCGACATCACGCTGATGCCGGCGGGTGCGGCGCGCGTCGCGCTGCGGCAGCTGGCGCCAAAGCCCTATTCGATCGACCGCGTCGAGACGCTGGCCGCGGTCGACCGTTTCCTCAAGGTCACCGGCGACTGCGAGATCGCCTGGCTCTCGGACGGCGTCGACACCGGCCGCGGCGAGGACTTCGTGGCCGGCCTCGGCAAGACCATCGGCGATCGCAGCCTGACCGTGTTCCAAGGCGGCACCTCCTCGCCGTTGGCCCTGGTCGCCGCCGAGAATGCCGCAGCGAAGATGACGGTGAAGGTGCTGCGCACCGACGGCGGGATTGCGGTCGGCACGGTACGCGCGCTGGACCAGAAGGCGTCGCCGATCGGCGAAGCGCGCTATTCGTTCGGCCCGCAGGACAAGGAAACCGAGGCGGCGTTCGACCTGCCGGTCGAGCTGCGCAACGACATCACGCGGCTCGAAATCTCCGGCGAGCGCTCGGCCGGCGCGGTGCAGCTGCTCGACAAGCGCTGGCGCCGCCGCGCCATCGGCATCATCTCGGGCGCGACCAGCGAGACCGCGCAGCCACTGCTGGCGCCGACCTTCTATCTCACCCGCGCGCTGGCGCCGTTCGCCGACGTCCGGCTCGCCGACAAAGGCTCGCCTCAGCAGGGCATCACGCAGTTCCTCGACCAGAAGCTGCCGATGATCATCCTCGCCGATGTCGGCACCATCGCCCCCGAGCTGCGCGAACGCCTCAATGCCTGGGTCGACCAGGGCGGCGTGCTGGTGCGGTTCGCTGGGCCCCGGCTGGCACAGGCGGAGGACGACCTCGTGCCGGTCAAGCTGCGCAAGGGCGGCCGCACGCTCGGCGGCAGCCTGACCTGGGAGAAGCCGCAGCATCTCGCCTCCTTCGCCGCCGACGGTCCGTTCGCCGGGGTCGCAGTGCCGAAGGACGTCACCGTGAGCCGGCAGGTGCTGGCCGAGCCCGACGCCGTGCTCGCCACCAAGAGCTGGGCCTCGCTGGAAGATGGCACCCCGCTCGTCACCGGCGAGCATCGCGGCAAGGGCCTCGTCAGCCTGTTCCACGTCAGCGCCGACATGCGCTGGTCTGACTTACCGATGTCGGGCACCTTCGTCGAAATGCTGCGGCGGGTGGTCGACATGTCCGGCTACACCGCGAAGCCCGGCGCTGGCGTTGCCGGCGAAGCGACCACTGAGACCGTGGCGCCGCTGCACATCCTCGACGGATTTGGCGCGTTTGGTCCGCCGCCCGCGACGGCCAAGCCGCTTCCTGCGGATTACCGCGACCGCGCCACATCAGATCATCCGCCCGGCTTCTACGGCCCGGCAGAAGGACCGCTCGCCGTGAACACGCTTGCCAGCGCCGACCGCATCGCCGCCCTGAACACCGCGAGCCTCCGCGCCCGGCACGCCACCTACACCAATGCCGAGCCGCGCGATTTGCGCGGCTGGCTGCTGTCGACGGCGCTCGCGCTGTTCCTGATCGACGCCATCATCATCGCGGTGCTCGGCGGCGGCATTGCCGCGCTGCTGCGCCGCCGCGCCGCGCCCGCGATGATCGTGCTCGCCCTGCTCGCGGGATTCGCGGCGCTCTCGCCGGCGCCGTCGCGCGCCGACGGCGTCACGGACGAGTTCGCGATGAAGTCGGTGTCGCAGACCCGCCTCGCCTATGTCGTCACGGGCAATGCGGATGTCGATTCCATCGTCAAGGCGGGAATGAACGGGCTGACGCTGTTCCTGGCCCAGCGCACGGCGCTCGAGGCCGGTGATCCCGTCGGCGTCGATCCCGCGCGCGACGAGCTCGCGTTCTTCCCGCTGATCTACTGGCCGATCGTGCCGGGCGCGCCGAAGCCGCCGCAGGACGCCATCAACAAGATCGACGTCTACATGAAGCAGGGCGGCACCGTGCTGTTCGACACCCGCGACGCGATCGAGGCGCCGCCCGGCGCCAACGGCGCGGCGCAGACGCCGGCGATGCAGACGCTGCGCGAGATCCTGTCCTCGCTCGACGTGCCCGAGCTCGAGCCGGTGCCGCGCGAGCACGTGCTGACCAAGACCTTTTATCTGCTGCGCGACTTCCCCGGCCGCTTCACCGCCGGCCAGACCTGGGTCGAGACCTTGCCGCGCGAAGACGACGATGAGAGCGCGCAGCGGCCGGCGCGCGGCGGCGACGGCGTCTCGCCGATTATCATCACCTCGAACGACCTGGCCGGCGCCTGGGCGGTGCGGCCCGACGGACAGGCCATGCTGCCGGTGACCGGCGGCGACCCCCGCCAGCGCGAATTCGCCTACCGCGCCGGCGCCAACATCGTGATGTACACGCTGACCGGCAACTACAAGGCCGACCAGGTCCACGCTCCCGCGCTGATCGAACGGCTGGGGCAATGATGCGGGTGATGAAATTGAACATCCCCCAATGGAAGCCGTCATGCCCGGCCTTGTGCCGGGCATCCACGTTCTTCGTGCCGCACGGCTATTCGTGGATGGCCGGGACAAGCCCGGCCATGACGATGCCCAGAGAGTGACGCCATGAACTACGGTATCGCATTCACGCCGCTTGTCCCCGCGATCGTGCTGTGGCTCGCGCTCGCCGCGATCGTCATTGTCGCGCTCGTGCTGCTGGTGGCGCGCGCGCGCGGCGCCGCGGTGCGGGTGGCCGCGCTGGCGCTGTTCCTGCTCGCGCTCGCCAATCCCTCCTTCACCCGCGAGGACCGCGATCCCCTCACTTCGGTCGCCGCTGTTGTCGTCGACAAGAGCCCGAGCCAGAACTTCGGCAACCGCAATCGCGAAGCTGCGCAAGCGCAGGAGGCGCTGGTCGACAGCCTGAAGAAGATCAAGGGCCTCGAGGTCCGCGTCGTCGAGGCCGGACAGGCCGACGGCGAGACCGACGGCACCAAGCTGTTCGGCGCGCTGGCCTCGGCCTTGGCGGACGTGCCGGTCGACCGCGTCGCCGGCGCGTTCCTGATCACCGACGGCCGCGTCCACGACATTCCCGCGAACGCCGCCGCGCTCGGCTTCCAGGCGCCGGTGCACGCGCTGGTCACGGGCCAGAAGGACGAGCGCGACCGCCGCATCGCGATCACCGCCGCGCCGCGCTTCGGTATCGTCGGGCAGAGCCAGACCATCTCCTACCGCCTCGACGACCAGGGTGTCACCGGCGAGCGCGCCAGGGTCACGGTCCGCCGCGACGGCGAGGTCATCAACGAGCGCACGCTCTCCAGCGGCCAGGCCGCGAGCGTCGACGTCGACATCAAGCATGCCGGGCCGAACATCGTCGAGATCGAGGCCTCGCCGCTCGAACGCGAATTGACGCCGGTGAACAATCGCGCCGTCGTCGCCATCGACGGCGTGCGCGACAAGCTGCGCGTGCTGCTGGTCTCGGGCGAGCCGCATTCGGGCGAGCGCACCTGGCGCAACCTGCTCAAGTCCGACGCCAGCGTCGACCTCGTGCATTTCACCATTCTGCGCCCGCCGGAGAAGCAGGACGGCACGCCGATCAACGAATTGTCGCTGATCGCGTTTCCGACCCGCGAGCTGTTCCAGCAGAAGATCAACGAATTCCAGCTGATCATCTTCGACCGCTATGCCCGCCAGGGCGTGCTGCCGATCCCCTATTTCGAGAACATGGCGCGTTACGTGCGTGCAGGCGGCGCCGTGCTGGTCTCGGCCGGTCCCGACTATGCCTCGAACAGCAGCATCTGGCGCACGCCGCTCGATTCGGTGCTGCCGGCCGAACCGGTCGGCGTCACCGAGAAGCCGTTCTATGCGCATCTGTCCGACCTCGGCAAACGCCATCCCGTCACGCGCGGGCTGGAAGGCTCCGCCAGCGAGCCGCCGCGCTGGAGCCGGTTCTTCCGCACCGTCGATACCCGCAATGCGGTCAACCCGCCCGTCATGACCGGCGTCGACGGCAAGCCGCTGCTGTTCCTGTCGCGCTTCGGCGAGGGCCGCGTCGCGCTCCTGCTGTCCGACCACATCTGGCTGTGGGCGCGCGGCTATGAGGGCGGCGGTCCGCATCTCGACCTGCTCAGGCGGATGTCGCACTGGCTGATGAAGCAGCCTGATCTCGACGAGGAGGCGTTGCGCCTCCAGGTGCAGGGCAAGGACCTCGTCGTGGTGCGTCAGACCATGGCGGACAGCGTCCAGCCCGTCAGCGTGACCTCGCCGTCGGGCGTGTCGCAGGATCTGACGCTGAGCGCCGGCGATCCCGGCGAGTGGCGCGCCAGCCTGCCGGCGAGCGAACTCGGCCTGTGGCAGGCCACCGACGGCACGCTGAAGGCGTTGATCAATGTCGGCCCGACCAATCCGAAGGAATTTTCGGAAGTGACCTCCACCGTCGATACGTTGAAGCCGCTGACACAGGCGACCGGCGGCGATGCCGTGCGCGTGGCTACTAGCTCGAGCGTCGAGCTGCCGCGCATCCTGCCGGTGCGCTCGGTCGGCATGTTCCACGGCGATGGCTGGATGGGCGTGCGGATGCGCGATGCCAGCGTGGTCAAGGGCGTCGGCGTGCTGCCGATCTTCTCCGGCCTGATCGGCCTGCTGCTGCTGCTCGGCGCATTCGCGGCGACCTGGGTGCGCGAGGGGCGGTAGTTGCCTGAACGACACATCGGCTGGGCGGCGAGTGCGCGCCCAACCGGCCTGCCGTTGACATCGGTGAACTGATCAGGCGATGTTATACTATAACATCGCGGCGTCCTGGGATTGACGCCCCGGTGTGGGGGTGGCGTTTTCCAGATGAAGTGGTTCCGGTCGAATAGCAGGCACGGCGCCCGGCTCGCGTTGTTCGCGATGCTGGTGCAGCTCGCGCTGACGTTCGGCCACAGCCATTGGTTCGCGCAGGCCGCGCCTTTTGCTCAATCATCGGTCCAGCACATCGAAGGCGGCGCCAAGGACGTTGCAGCGACCGACGGCGCCGCCGTCGAGAAGCAATCGCCCTCAAGTCCCGACCGCGAGCATTCGCGCGACGAGAGTTGCGCCATCTGCGCCATCATTGCGATGGCGGGTGCGATCGTGTCGGCGACGCCGCCCGTGCTGCTGCTACCGCAGGCGATCGAGCTGCTCAGGCGCAGCCTCGACGCCGAGTTCGCTCATCTGACATCGGCCGGCACGGCGTTCCAGCCGCGCGCCCCTCCTGCGTCCTGACTCCAACGCTTGATCACACCCAGCCTCGCCGCACACCGGCAAGTGCCTGGGAGAAGTTGAAGTCGAATTCCGTCGCGTCGCGACGGCAGGCCGCCTCCGATCAGCAGAGCATCATCCGGACGGCGCCTTAAGTGGAATCAGGACCATGTCATTTCAATTGCGACGCGCGCAGCGCCTTGGCGGAGCAAGCCTGCTCCTGCTCGGCGCCGCCGCTACATCCGCGTTCGCCCAGGACTCGGCACAACGACCGGCACAACAGCCGGCACAAGACAAATCATCGACCGAGCTCCCCGCCATCACCGTAACGGCGCCGAGCCCGATCGTACGCAGAGCAGTGGTGCCGACCCGCAACGCAGGCCGAGGCACGCGGACCGCGCGGGTGCGCAGCCGCGAGCAGGCAGCTGAAGCGGCACCGGCAGCTCCCGTGCCCGCCGCGCCTCAGCAAGGCGTGCTGCCTGTTGTGACCGATCAGTTCGCGACCGTCACCGTGGTGCCGAACGAGGAGATTCGGCGCAACGGCGGCGGCACGCTCGGCGATCTCCTGTTCTCGAAGCCCGGCATCACCGGCTCTGAATACGCACCCGGCGCATCCAGCCGCCCGATCATTCGCGGGCTCGACACCAACCGGGTCGGCATTATCGAGAACGGAACAGGCAGCAACGGCGCGTCCGATCTCGGCGAGGATCACTTCGTGCCGATTGATCCGCTGGCAGCCACCCAGGTCGAGGTCATCCGCGGACCGGCGACGCTGCGCTACGGCTCCACCGCGATCGGTGGCGTGGTCAGCGCAACCAACAATCGAATTCCGGATGCCTTGCCGTCCTGCACGGCGCCCTTTCCGACTTACGGACTCCCGACCAAGGCGCCGCTGGCAAACGTGGGATCGCCGGGCTGCATCACCGCGGAAACGCGGACGGCCGTAACTTCGGTCGATCGCGGGACCGAAGGTGCCGTGCTGCTCGATGCCGGCGGCGGCAACTTTGCCTTCCACGCCGATGCCTTTGGCCGCAAGGCCGGCGACTACAACATCCCGAGCTATCCGTTCTTGACGGACCCGACGCTGCCGTTCAACGGACGCCAGCCGAATTCGGCATCGCAGGCCTACGGCGGATCTGTCGGCGGCTCCTACATCTTCGACGGCGGCTACGTGGGCGCGGCGATCACGCAGCACAACGCGCTCTATCACATTCCCGGTATCGAGGGCAGCGAGTTCCTGACGCGGATCGACGGACGACAAACAAAGTTCACGACAAAAGGCGAGTATCGGCCGGATGCGGCGGCGATCGATGCGATCCGGTTCTGGGCCAGCGCCACCGACTATAAGCACGATGAGGTCGGGCTCGCCGACTCTGCCGACCTCGGCTCCCTCGGCGTGAGACAAACCTTCACCAACAAGGAACAGGAAGGCCGCGTCGAGGTGCAGCTTGCGCCGTTCGACGTCCGCTTTGCTGCGCTGACCACCGCTGTGGGCGTTCAGGCGTCGCACCAGAAGTTGACCGCGCCGAGTCCGGACGATCCAGGCAGCCCGATCAACGGACTGTTCGATCCGAACAAGAACACAAAGGTCGCCGGGTACATCTTCAATGAGTTCAAGTTCAGCGAAGCCACCAAGGCCCAGATCGCCGGACGCGTCGAGAGCGCAAGGTTGAGCGGCACGGCGCCGGCCTTCGTCCCCGATGTGTTCGACCTCGCCGTCGATCCGGCCGCGATCGGCCCCGCAACAGCGGTCAACCGCAACTTCACGCCGCTGAGCGGGAGCATCGGCCTGATCCACAGCCTTCCTTGGGATCTGGTCGCCAGCATCACCGGCCAATATGTCGAACGCGCGCCGAAACCGGCGGAATTGTTTTCGCGCGGCGGCCACGATGCCACCACCACTTTCGACATAGGCAATCCCAATCTCGGCATCGAGACCGCCAAGTCGGTCGAGGCGGGACTGCGACGAGCGGTAGGACCGCTTCGCTTCGAAATCACCGGCTACTACACCAAGTTCAACGGTTTCATCTACCGGCGCCTGACCGGCAACACGTGTGAGGACGGCGTTTGCCAGCTTGGCGCTGGCCTCGAACTGAATCAAGCGGTCTATTCGCAGCGCGACGCGACATTCCGGGGCGGCGAATTCCAGTTCCAGTACGACGTGATGCCGGTCTGGAACGGGATCTGGGGCATCGAGGGTCAATACGACATCGTGCGCGCGACCTTCGACGACGGCACTAACGTGCCACGCATTCCGCCCCAGCGGCTGGGCGGTGGTGTGTACTATCGCGACGCCGAATGGTTTGCCCGGATCAACCTGCTGCACGCGTTCGCGCAAAACGACATCGCACCGATCGCGGAGACGCCGACGCCCGGCTACAACCTGCTAAGGGCCGAGGTCAGCTACAAAACGCAGCTCGATCAACGTTGGTTCGGCGCGCGCGAGATGCATGTCGGGCTCGTCGGCAACAACCTGTTGAACGAGAACATCCGCAATGCCGTCTCCTTCAATAAGGACCAGGTGCTGTTGCCCGGCATCGGCGTCAGGGCGTTCGCGAACTTCAAGTTCTAGGTAACGACACGCGCCGTCATTGCGAGGAGCCCTTGCGACGAAGCAATCCAGACCGCCTCCGCGGAAAGACTCTGGATTGCTTCGCTGCGCTCGCAATGACGGAGTATGACGCGCGCAGCCGCGCGTCTTCTCGACGGTCTCTTAGCCGGATGAGCTACGAGCAGTGTCGTAGCCCGGATGGAGCGTAGCGTAATCCGGGGTTCTCTCGTTGCGGAAGACCTTCCCGGATTGCGCTGCGCTCCATCCGGGCTACGGCGTTTCCAACGACGCGCGCCGCTCCTATGTCCGCGCTTTGCTCCAGTCGGGGCCGACCGCGCCCGACACGCCCTCGAAGGCGCCGTCGACGAGCTCGAACACCAGGATGCGCGCGGCATCGACCGGGCCGGGCATGGTGACGCGGCCCTTGGCGACCTGCTTGAAGCCGACGCGGCCGTAATAGGGCTCGTCGCCGACCAGCAGCACGAGGCGGTGGCCTTTTTCCCTGGCGTCCTTCAGCGCGCGCTCCATCAACTGACGGCCGATGCCGCGATCGCGGAACGGCGGCTCGACGGTGAGCGGCCCGAGCAGCAGTGCCGGCGTTTGGCCGATCAGAATCGGCAATTGCCTGACGGAGCCGACCAGGAGCGTGCCGATACGGGCCGTGAAGGACAGTTCGAGCAGATGGTCGACGTGCTCGCGGATCCGGTAGGCGCTCAGCACGAAGCGGCCGGGGCCGAAGGTGCGTTCGTGCAGCCGCTCGATCGCCTGAGCGTCGCCGGCGGCTTCGGGAAGAATGGTCAGTGAGAGATCGTTCATGTCAATTCGCGGAGTAGCACTTGCGCCTGCGAAGGTCCATGGGCGGGGGCGGTGCCCCGTTTACCTCCCGGCGGGCGAAGTGCAAGCCTGGCTCAACCTGCGTTCCGTTTCGACGCCGGCTGGGACAGATAGGCCAGCATCTTCATCTCCCGCCGCCCTCGCGTCACCGTATCGAGCACGAGCCCTGACGACACCGACAGCAAGGCCATGATCATCAGGCCCATCGACAGCACGGCAGTGGGCAGGCGCGGCACGAGGCCGGTTTCGATGAAGGTGATCACGATCGGAATCGCGAAGATGATCGACGCCAGCGCCAGCAGGATTCCGATCACCGTGAAGAAGCGCAACGGCCGCTCGCTGCGATAGAGCTTCAGCATGGTGCCGAGGATGCGAAAGCCGTCGCGCCAGGTGTTGAGCTTGGAGAACGAGCCTTCGGGGCGCGCATAATAGGGCGTCTCGACCTCGGCAACCGGCAGCGACAATTCCAGCGCATAGACCGCAAGCTCGGTCTCGATCTCGAAGCCGTCGGAGAGGACGGGAAAGGATTTGACGAAGCGGCGCGAGAACACCCGGTAGCCGGACAGGAGGTCCTTGAAAGCGTGGCCGAAGGTGTCGGACAGGAAGCCGGTCAGCATGCGGTTGCCGGTGCGGTGGCCGAGCCGGTAGGCGGCCTGGACCTGATCGACGCGAAGCCCGACCACCATGTCGAGATGCTCGTCGAGCAGCTTGTCGATCATGATGGGTGCGCTCGGCGCATCGTAGGTGGCATCGCCATCGACCAGCACATAGACGTCGGCCTCGACGTCCGCGAACATGCGGCGCACGACGTGGCCCTTGCCCTGTCGGCGCTCGCTGCGCACGATCGCACCGGCTTCGCGCGCGACCGCGGCGGTCCGGTCGCGCGAATTGTTGTCGTAGACGTAGATCTCCGCCGCGGGCAGCGCCTTGCGGAAATCGGCAACGACGGTCGCGACCGCGGCCTCCTCGTTGTAGCAGGGCACCAGCACCGCGATACGAAGTTGCGTTGTGGTCATCAGGGCAGCACTCCGAGGCTTGTCGGCTCGCGCCCGAGCGGCGTGGCCTGCCGTGCGCGTCGAGCGGGTTACTAGCACAAGCTGCCCTCAGCGCCACGTCGCAATCACGGGCCTGCCATCGAGCACTTCGGCGATCCGCAGCCGCGTGCCGGGCGTGGTGCCCTCGGGCAATGCGGCATTGTCGAAGAATCCGCATTCGACGATCTCGCGGTTGGGCTCAGGGACGCGGTCCTGCCTGAACTGCCTGACCACGTAGACCGCGACGTGGTCGCGGCGGGAGACGTGGCTGTTGAGGAAGACGCCGTGCAGGATCGCCTCGCCGGTCAGATCGATGTCGCCCTCCTCCTTGAGCTCGCGCCGCAACGCCTCTTCCATGGTCTCGCCGAAATCGACGCCGCCGCCAGGCAAATACCAGCCGCTGACGTAGCTATGCCTGACCAGGAAGACGCGATTGTCGGCATCCAGCACCACGGCACGGACGCCGAGCGTCATGCCGCGGACGAGGAGGAAATAGCCGTGCAAGAACCGCCGCAGCAGCGGCTCGGCTTTCCGTCGGGCTCGGTTCAGACGTTCTCCCATCAGGCTCCTCGACGCCCCGTTTCAGGCCCTGCTTGCGCGGGGCGCGCGACCTTGCCATTACAGCGGAGCAATAGCGAGGCATTCGCGCGCCATGACTCCCTCCACGCTGGCTCCCTTCACGCTCGCCCACCTGTCCGATCCGCATCTGGCGCCTTTGCCGAAGCCGCGGCTGATCGAGCTCGCGGGCAAGCGCGCGTTCGGCTATGTCAACTGGACGCGCAACCGCCACAAGTACCAGCGCCGAGAGGTTCTCGACGCGCTCGTCGCCGACATGCAGGCGCAGGCGCCCGACCACATCGCAGTGACGGGCGATCTCGTCAACCTGGCGCTGGAGGCGGAGTTCGCACCGGCGCTGGCCTGGCTCGAAAGCGTCGGCCCGCCCGACCGCGTGACCGCGATCCCCGGCAATCACGACGCCTATGTCAGCGCGACGCGTCATCGCTTCGGCGAGACGTTCCTGCACTACATCGCCGCGGACACACCCGGCGGCGCAGCCTTCCCTGCGGTGCGCCGGCGCGGGCCGCTTGCCCTGATCAGCCTGTCCACGGCGGTGCCGACCCTGCCGCTGATGGCAACCGGCACGCTCGGGCGCGATCAGCTCACCGCGCTTGCGGAGGTGCTCGAGCGGCTCGCCGCGGAAGACGTCTTCCGCGTGCTGCTGGTGCATCATCCGCTGAAGTCCAGCGCGCGGGCGAAGCGGATGACGGACGCGCCGGAATTGCTGGGACTGTTGAAGCGCCACGGCGTCGAGCTGGTCCTGCACGGGCACGACCACATTCATTCGACGATGTGGTTCGAGGGTCCGAACGGCAACATTCCCGCGCTCGGCGTGCCGTCGGCCTCCGCGCTGGCGCACGGACGTTATCCGGCGGCGGCGTACAATCTGTTCACCATCGAGAAGGACAATGCCGGCTGGCGCTGCGAGCAGACGGTGCGAAGCCTCGGAGCTGGATTTCAGATCGGACAGATCAAGCATGTGCGGTTGATTTAGTCCCCGGTCGTCATTGCGAGCGCAGCGAAGCAATCCAGGAATCTCCGCGGAGGCAGTCTGGATTGCTTCGTCGCAAGGGCTCCTCGCAATGACGGCGGAGAGAGCCTCACCAGTTCCGCAAGACTGCCAGCACTGCAAGCCCGAACAGCGCGGCCGCGCCCAGCACGAAGCCGAACACGAACGGCCAGACGCGCGAACGGCGCGGCGGCGGCGCGGCGGTCGGTGCTTGCGGTTCGGGCTGGACCACCATCGCACGCTCGCGCTCGACCATGCGGCGCGCGACATAGTCGGTGACGGCCTCGACGATCACGGCGGTGTCGTGCGATTCGGCGAGCACGATGCGGCCGAAGCGGGTGTCCTGGACGAAGCGGTACATCCGCTTGTCGCGGCCCATCACGATATGGGCGACGACGTCGATCCACAGCCGCGGCGTATCGCCCTGGCTGATGCCGCGGTCGAACAGGTCGATCTGATCAGGCACCTGCGCGAACAGGGGATCGAGCGCGTCGTTGAGGATCTCGAGCCGTGCCACCTCGGCGTCGCGCAAATCGACGACGACGCCGGTGCGGTCGGCCGCCTCGATCCGCGCGCGCAGCAGCGCATCGCGCAGCCGCACCGGGCCCGGCTGGCCGGGATGGGTCCCGCTGGTCTCGGGCTCTGACATTGTCGGCCTCGTCCTCGACTTATGCCCATTAACCTATCAGCAACCAAACCCTCCGCAAAGGCCTACAATTCCAGAGACTTACGGCGCCCACAGCTGGTTCACCTGTGCCAAAAACAGACGATCCCACCCAGGCAGGGCCTGGATGGGACCATCCGTCCTTGGACGTCTTCTTAAGTCGAGGTGATCAGGCCGAGACCCGCGAGGGCTCTTCCACGATCGAGAAGCGGACGCCGGCCTTGTGACGGCTTTCTTCCGAGACTTCCTTCCAGCACTCCTCGGCTTCCTTGCGGGTCTTGAACGGACCTTTGACCTGGGCCGAGCCTTCCACGAGCTTGTGGAAGTTCATCGAACCGAACTCGCCGCCGATCACCCAGAAATTGCTGCCTTTGGTCATTGTCAGTCTCCTGTTGAGGTGCGTGACCGGCCTGGACTCCAACCTGGCTTCCAGACCGGTCCGATCCGCCGTTAGCCGAACTGGTTCATCGTGTTGTGGACGCCGCCCGCCTTCAGCGCAGCTTCGCCCGCGAAGTACTCCTTGTGGTCGTCGCCGATGTCGGAGCCGGCCATGTTCTGGTGCTTCACGCAGGCGATGCCCTGACGGATCTCGGCGCGCTGGACGTTCTTGACGTAGCCCAGCATGCCCTGCTCGCCGAAATACTCGCGGGCGAGATTGTCGGTCGAGAGCGCGGCCGTGTGATAGGTCGGCAGCGTGATCAGGTGGTGGAAGATGCCGGCGCGCTTGGCCGAATCCGCCTGGAAGGTACGGATGCGCTCGTCGGCTTCCTTCGCCAGCGGCGTGTCGTCGTACTCCGCCTTCATCAGCTCGGCACGGTTGTACTTGCTGACGTCCTGGCCCGCTTCCTTCATCGCGTCGTAGACCTGCCAACGGAAGTTGAGGGTCCAGTTGAACGACGGCGAGTTGTTGTAGGCGAGCTTGGCGTTCGGCACCACCTTGCGGATGCGGTCGACCATGCTGGCGATCTGCTCGATATGCGGCTTCTCGGTCTCGATCCAGAGCAGGTCGGCGCCGTTCTGCAGCGAGGTGATGCAATCGAGCACGCAGCGGTCTGCACCGGTGCCGGGGCGGAACTGGTAGAGGTTGGAGGGCAGCCGCTTCGGACGCATCAGCTTGCCGTTGCGGTTGATGATGACGTCGCCGTTCTTGGCGTTCTCCGCGGTGATTTCCTCGCAATCGAGGAAGCTGTTGTACTGGTCGCCGATGTCGCCGGGCTTGTGGCTGACGGCGATCTGCTGCGTCAGGCCGGCGCCGAGCGAGTCGGTGCGGGTCACGACGATGCCGTCTTCGACGCCGAGCTCGAGGAAGGCGTGGCGGCAGGCGCGGATCTTCGCCAGGAAGACGTCATGCGGCACCGTGACCTTGCCGTCCTGGTGGCCGCACTGCTTCTCGTCGGAGACCTGGTTCTCGATCTGTAGCGCGCAGGCGCCCGCCTCGATCATCTTCTTGGCGAGCAGATAGGTCGCCTCCGCGTTGCCGAAGCCGGCATCGATGTCGGCGATGACGGGGACGACATGGGTCTGGAAGTTGTCGATCTTCTCGATCAGCTCCTTCTCGCGGGTCTTGTCGCCTTCCTTGCGCGCCTTGTCGAGCAGACGGAAGATGTCGTTGAGCTCGCGCGAATCGGCCTGGCGCAGGAAGGTGTAGAGCTCCTCGATCAGCGCGGGCACCGAGGTCTTCTCGTGCATCGACTGGTCGGGCAGCGGACCGAATTCGGAGCGCAGCGCCGCGATCATCCAACCGGAGAGATAGAGGTAGGTGCGGTCGGTCTTGCCGCCAAAATGCTTCTTGACCGAGATCAGCTTCTGCTGGGCGATGAAGCCGTGCCAGCAGCCCAGCGACTGGGTGTACTTGGTGGGATCCTTGTCATAGGCGGCCATGTCGGCGCGCATCACGGCCGCGGTGTAGCGGGCGATGTCGAGGCCGGTCTTGAAACGGTTCTGCAGGCGCATGCGCGCGACGGCCTCGGCCGATACGCCGTTCCAGGTCGGCTGGGTCTCGAGGAGCGCCTGAGCCGCCTTGACCTCGTCCTGATACGAGGACGGACCCTGGAGGGTGCTGATACCGCGGGGCTGGTAATTCATGTGCCTGATCCTTTCGCTGACGATGGCGAGGCAGCCATCGACATTCTTGACAATGCATTGCGAGATGCGTGTCAGAAGCTAAACGCGAAAAGGAAAAGTTCGTACAGATGGCTTGTTTTTTATTGGTGATGTCATGTAACATCTGAACCTGTAATAGATGTCACTTTGTAAAATTTGTAAATAATAGGTCAACTGTTCTGACCTTGATTGAGTCTGGAGATCTGAGACATGCCCGCCGATTCCGGCAAGAAACTCTTCGTCGGCCCGCGCTTCCGGCGAATCCGGCAGCAATTGGGGCTGTCGCAGACCCAGATCGCCGAGGGGCTCGGGATCTCGCCCAGCTATGTCAACCTGATCGAGCGCAACCAGCGCCCGGTCACGGCGCAGATCCTGTTGCGGCTGGCCGAGACCTATGACCTTGACCTGCGCGATCTCGCCACCGCGGACGAGGACCGCTTCTTCGCCGAGCTGAACGAGATCTTCTCCGATCCCCTGTTCCGGCAGATCGACGTGCCCAAGCAGGAGCTGCGCGACCTCGCCGAGCTCTGCCCCGGCGTCACCCATGCGCTGCAGCGGCTCTACGCGGCCTATACCGAGGCGCGTCAGGGCGAGACGCTGGCCGCGGCGCAGATGGCCGACCGCGACGTCGGCACGCGCTTCGAAGCCAATCCGGTCGAGCGCGTGCGCGAGCTGATCGAGGCCAACCGCAACTATTTTCCGGAGCTGGAGCAGGCGGCGGAAAATCTGCGCGACGAGTTGAACGAGCCCGCCGAAGGGCTGTATGCCGCGCTGATAACGCGCTTGCGCGAGAAGCACTCAATCCAGACCCGCATCATGCCGGTCGACGTGATGCGCGAGACGCTCCGCCGATTCGACCGCCACCGCCGGCAGCTGCTGATCTCGGAGCTGGTCGATCCGCCCGGCCGCGCATTCCAGCTCGCCTTCCAGCTGGGCTTAGCGGAATGCGCGCAGGCGCTGGAGACCATCATCGGCCGGGCCGGCCCGCTGGACGATGCGCCGCGGCGGCTGTTCCGGATCACGCTCGGCAATTACTTCGCGGCCGCCGTGATGATGCCCTACCCGGCGTTCCTCGCGGCCGCCGAAGCGCTGAACTACGACATCCACGTGCTGGCACAGCGCTTCAATTCCGGGTTCGAGCAGGTCTGCCACCGCCTCACCACGCTGCAGCGACCGAATGCGCGCGGCATTCCGTTCTTCCTCTTGCGCGTCGACAATGCCGGCAACGTCTCCAAGCGTTTCTCCTCCGGCACCTTCCCGTTCTCGAAATTCGGCGGCACGTGTCCGCTCTGGAATGTGCATTCGACCTTCGACACGCCGGATCGCCTGCTCAAGCAGGTGATCGAGCTGCCCGACGGCACGCGCTATTTCTCGATCGCGCAGATGGTGCGCCGCCCCGTGGCGCCGCATCCGCTGCCGCAGCCGCGCTTTGCCATCGGCCTCGGCTGCGAGATCCGCCACGCCGCCCGCCTGACCTACGCCACCGGCATGGACCTGGAAAAGGCCGAGGGCACCCCGATCGGCGTCAACTGTCGCCTCTGCGAGCGCGAGAACTGCGCCCAGCGCGCCGAGCCACCGATCACACGCACGTTGATCCTGGACGAGACGACGCGGCGGGTGTCGAGCTTTGCGTTCTCGAATGCAAGGGAGTTGTGAGGCACACACTCTCTCTTCCGTCATGGCCGGGCTTGACCCGGCCATCCACGCGCTTCCGCGTACGCAGAAAGACGTGGATGCCCGGGTCAAGCCCGGGCATGCCGACCAAGTGTGTGGTCGCCGCTCCGGTCATCAATAGCGCGCGCCCTCACGCCAGCGTATGCACAATCACCGGTCCCGCCACGGCGCGGGCGTCGCCGGCGAGCAGCGGGCCGAGATCCTTCTCGATCCAGGCGATGGCGCGCTTGTTCGCTTCCTCGGCCTGCTCGAACTTGTCGAAGATCGAGATCGCGGTGACCGTGTCGTCGCCGCCATAGACGACGTAATAGGCGCGGAAACCGTCGACGTCGCTGATGATGGGAACGGCGCCGTCCTTGATGCGGCGCGTCAGCTCTTCCGCGCTCCCGCTTTTTGCCTTGGCCTGACGGATGGCGGCATACATGGCATCCTCCCCTTCCGGCTATGATGTGAGGGCCTCGAGCCCGGGCGGATGTTACGCCGAAGCGCGCAGCCGATCCACGCTTGGTTAACCCGACCCTAATCCGCCCGCGCGATCTGCAACCAACGGTTAAGCACGCCTCAACATCAGTGCCTTAGTCTCGCCGCACTCACTTTTCGCAAACAAGGGCGGCCTAATCTGCCGGGCGAAGTGACATCAGGGGGTTCATCATGCGCATTGCGTTGCTGCTGACCGCAACCATCGTCGGCGCGCTCTTCGCCAGTCCAACCATCGCCGGGTCGCTCGATGCCGACGCGGCGCAGCCGCTGCCGCCGGGCTTCCAGGGCTACCGCGGCTACATGTTCGACATCTCCGAGAACCGCGACCGCAAGGACGTCGACAAGCTCACCGAGAACCTGAAGAGCCAGATCGACGTCGTCGAAGGCGTCGGCCTCTCTCCGCGCGTGCTGCGCTTCTTCCACACCGTTCCGATCGTCGCGAGCGAACTCGCCTGCCTCGACGAAGGTGCCGCTACCGCCTGCTACGGCCGGGTCACGCCGGACATGCAGCGCACCGCGCCCCGGACCCTGACGGTCTGGGACCCCGCCAAGCAGCGCTGGACCAATCCCAATGCCGTCGACCTCGCGGTCGATTCGGGCCTCGGCGTGATCATGCTGCGGCCGGACATGATGCGCTACGAGAAGGAGGCCGTGCTGCTGCACGAGATGCTGCACGCCTTCCACGCGCGGCTGCTGCCGGACGGCTACGCCAACAAGGGCGTGATCACCTACTACGCCCTCGCCAAGTCCAAGGACCTCTTGCCAAAGGAATCCTATGCGATGAAGAATCCCATGGAGTTCTTTGCGGTGACCGCCAGCATCTTCCTGGCCGGCAAGAGCGAATTCCACGATCCGAAGTCGCGCGAGGCGCTCAAGGAGAAGATGCCGGACTATTACAAATATCTGGTCGGCGTGTTCGGCTTCGACCCCGAGCCGGCGGCCTCGAACGGCCCGGTCGCCTCGCTGAAATGAGCGGACGGCGCCAAGCCAAGCCAAAGAGCCGCGCGAACAGCGCGGCTTTTTTGTTTCGCGCGCTCGGTAAGCTGCGGATGACGCACAGCCGGGAATTGCCAAGCCGGGGTCCGATCTGCATAGTCCCGCCCGCATCGATACCGTTTTCGAAGGGGATGAGAGACCATGGCGGAAGCCGACCTGGATGTCGTGATCCGGCAATTGGCCAGACAGCTGCATACGGGCCTGATGACCCGTGCCAAGGAGCGGCGGGATCGCTTCAACAGCCTTGCGGCCAAGGCCAAGGGCAAGGAGACTGGCGAGCGCTTCAAGATCATGGCCAAGGCCACCATGGAGCAGGCGACTGCAGCCGCCAAGCGCCTGCAGATGTCCGCCGATAACGTCGCCGACAGCTACGCGCGGTCGATGCGCCTCGCCGCCAGCACGCCTGTTACGGTGAAAGCGGAGAAGAAGGCAAAGGACGAGAAGCCGGCGAAGAAGGCCGCAAAGAAAGCCAAAGCGAAAAAGAAGACGTAGTCGTTGCACGTTCCTGATCGCCGCCACGGGATTGGCGATCTGGAGGCTCGCCGGCCTGTCTCCCAATCATCTCCGGCTTGATCGGATCGCCGCGTTGCGCGTTTGCGACGCGCTCCCTCGCGGCCGCCGCAATCGGGCCGGCCGCGACCTCAACGATTCCTCCGCCCCAGGCATGGGCTGGTCGAACAGTCGAGCGACATCCCTCACATGTATCGCCTCACACTTTGGAGAAAGCGCTCTTTCTCGCCAGGCGCGTAACCTTGGGATGCCCCATAATAGGGTTCATTGAACTGATTATAGGGTACCGCCCGGTACTGGACCGGCGGCCTCGATGGCGCGTAGGTCTGGCGATGATGCCGCCGAGCGTTTCCTCTCGCCGGAGGACCGGCGTAGTAGGGATTGAGGACGCACATCTGGCCGTTTGCCGACGCCCTGCATTGGTCCATCGTCGTGAAGCTGCATCGGTAGTATGGCGTCATTCCGCGAGAAATGACGTTCAAGCAAACGGGATAAGCGGGGTCATATCTTTGGGCCCGGGCATCTCCCGCTGTCAGGGCGATACTCACGGTCAGAATCGTCAAAGCCCATTTGTACATTGGAAGCTCCTCCAGGGGCGCACGACATGGATGCACTCTGGACCCTGCCAGTATTGATCCAACTCAATACTTGTTGAACTGGTTCATACGCGCAGCAGGCAGCCGCGACAGTCTCGCTTTCCGCATCTCTCACCGATCTCGCCGCTATGCGGCAAGCCACCTGTCCTACAGAAGCATCGTAGGGTGGGCAAAGCGAAGCGTGCCCACGCGTCTGTCGTCGTATTGAGAAGATCGTGGGCACGGCGCGAAGTGCACCTTTGCCCACCCTACGCTTTCCGGGCTTCGCGGAGAGACTTCCCTCATCTTCGCGGCGCGGCCACCAGTGTCGGCTCGGCGCTGGCGAGTTCCGCGAGCTTGGCGCGCGCGGCCTCTCGCGCGCGACCGTCCTTGCCGGCGGGCAGCGCCAGCGCGGCCTCGAAATCGGCGCGGGCGTCGTCCGTCTGGCCGCGGGCGAGGAACGCAAGGCCGCGGTCGAGACGGGCCTGCGCATCGGTGGGGTCGAGGCGGACCGCCGTGCTGTAGCTCAGGATGGCGCGGTCGAGATCGCCCATTGCGGCGAGCGCGAGACCGCGCTGGTGATAAGGTGCCGCGCGCTTGGGATCGTGCGCGATCGCCTCGTCGTAATCCGCAATGGCAAGCTCGAAGTCGCCGTTCTGCCGGCGCGCCAGCGCCCGGTCGCGATAGAGCGAAGCGCGGTTGGGATTGAGGTGGATGGCCTCGTCGAAATCGGCGATCGCCCGCTTGAAGTCGCCGTGACGCAGCGCGATCCGTCCACGTCCCGCATAGGCGAAGGCGATCAGCGAGCCGCGCAGCGGCGAGAAGCCGATCACGGCCGAGCAGATGTCGGGATCATCCTCGTCGCCGCAATTGACGACCATGTGCGTGGACAAGCCGACGAGCACGCAAAGGACGATCAGCAATGGTACGGCAATTCTGGTCATCTTCGACGGTGGCCGGCAGCGCGCCAGCCACCCATCCCCTTTCGAAGGAATGGTCACGCCGAGGAGTTAACACTGGTTGGGGACCCCCCTGTGTGCGCCAGATCACAAAGCCAGACGCAATCCTTGCCGGCTCCGTCAGCCCCAGGGACTACGACGTGAGGAGGAGCGGCCCCACGGCCCGCGCGGTGGATAGTTCTCGTTGGCGCCGACCGACGGCGCCGCGCGCGCGCCGAGCTCGGCCGCCAGTTGCTGGAGCGCGGCGACGCGGTTCTGCGTCGAGGGGTGGGTGGCGAACAGGTTGTCCACCCCGTGGCCCGACAGCGGATTGATGATGAACATGTGCGCGGTCGCAGGGTTTCGCTCGGCCTCGTAGTTCGGGACCTGGTGCGCAGCGCCCTCGATCTTCACCAGCGCAGAGGCCAGCCACATCGGCTGTCCCACGATGCGCGCACCGAGATTGTCGGCGGCATATTCGCGGGTCCGGCTGATCGCCATCTGCACCAGCATGGCACCGAGCGGAGCGAGGATCATCAACAGGATCGAGCCGACGATGCCCGGACCGCTGTTGTTCTCGCGATTGCCGCCAAAGAACATGCCGAACTGCGCCAGCATCGAGATCGCACCGGCGATGGTCGCGGTGATCGTCATCAGCAGCGTGTCGTGATGCTTGATATGCGCGAGCTCGTGCGCAATCACGCCGGCGAGCTCCTCGCGGCTGAGCTGGTTCATCAGACCGGTGGTGACGGCGACCGCGGCGTTGTCCGGATTGCGGCCGGTGGCGAACGCGTTGGGCTGGATCTCATCCATCACGAACACGCGCGGCATCGGCAGGCCGGCACGGCCCGCAAGCTCGGCGACGAGGCCGACCAGCTCCGGCGCGGTCGAACGATCGACCTCATGGGCGCCGTACATCGACAGCACCATGCGGTCGGAGTTCCAGTAGGTGAAGAGGTTGGTTGCGGCGGCAATGACGAGCGCGATCATGGCGCCCGAGGCGCCTCCGATCAGATAGCCGACGCCCATGAACAGGGCGGTCAGGCCAGCGAGCAGCATTGCGGTACGAAAATAGTTCATGGCCGTCTCCTGGGGCGGCCGCGGGCGAACCTCTGGCCGGCACCTTCGAAGTATGAATGCGGCCGCCGGCTGCAAGGTTCGTGCGTCGTGGAGCCGCAGACGCCAGCGGCGCCAGCCAGCCTTTCCGCCGCCACTAAAGCTTGACCGGGATTTGCGCAAAAACACACGCGGAGGCTTAGCAACCTGGAAAGCGCAATTTCCGCATAACTCGCGGTAACCGGGCACGCGGCATTGGCCTTGTGCATTGACCGGGTTCCCGTTGGCCTCCCGTCAGCAAGGTGACCGCCATGGTAGACCGCTCGAGCGCCGCCTCCGTCGCCCCCTCATCCGCCCCCTCCCCTCACGACGCCAGAACTGATGCGAAGGGTTTGCAGGACTCCCTGCACGAGCACCTCTTCACCAATGACGAGTCCGACCATGCTTCCACGACGCAGAGCGGGCAAGAATCGGGACGCCGCTGGCCGTATCTGAGGCGCGGAGCCAAGGTCGCGATCGGGCTCGCCATCGTCGCCGTGTTCGGCTGGCTGCCGCTGCGCGCGATCTGGGAAAATTCGAGCGTCGAAGCCGTGCTAAATTCCCGCCTCGTCACCTTGCGCACCCCGATCGGTGGCCGCGTCGCGGCCGCCCAGCGCGTCACTGACCAAGCCAAGCTCGAAGCCGGGACCGTCGTCCTGCGCGTCTTCAACTCGCGCGGCGATCGCACGCGGCTCGACGATCTCCGGCGGCAGAAATCGCGCCTGGAGAACGAACGGCCGAGCCTTGCGGCGAAGCTCGCTTCGGCGCAGGCGGCACAAAAGGATCTGGCGCGGCAGGCCGCGCTGTTTCGCGACGGACGCGTGCTCCAGCTCGAGGCCCGCATCGCGGAGATCCAGACCTCGATCGAGGCGGCGGCGGCGCGGCGGGACGAGGCCAGTGCCGCCGTCGAGCGCGCCTCCTCGCTGGCAAAATCGGGCAATGTCTCGACCGTCGAACTGGCACGTCTGACGCGCGAGCTCTCCGTGTCGCAACAGACCGAGCTCGGTGCGCGCAAGCGGCTGGACGCGGCCAAGGTCGAGCTCGCCGCGGCACGGAACGGATCCTTCCTCGGCGACAGCTACAACGACCGGCCAAGCTCGGTTCAGCGCGAGGAAGAGATGCGCCAGCGTGCCGGCGACCTCGAGGCCGATCTCGCGCGCACCGACACGGAGATCGCCTGGCTCGCCAACGAGATCATCGTCGAGGAGGTTCGGTTCGCGGATCTCACCGAAGCCAACATTACGACACCCGTCGCAGGCCGCGTCTGGGAAATGATGACATCGCCGGGCGAGGACGTGCAGGCAGGCCAGCCGTTGCTCAAAGTGCTCGATTGCAGCGGCGCCGTGATCACCGCCAATGTCACCGAGAACGTCTACAACCGCCTGCAGCTCGGCGACCAGGCGACGTTCGAGCCCAATGACGGCGGCGAGCCGATCTCCGGCACCGTGGTCAACCTGACCGGCGCTGCCGGTGCGCCGGCCAATCTCGCCATCAATCCGGATGCGCTGAGCAAGGAGCCCTATCGTGTGACCGTGGCCTCGCGCGATGCCGCAGCTCGCGCCTGCACGGTCGGCCGCACCGGCCGCGTGGTGTTTGCGCGGCACGAGACCGCACCGTGACGGCGGCGCTGACGAGCGGCCTGATCGCGCTCGGCGCCTTCATGGCGATCGTACCGCTGCTGAGGCGCGACAGCACGATGGCACGCTCGTTCCTGGCCATTGTCTCGGTGACCTTGCTGCTGCGCTATCTCTATTGGCGGATCATGTCGACGCTTCCGCCGCCGCGCCTGACCGTCGATGCCGTGATCGGCTACCCCTTCATGCTGCTGGAGGCGGCCTCGCTCGTCGCGGTCGCGTTGTCGCTGCTGTTCCTGAGCCGGACGCGCGACCGCACCGGCGCAGCGAAGGTCGACGGCCGCACCACCGATCCGGGCGCACCGCTGATCGACGTCTTCATCTGCACCTACAACGAGGAACGAGGGATTCTCGAGCGTACGATCATCGGCGGGACGGGCATGGACTACGGCAATTACCGCGTCTGGGTGCTCGACGACGGAAGACGGCCCTGGCTGCGGCGGCTGTCCGGCGAGCTCGGCTGCCACTATCTGACGCGGCCCGACAACCAGCACGCCAAAGCAGGCAACATCAATCACGCACTGAGGCATGTCGGGGCGCTGCCGGAGCGGCCGCAGTTCGTCGCCATTCTCGATGCGGACTTCGTGCCGCGGCCCGATTTCCTTGCGCGCACCGTCTCGCTCATGGACGATGCGTCGGTCGGCGTGGTCCAGACCCCGCAGCACTTCATCAATCCCGACCCGATCCAGACCAACCTCGCCGCGACCGACGTCTGGCCCGACGAGCAGCGCTTCTTCTTCGACATCCTGCTGCCGGCCAAGGACGCCTGGGGCGTCGCGTTCTGCTGCGGCACCTCCTCCCTCATCCGCTATTCCGGACTGATGCGGATCGGCGGCTTTCCGACCGATTCGGTGACGGAGGACTATCTCGTCACGCTGCGCCTCAAGGAGCGCGGACTCAATACGATCTATCTCAACGAGCGCCTGACGATCGGGCTCGCGCCGGAAGGGCTGAAGGAATACATCACCCAGCGCGCCCGCTGGTGCCTCGGCTTGATGCAGATCGTGCGCGGCCGCAGCGGACCGCTCTCGCGGGACTCGAAGCTGCCCTTCATCGACCGCCTCTCGCTGGCCGACGCCTTCATGAGTTGGTCGGCGGTCTACACCTCGAAAGTGGCGGGCCTTGTGGTGCCCTGGCTGTTCCTGCTGTTCGGCATCCAGGCGGTGCGGGCCGATCTGAGCGAGCTGTTGCGGGTCTTTCTGCCCTTCTATGTCTGGAACGGCCTCAGCATGGCCTGGCTTTCGCGCGGCCGCTCGCTCGCAATGATGACTGATGTCTCGCAACTGATTGCCGCGCCTGCCGTGCTCAAGGCGGTGGCGACCGGCCTGTTGAAGCCGAAGGGACACAAGTTCAAGGTCACCGCGAAAGGCGGCGACCGCGACCGACGCTTCGTCGAATGGCCGCTGCTGCGCATCTACGGCTGTGCACTTTTCATCACGCTCGCATCCATCGCTTATGCCTTCATCCTGCAGCAGCGCGGCGAGAACATCGCCTATGGCGGACTGGCGCTGGCCTGGAGCTTCTACAACGCGTTCATCCTCACCGTGGTCTGCTTCGTCTGCATCGAGCAGCCGCGCAAGCGCAAGGCGGAGCGCTTCAATCGCAACGAGCCGGTGCTGCTGCGCCAGGACGGCAGGTCGCATCTGGCGCGGCTCGCCGATATCTCCATCACCGGTGCGCGGCTAATCGATCCCGATCCGCCGGCGCTTGGGAGCACCATCGAGTGCCAGATCTACGGCCGCTCGATCGCGGCCATCGTGGTGCGGCGGACCATTGATGGATTTGCCGTACGGTTCGCGGAAGGCATGGACACGCGCGTGCATGCAATCAGGGCGTTCTATGCCGGCGAATATGTTCGGGCCTATCGGGGCGTCAGGGCGCTCCCGGTCGGTAAGGCGCTGCTGATGCGGCTGTTCGGCTAGCGCCACGCACTGTTAGCGGCAAGGTCGGCTTCCTCTCCGCTAGGGGGCGGGATGCACCTCTCTCGAGCTATCCGACTCGACGCCTGTGGCCACTCGAGCGCTCTGGATATCGATCATCAATTGCTTCGCCATCTCCTGCAGGCGGTCACGATCCCGGTCGGTGAACTCCCGCGGCTGAGTATCAATGACACAAAGGCTGCCTACAACATGACCGGATGAAGTCCGGAGCGGGACCCCCGCGTAGAAGCGAATGCCTCGCTCCAGCACATGCGGATCGTCGGCGAAGCGCGGGTCTTCGGTCACATCCTCCGAAACCAGCATATCGCCTGCAGCGATCACATGCGCGTCGAGGGAGCCCTCGTGATTGCTCGGCAGACCTGCTTGGACTTCTTGGGCGCGGGCTTCAGCGGCGGTTAGCTGAATATGATCGACCAATGTCACCAGCGCGATCGGAACGTTGAACGCTTGCGCGACCTTTCTGGAGGCCTCGTCCAGGTCCTGGCGTTTCGAGGCGTCCAAGCCAAGTCCGCGCAGCGCGGCGAGCTGCGCACGTTCGGCGTCGGCCGTGAGCTGGGGCGTATCGCCGAGAGCTGCCGCGCGACCGACCCATGCTTCAACCTGCTCGACGCATGCTTGGAGAGAGGCGAATGCCGCGTCGGCCGCCATCTGGGTCTTGAGCTCTCCCGTCTGTTCCGTTCCGGCGATCAAATTCCAGCAGCAGGCGGCAAGCTTCACCTGTGGAGCCCGACGGCGCAGGCGACGAAAGACATAGCGGGCGTAGACCTGCGGCTGCGGGTGAAAGTAGGACAGGCACACCACGTCGACCCCCTGGAGATCGAGTTGCTCCAATGCTCCCCGACTGACCGCGATCGGCGGCAAGACCTTGGCGCCGATGGTGCGCTCCTCGAGCACCTGCGCGAGCATCTCCGCCGCTGCATGATCGAGCTCCGTGCGTCCAGCGAGACAGAGGACGCATGGTCGCTGCGCGGTGTGATTTCCCTCGTCCACTGCATTCGCTTTTTCGCGGATATGGTCATCAACCTCCCGGACAACCGAGATAGCCGTATCCGCAACGAGACGCCGGTAATTGGTGTCGATGCTGCTGCGCTGACGATCATTCTCCGCCAGGCGCAGCGCCGGAATTCCGACGTTGTCGTACAGCTCGCGTGAGGAACACTCGTCGACATAGTTCTCGGCGAACTCAACCGCCTCCTCCAGGTTGCCAGCCAATAACCGCTGGTAGAGTTGCTCCTCCGGCGCGAGCACAGGGTCGCTGCCGAGCAGAACGCCCAAGAACTCCAACTGCGGGACGTAGCGCCCCATGACGACGAGGCAGACGGTCAAAGGCGTCGCCAGAAACAGCCCGACGGGTCCCCACAGCATCGTCCAGAAGATCGCGGCGATGATAATTGCGAGGGACGACAGCCCGGTGCTGGATCCGTAGAGCCAAGGCTCGACAACATTGTTGCTGACGAGTTCAGCCGTAACGAACAAACCGACGACCCAGAACAGCATCGTCCAGCCTGGATCGACGGCGATGGCCAGGGCAACGGGAAATATAGCAGCCAGGAAAGGACCGAGGTAGGGAATGAATCGAAGTACCGCTGCGAGCAAGCCCCAAAGAATCGCGTTCGGCACGCCAACAAAGTAGAGTGCAACACCGATCGGCACGCCGTAAGTCAGATTGACAACAAGCTGCATCAGCAGATAGCGGCTGACCCGCGAGGCAGCATCGTTGATGGCCTGAGTACTCTTCTGAAGGTCACCGGCTCCGGCTAACTTGATGAATCGGTCGCGCAGGTCTTCGCGCTCGAGCAGCACGAAGATCACGAAAATGACGACCAGCCCGGAAGTCGCAAGCGGCGCCAGCAATGGACCTATGACCGATCGAATGAGCTCCAGCGGTCTCGGCTGTGGCGGCTCCACCCGCACGGTGACAGGCTCCCGACTCTCACTGCCGGTGCCAAGCCGGGAGGATGCAGCCGCCGACTTTTTCTCATCTCCCGAGATCTCTCTGCCGAGATCTTGCATCGTCGTGGTAACGGCGTCGACGACCCCGCCGCCCGGCGCGGAGCTTTGCAACGAGCGGATCTTCTCGGTGATGGTGGTCTGATAATTGGGAAGGTTGCTGGCGAGTTGGACCAGTTGGCGCCCAACGACCAAGGCGACCCCTGCGACGACGATGAAGGCAATGGAAACGGCAATTAGCACCGCTGCAATGCGGGGCACTTTCCAACGTCTCAGCCAATTGACCAAGGGCGTGAGAACGAAGCTCAGCAGGATCGCAAGGGCAAAAGGAACGAAGATTTCCCGGCCGAGATAGAGGGCTCCGATGGCTAGGACGATGCCGCCGGCCGTGAGCATGGGCGAGGTTGCGGCTCGCACGGCCGGTGTTCGTTGCGTCGACGCCGGAGGCAACTCGGCCACAGAACGAGCCTTTCCGTAACGGTTTCGACAGGTCAACCCCGATTCGGCGGGATTGATCCAACCGAGCCGATCGCTTGATTTCTGAATACATGCCCCTGCGCACCAAGGCGGGCGACCTATCGTCCTCCAGATCAGGTGCAGGGTGGGGATGGCCTGGGGCGGCCGCTTCCCCTAAACTTCGGCCGAATCCACGCCTGCCCTTCCCCGCCGGAACCCCCATGGTCCAGACCCGATTTCCGATCGCGGCCCTCGCGCTTATCGCATGCACGGCCACGGCATCCGCCCAAATGCTTCCGCCTCCTGCCAAGCCCGCAGTGCCGAAGGCCCCCTCGCCGCGCGCCGCCTCGTGCCACAATGGCGCGAGCTTCGATCGCTTCCTGACCGAGGTGAAGCAACAGGCGGTGGCCGCCGGCGTGTCGCAGCGCACGATCGCGGAGGCATCGCCCTATCTCGTCTACGACCAGGGCATCGTCAACCGCGACCGCGGCCAGCGCGTGTTCGGACAGCTCTTCACCGAATTCGCCGGCCGCATGGCCGCGGCCTATCGCATGCAGAACGGGCAGCAGCACATCAAGCAATACGCCGCGGCGTTTGCGCGCGCGGAAAAGGAATACGGCGTGCCGCCCGCGGTGATCGCCGCGTTCTGGGGCCTTGAGAGCGATTTCGGCGCCAACATGGGCAATTTGCCGACGCTGAAATCGCTGGTGTCGCTCGCCTATGATTGCCGCCGTTCGGAGATGTTCGTGAACGAGACCATCGCGGCGCTGAAGATCATCGACCGCGGCGATCTGCATCCCGACGAGATGATCGGCTCCTGGGCCGGCGAGCTCGGCCAGACCCAATTCCTGCCCGTGCACTACGTCAACTACGCGGTCGACTTTGACGGCGACGGACGGCGCGACCTGTTGCGCTCGCCGGCCGACGTGATCGGCTCGACCGCGAACTACATCGCAAACGGATTGAAGTGGCGGCGCGGCGAGCCGTGGCTCGAGGAGATCAAGGTGCCGCCGAACCTGCCGTGGGAGAAGACCGATCTCACGGTACGCGAGCCGCGCTCGACATGGGCGCAACTCGGCGTCACCTATCCCGACGGCCGGCCCTTGCCGAACGACAATCTCGCAGCCTCCGTGCTGCTGCCGATGGGACGCTTCGGGCCGGCCTTCATGGCCTATCCGAATTTCGCGGCCTACACCGAGTGGAACAACTCGCTGATCTACGCGACCACGGCGGGCTATCTCGCCTCGCGCATCGCCGGGGCCGCGCCGATGCGCAAGCCGGCTGCGCCGGTCGCGCAGCTGCCGTTCAACGAGCTCAAGGAATTGCAGCAACTGCTGGTGCGCGCCGGCTTCAACGTCGGCAAGGTCGACGGTGTGCTGGGGCAGCAGAGCCGCGCCGCGGTGAAGGCGACGCAGATCAAGTACGGCCTGCCGGCGGATTCCTGGCCGACCGCCGAGCTGCTTGCGCGCATGCGCGGCGGCACGGCGCAGGTTCTGCCCCAGACGACGGTGCGGTAGAATTTTCGCATCGCACAAGCGGCTTTCCGCGATTGCAATTTTCCATGAGGCTCCCATGTGAGTGGCTCAGGTTTCCTCCTGAGATTTCCCACCATTTGAAGCGAGCATCACATGTCCTTCTACGACGCCGTCGTCCCCGCCTATTTGCAGATGCTGAACAGCGTGACCGGGCTGCTCACCAAAGCTGAGGCGCATTGCGCGGCCAGGAAGATCGATCCCAGCGTCCTGCTCGGCTCGCGCCTCTTCCCGGACATGCTGCCGCTGTCGCGGCAGATCCAGCTGGTCAGCGACTATCCGACCAGAGGCTGTGCGCGGCTGACGCATAGCGAGGTCCCCTCGACGCCCGACACCGAAACCAGCTTTGCGGAGTTGAAGCAGCGGCTGGCGAAAACGATCGACTATGTCAAATCCTTCAAGCCCGAGCAGTTTGAGGGCGCCGACGCCAAGGACGTCACCTTTCCGATCGGCCCCGGCAAGACCATCACCATGACGGGACAGCAATTCCTGAGCTCGTTCTCGCTGCCGAACCTCTATTTCCACGCCGCGATCGCCCACGGCATCTTGCGTCACAACGGCGTCGAGATCGGCAAGCGCGATTTCCTCGGCGCGAACTGATTTGTGAAATCGCACGGCCGCGACAGTGGGATTTCGCTGTCGCAGCCGACATTGCACACGAATTATGCTACGCGCGCCCTGCCGCGCAGCTCGTCTGCACTTTGCGTATGGCTTATCCCTTGCGCCCGATGCCGCGATGCACAATTGTTCGACACCCCTCATCGCCTGGAAGCATTCCCATGAGCCGTTCGACCAAATTGTTTGAGATCTACAAGCTCGGCCCGATCACGCTGGCCAACCGCCTCGTCATGGCGCCGCTGACGCGCAACCGTGCCGTACCCGGCACCTTCGTGCCCGGTCCCCTCGCCGCCGAATATTACGCCCAGCGTGCATCCGCAGGCCTGCTGATCACCGAGGCGAGCCAGGTCTCGCAACAAGGTCAGGGCTACCAGGACACGCCCGGCATCTATAGCAAGGAGCAGGTCGCCGGCTGGCGCAAGGTCACCGACAAGGTGCATGAACGCGGCGGCAAGATCTTCATCCAGCTCTGGCATGTCGGCCGCATCTCGCATGTCGATCTGCAGGCGAATGGCGCAGCCCCGGTGGCACCGAGCGCGATCCGAGCCAAGGGCAAGACCTTCGTCAACGGCGGCTTCGCCGACGTCTCCGAGCCGCGCGCGCTCGAGCTCTCCGAGATTCCCGGGATCATCGACGACTTCAAGCGCGCCACGAAGAACGCGCTGGAAGCCGGCTTCGACGGCGTCGAAATCCACGGCGCCAACGGCTATCTGCTCGAGCAGTTCGCCAAGGACGGCGCCAACAAGCGCACTGATGCCTATGGCGGCTCGATCGAGAACCGCGCGAAGCTGATGCTGGAGGTCTCCAAGGCCGTCGTCGCCGAGGCCGGCGCCGAGCGCACCGGCATCCGCATCTCGCCGGTGACGCCGGCCAACGACATCTCGGATTCCAACCCGCAGGCCATGTACGATCACATCGTCGACGGCCTCAGCGCGCTGAAGCTGGTCTATCTCCACGTGGTCGAGGGCGCCACCGGCGGGCCGCGCGACATCGCGCCGTTCGACTATGCATCGTTGCGCAACCGCTTCTCGGGCGCCTACGTCGCCAACAACGGCTACGATTTCGACTTGGCCAGCAAGGTGCTGGACGCGAACGCCGCCGACCTCATCGCCTTCGGCAAGCCGTTCATCTCCAACCCCGACCTGGTCGAACGCTTGAAGGCGGGTGCGGCGCTGAACGACTGGGACAAGAACACCTTCTACGGCGGTGGTGCGAAGGGCTACACGGATTACCCGACGCTGGCGGCCGAGCCGGCGGAGTAGGTTCTTCTCCACACATGACGCTGGTCATGCCCCGCGAAGGCGGGGCATCCAGTACGCCGCGGCTTCTCGGTTCAACCACGACCGTCTCTGGAATAATGGATTGCCCGCCCCTGTGCGCAATTGCGCACTAGGCGGGCAATGACACCGAGGGTGTGAAAAACCCTCGCACCACTACGACAAAACAAAAAGGCCGGGATCGCTCCCGGCCTCTCGTGTTTGATATCGCTCTAAGCGCCGCTTACTTCGCTTCCGCGCGCTTGGGCGGAGTGGCGGGCCACGACTTGATCAGGGTGTCGTAGTCCACCGTCTCGCCCTTCGGCTTCTCGTTGGCGAGCTTGCGCTGCGGCGCGATGGTGCCGTCCTTCTGAGCCTTGGCGAACCAGTACTCGGCCGACTCCTTCTTGTGCAGCTTCGGACCGCAGGCGCCCTGCACGCCGGACTTCTCCAGACGCTCCAGCACGGAGTCCTGGGCCGCCGCGAGAGCATCCATCGCCTGCTGCGGCGTCTTCGCACCGGACGACGCATCGCCGATGTTCTGCCACCACAGCTGCGCGAGCTTCGGATAGTCGGGCACGTTGTTGCCGGTCGGGGTCCACTGCACGCGCGCGGGCGAGCGGTAGAACTCGATCAGGCCGCCGAGCTTCGGCGCACGCTCGGTGAACGACTTGTCCCAGATGTCGGATTCACGGATGAAGGTGAGACCGACATGGCTCTTCTTCAGGCTCACCGACTTGGAGACGATGAACTGGAGATAGAGCCAGGCTGCCTTGCGGCGATCCGGCGGAGTCGACTTCAGCAACGTGGCGGAGCCAGCGTCCTGGTAGCCGAGCTTCATGCCTTCCTTCCAATAGGAGCCGTGCGGCGACGGAGCCATACGCCACTTCGGCGTACCGTCCGCATTCACCACCGGCAGACCCGGCTTCACCATGTCGGCGGTGAAGGCGGTGTACCAGAACATCTGCTGGGCGATGTTGCCCTGCGACGGCACGGGGCCGGACTCGGAGAAGGTCATGCCCTGCGCCTGCGGCGGGGCGTACTTCTTCATCCAGTCGAGATACTTCGTGATCGAGTAGACTGCGGCCGGACCATTGGTGTCGCCGCCACGCTCCACCGAAGAGCCGACCGGGCGGCAGCCCTCCATCCGGATGCCCCATTCGTCGACCGGCAGACCGTTCGGAATGCCCTTGTCACCGTTGCCGGCCATCGACAGCCAGGCGTCGGTGAAGCGCCATCCGAGCGAGGGGTCCTTCTTGCCATAGTCCATATGGCCGTAGACCTTGACGCCGTTGATCTCCTTGATGTCGTTGGTGAAGAACTCGGCGATGTCTTCATAAGCCGACCAGTTCACGGGCACGCCGAGCTCGTAGCCATACTTGGCCTTGAACTTGGCCTTGTAGTCGGCATTGGTGAACCAGTCGTAGCGGAACCAGTAGAGGTTCGCGAACTGCTGGTCGGGCAGCTGGTAGAGCTTGCCGTCCGGCCCGGTGCCGAACGACTTGCCGATGAAGTCGTTGACGTCGAGCATGGGGTTGGTGACGTCCTTGCCCTCGCCGGTCATGTAGTCCGACAGCGCAATGGTCTGGCCGTAGCGGAAATGCGTGCCGATCAGGTCGGAGTCGTTGATCCAGCCGTCATAGACGTTCTTGCCCGACTGCATCTGGGTCTGCAACTTCTCGACGACGTCACCTTCCTGGATGAGATCGTGCTTGAGCTTGATGCCGGTGAGCTCGGAGAATGCCTTGGCGAGCGTCTGCGCCTCGTATTCATGAGTCGTGATCGTCTCGGAGACGACGTTGATCTCCATGCCCTTGAACGGCTCGGCGGCCTTGGCGAACCACTCCAGCTCCTTCTTCTGGTCCTCCTTCGACAACGTCGAAGGCGTGAATTCCGCGATCCATTTCTGGATCACGGCCTCGTCGGCGGCGCGAACCGGCGCCGAGACGGCGAACGACACCGCGATGATCGCAGCGGCGCTGGACATGGTCAGAAAACTATTCTTGGTCAATGGACCTTTCCTTCTCCTAAACTGTCGCATGTTGTTCCTCCGTTGCAGCGACAAACTTTTATACAGGCCCGGGTTGGTCCCGGATCTGGCCGTCCCTTCGCAAGCTTCAGACCGTGCGGAAAATGAGCGCGGCCGTGACCAGCGAAATTCCTGATGCGAGCCACAGGCTCGAGATTTCAAACCCCTCCTCGCCGATAGGCAGCGTAGCGATCGCGTCGGTGCCGACGAGGCCGATCCAGGCGAGGTGGATGACGGCGGCCGCGATCAGCGAGATGAACAGACGGTCGCCGCGCGTGGTCGGGATGCGCAGCACGCCGACACGCTCGGCCTCGGGATAGACCGCGGCGAGCCAGGTCATCACGAGAAGCGTGCAGGCGAGCGCGGCGAAGAAGATCGCGGTCGGCAGCGTCCAGGCCATCCATGCGATGGATTCCATTGATGCCTCCTCAGACGCGGCCGAGCGCGAAACCGCGCGCGATGTAGTTGCGGACGAACCAGATCACCAGCGCGCCCGGAATAATGGTGAGCACCCCGGCGGCGGCGAGCAGGCCCCAATCCATGCCGGCCGCTGACACCGTACGCGTCATGATCGCTGCGATCGGCTTGGCATGCACCGACGTCAGCGTGCGCGCGAGCAAGAGCTCGACCCAGGAGAACATGAAGCAGAAGAAGGCGGCGACGCCGATGCCGCTCGCGATCAGCGGCACCAGGATCTTGATGAAGAAGCGCGGGAAGGAATAGCCGTCGAGGAACGCGGTCTCGTCGATCTCGCGCGGCACGCCGGAGACGAAGCCTTCGAGGATCCACACCGCGAGCGGCACGTTGAAGATGCAGTGCGCGAGCGCGACGGCCCAGGGGGTGTCGAACAGGCCGATCGCCGAATAGAGATTGAAGAACGGCAGCGCATAGACCGCCGCCGGCGCCATGCGGTTCGACAACAGCCAGAAGAATAAATGCTTGTCACCGAGGAAACGGTAGCGCGAGAAGGCGTAAGCCGCCGGCAGCGCCACGGCGATCGAGATGATGGTGTTGAGGACGACGTATTCGAGCGAATTGATGTAGCCCGAATACCAGCTCTCGTCGGTGAAGATGCGCTTGTAGTGCTGCAGCGTCGGAGTGTGCGGCCACAGCGTCATCGTCGAGACGATCTCGCTGTTGGTCTTGAAGCTCATGTTGACGAGCCAGTAGATCGGCAGCAGCAGGAAGATCAGGAACAGCCCCATGATGAGGCGACGGCCGGGGATCGAATGCATCAGGCCACTCCTTCCCTTGGCTCGAGTGCGGGCACGGGCTTGAGCGCGGCCGCGGGCTTGGGCTCCGCCGCCGGCTCGCTCGAAACCTGGACTTTGCGTTCGACACCGGCATTGGTCATGACGGTGTAGAAGATCCAGCAGACGATCAGGATGATGAGGTTGTAGACCAGCGACAGCGCCGCGGCCTTGCCGAGGTCGAACTGGCCGAGCGCAATCTTGACCAGCTCGATCGACACGAAGGTGGTGGAATTGCCGGGCCCGCCACCGGTGACGACGAACGGCTCGGTGTAGATCATGAAGCTGTCCATGAAGCGCAGCAGCACCGCGATCAAGAGCACGCGGTTCATCTTCGGCAGCTGGATCGCCTTGAACACGGCCCAGCGCGAGGCGCCGTCGATCTGCGCGGCCTGGTAATAGGCTTCGGGAATCGACTTCAGGCCGGCATAGCACAGCAGCGCGACGAGGCTGGTCCAGTGCCAGACGTCCATCACGATGACCGTGAACCAGGCATCGACGTCGTTGGAGACGTAATTGTAATCGAAGCCCATGGCATTGAGGACGTAGCCGAGCAGGCCGATGTCGGGACGCCCGAAGATCTGCCAGATGGTGCCGACCACGTTCCAGGGGATCAGCAGCGGCAGCGCGAGAATGACGAGGCAGGCTGCGACGGTCCAGCCCTCGCGCGGCATCGACAACGCGACGACGATGCCGAGCGGCACCTCGATGGCCAGGATAACGAGCGAGAAGAACAGGTTGCGGCCGAGCGAGGCGAGAAAGCGGCCGCCGAGATCGGTGGAGGGATCGAGCAGCTCCTTGAACCAGCCGACGCCGTTCCAGAAGAACTGGTTGTTGCCGAAGGTATCCTGCATCGAATAATTCACCACCGTCATCAGCGGCAGCACCGCCGAGAAGGCGACGACCAGGAACACCGGCAGCACCAGGAACCAGGCTTTTTGGTTGACGGTCTTGTCCATCAGGCGGCTCCCTCCACCAGAAGGCTGTCGGCATAGACGTGGACGTGCGACGGATCGAATTTCAGCCCGGCGGTACCGTCCGCGCTGGTGAAGCCGCCAGGAGCGCGCGCCGCGAGCTTGGCATCACCGACGCGCACGCGCGCGAAGCGGATGCGGCCGAGGTCGTCGATGCGATCGATCCTGGCGGTGAGCAGGCCAGGTGCGGGCGCGACCACCTCGACGAATTCGGGACGAACGCCGATCTCGATCTTCGCCCCTGCAGGCAGATTGTCGTAGCTGCGGTTCAGCGCGATGACGTGGCCGTCGATCCTGGCCTCGCGCCCCCTCACCTCGGCCGGCAGGATGTTCATGCCGGGCGAACCGATGAAATAACCGACGAAAGTATGCGCCGGCTTGTCGAACAGCTCGGCCGGCGTGCCGCTCTGCACCACGCGACCGTCATGCATGACCACGACGGTGTCGGCGAAGGTCAGCGCCTCGGTCTGGTCATGGGTCACATAGATCATCGTGAGGTCGAGCTCGCGATGCAGCGCCTTCAGCTTGGAGCGGAGCTGCCATTTCAGCTCGGGATCGATCACCGTCAGCGGCTCGTCGAACAGCACGGCGGCAACGTCGTTGCGCACGAGACCGCGGCCGAGCGAGATCTTCTGCTTGGCGTCGGCGGTCAGGCGCGTGGCCTTGCGGTTCAGATAGGGCTCGAGATCGAGCAGGCGACCGATCTCGGCGACGCGCCTGTCAATGTCGGCCTTCGGCACGCCGCGGTTCTTCAGCGGAAACGCCAGATTCTCCCCCACCGTCATGGTGTCGTAGATCACCGGAAACTGGAACACCTGCGCGATGTTGCGCTTCTGGGTTGACAGCGGTGTGATGTCCTTGCCGTCGAACAGGATCTTCCCCCGCGACGGCGTGATGATGCCGGAGATGACGTTCAGAAGCGTGGTCTTGCCGCAGCCGGAGGGGCCGAGCAGCGCATAGGCGCCGCCCTGCCGCCAGGTCATGGTGACAGGCTTGAGCGCAAAGCTCTCCTGCGGCGCATCGTTGCCGCCGTAGGAATGGGCGAGATCGACGAGGTCAATGCGGGCCATGGCGCATCTCCCTCCTAAGAGCCCGGTGCCGCGACCAGACGGTCGGCGGCATCGAAGACGAAGACATCATTGGGATCGAGCACGGCATCGAGCATCTGGCCCGGCTCGAACTCGTGCACGCCGTGCAGCACCGCCACCCAATTCGATCCGTCGCGGGTCAGATGCACGAAGCTCTCCGAACCCGTGATCTCGGTCACCGTGACAGTGGCGTGGAAGGCGTGACGGTCGGCCTCGCCATTGGCAAGCCCGAGCTGATGGGCACGAAAGCCGACGCGATAGAAGCCGTCGGGCAGACCGGCATAAAGCCCGGACGCGGGCGCTGCACTCCCGCCCGCATATTGGACCATGCCGTTCCCCTTCTCGAGGCCCACGAGATTCAGCGGCGGATCCGAAAACACCTGCGCAACGCGCAAGGTCTGCGGCCGGCGATAGACATTGGTGGTCTCACCCATCTGCAGCGCCTGGCCCTCCCACATGCACACCGTGTTGCCGCCGAGCAGCAGCGCCTCGGTCGGCTCGGTTGTGGCATAGACGAAGATCGCGCCGGAGGCCTCGAAGATGCGCGGCAGCTCCGCCCGCAGCTCCTCGCGCAGCTTGTAGTCGAGATTGGCGAGCGGCTCGTCGAGCAGCACGAGGTCGGCACCCTTGACCAGCGCGCGTGCGATCGCGGTGCGCTGCTGCTGGCCGCCGGAGAGCTGGAGCGGCGTGCGCTTCAGGAACGGCTCGAGCCGCAGCAGCTTTGCGGCCTCGGCGACGCGCGCCTCGATCTCGTCGCGCGGCTTGCCCTGCACGCGCAGGGGCGAGGCGATGTTCTCGTAGACCGTGAGCGAGGGGTAGTTGATGAACTGCTGGTACACCATCGCGACCGAGCGCTGGCGCACGTCGGCGCCGGTGACGTCCTTGCCGTTGACGAACACCTTGCCCGTGGTCGGCTTGTCGAGGCCGGCGAGCAACCGCATGATGGAGGTCTTGCCTGACAGCGTCGGCCCGAGCAGCACGTTGAGCGTACCGCTCTCGAGCGTCAGCGAGACGTCACGGATGTGCGGCACGCCTTCCACGGTCCGGGTCACGTGATCGAGTGTCACGGTCATGAGCGTCCTCCCGTTTCCAGCAGGGGACTTTGCGCCACGGCATGGCTCCTGATCCAGTCGTCGAGGGTCGCGATCTCGTCGGCAGATAGTCGCAGGCCGAGCTTGGAACGGCGCCAGACCACGTCGTCGGCGGTGACGGCCCATTCGTTGGCCATGAGATAGCGGACCTCGCGCTCGGTTAGCGTGGCGCCAAAGGCCTGGCCGAGATCCGCAGCCGATTTTGCATCGCCGAGCAGCTTGATGGCACGGGTGCCATAGGCGCGCGCCAGGCGCCGCGCATGCTCATGGCTGAGGAAGGGATAGCCGCGCTGCAGCTCGGCGATCAGGCCGTCGATGTCGGATACGTTCATGTCACCGCCCGGCAGCGGCCATTTGCCGGTCCAGCCTTCGCGCGCTTTCGCACTGCGCAAGTAAGGCGCAAGGCGCTCCAAGGCCTCTTCGGCGAGCCTGCGATAGGTCGTGATCTTGCCGCCATAGATCGACAGCAGCGGCACGCCGCCGGGCGTGTCGAGCTCGAACACGTAGTCGCGCGTCGCGGCCTTGGCCTCGCTGGCGCCGTCGTCATAGAGCGGACGCACGCCGGAATAGGTCCAGACCACGTCGGCGGGCGCGACGGGCTTGGCCAGATATTCGCTGGCCGCCTTGCAAAGATACTCGATCTCTTCAGGCGTCGCCTTCACCTTGGCAGGATCGCCGTCATAGTCGCGGTCGGTGGTGCCGATCAGCGTGAAGTCGTCCTGGTACGGGATCACGAAGATGATGCGGCCATCGGCATTCTGGAACATGTAGGCGCGGTCGTGGTCGTAGAGCTTCTTCACGACGATGTGCGAGCCCTGCACCAGGCGCACCTTGGCTTTCGCATTCACGCCGGCGCCGCGGCCGAGCACGTCCTCGACCCAGGGTCCGCCAGCATTGATCAGCGCCTTGGCCTGGATCTGCGAGCGCGCGCCGGTCAGCGTATCGACCATGCTGACGGTCCAGACGCCGTCCGACTGGCGAATCTCGGTGGCGCGGGTTCGGGTGCGGATCTCGGCGCCCTTGTCGGCGGCATCGCGCGCATTGAGCACGACGAGGCGGGCGTCGTCGACGAAGCAGTCCGAATATTCGAAGGCGCGGCTGTAGCGGTTCGGGATCAGCGGCTTGCCGACCTCATCGCGCTTGAGATCGACCGAGCGGGTCGCCGGCAACAGGTGACGGCCGCCGATGTGATCATAGAGGAAGAGGCCGAGGCGCAGCAGCCAGGCCGGGCGCAGGCCGGCGTGATGCGGCAGAACGAATCGCAGGGGCCGGATGATGTGGGGCGCGATGCCCCAGAGGATCTCGCGCTCGATCAGGGCCTCGCGGACCAGCCGAAACTCGTAATATTCGAGATAGCGCAGGCCGCCATGCACGAGCTTGGTCGACCACGACGATGTCCCGCTCGCCAGATCGTTCATTTCGCACAGGAAAACGGTATTGCCGCGGCCCACCGCGTCACGCGCAATGCCGCAGCCGTTAACACCGCCTCCGATGATGGCGAGATCGAAAATACGCTCCAACAGACGCATCCCCCGGCGACCGCCCGTTCCATCAAGCGGCTACTTTCGCTTTTGATTAGATCACACCGAAAAACGAAAGCAAGATGAAAGAGAGGCGAAAGGAAGCGAAAGCGGAAGTTTCTTGGTGAGCAAGAGGAGTTCATGTTGGGCAGCGCCACGGCGATTTGGGAGGCACCAGCACCTTGATTGGTCAGCGTCGAGCGATTATAGTCATACTAGTCAAAATGGTTTAGTCAAAATGGTTTATCCCTATGGTCAATCGTAACGTTGAACCCGACGCGCTTCCAACGAATGACAGCTGGACGTTGGCCAATGCCAAGGCGCGACTGTCCGAGGTGCTCGACCGCGCCCAGACCGGCCCGCAGGTCATCACCCGTCACGGCAAGCCGAATGCCGTCATCGTTTCCGTCGAGGAATGGGCGCGCAAGACAGCGCGTAAGGGCACCCTGGCCGAATTCCTGCTGGCCTCGCCATTACGCGGCGTTGACCTTGAACTCGACCGGCTGCACGACGCGCCACGCGACGAAGTGCCATGAACCTTTTGCTGGACACCAACGTGCTTTCGGAAGTTCAGCGGCCCGCGCCTTCGCCAAAAGTTGTGGCATGGCTGGATAGGATCGATGAGGACCGTGCGTTCATCAGCGTCGCCTCGATCGCCGAGCTTCGCCGTGGCATCGCATTGCTTGAGGATGGTCGCCGACGCACCGCGCTGGCCGTCTGGCTTGCCCACGATTTGCCTGCGCGGTTTGCCGAGCGCGTCCTGCCGATCGACCAAACAGTGGCCGAGCGTTGGGGTGACCTCATGGCGCAGAGCCGCAAGAGCGGCGTCGCATTGTCCGTCATGGACGGCTTCTTTGCGGCGACTGCGCTGGTCAACGATCTCACACTCGTCACACGCAACGTGAAGGATTTTGCGGCCTTCGGCGTTCCGCTGCTCAACCCGTGGGACGGCGCTTAGCCTCTATCTCAGCCGCACCACTGGCGCGGCTTCCGGTGCGGCATCCTGCACCTCGGTCGACGCATCGTCGACCTCCGCGCCCTTCGGCATCGCCTCGACCACCTCGATGCCCTTGCTGTGGCAGATGGTGGCGAGGCGCTCGGGCAGCTCCTGGTCGGTAACGAAGGTCTGGATCTGGGTGATGTGGGCGATGCGCACCGGCGCGCTGCGGCGCAGCTTGGTGGAATCGGCGACCAGCATGACGCTGCGGGCATTGGCGATGATGGCCTGCGCCACCTGCACCTCGCGATAGTCGAAGTCGAGCAGCGCCCCCTCCTCGTCGATCGCCGAGGCGCCGATGATGGCATAGTCGACCTTGAACTGTCCGATCAGCTGCGTCGCGGTCGAGCCGACCACGGCGCCATCGGCGCGCCGCACCGTGCCGCCGGCGACCACCACCTCGATGCGCGGATGGCGATAGAGCAGCATGGCGACATTGAGGTTGTTGGTGATGACGAGCAGATCCTCATGCGAGGTCAGCGCGCTCGCGACCTCCTCCGTCGTGGTGCCGATGTTGATGAAGAGCGAGCAGCCGTTCGGGATCAGCGAGGCGGCGGCAGCCCCAATCGCCTTCTTCTCGTCGGCGGCGACGAAACGGCGCGCCTCATAGGCGAGGTTTTCCACGCCCGAGGCGATGATGGCGCCGCCATGGATGCGGGTCAGCGATCTCCGCTCACAGAGATCGTTGAGATCCTTGCGGATGGTCTGCGCCGATACCTCGAAGCGGCGCGCGAGCTCCTCGACCATGACACGGCCGGAGGCGCGCGCGATGTTGAGGATTTCGGCTTGGCGATGGGTCAATCCGGTCACGGCAGAGGCCTCACATCAGAATAATGCATGGTGCGGCGGTTCGCGCCTGCGGTCAATGCGGACGCCGATCACGGTTGACGGATGAAGGTCCTCACCATGCCATTTCTTACCACCCCATGGCACTTGCAAGACGTGCGAGCAGCGTCGGGTCGTCGAACGCGCTGGCGGAGGCGACCGCGCCTGCTCCAACCAGGTCAGCATGGCTGAGGCTGGTGCGGATGCCGACAGTCGGAATGCCGGCGGCCGTTGCGGACTGCACGCCGGTGCGGGAGTCCTCGAATGCGATCGAGGCTCGCGGGCTCGCGCCGACGAAACGCAGCCCCTCCTGATAGGGCAGCGGATGCGGCTTGCCGTGCGGCAGCTCGGCGCCGATCACCAGCGCCTTGAAACGATGCGTGATGCCGAGTCCTGAGAGCAGCAGCTCGGCGTTGAGACGCGGCGCGTTGGTCACGGCGACCATGGGGATGCCGGCGCCATCGGCGCGGTCGAGCAGCGCCATCAGGCCCGGCAGCGGCGCGATCTGCCCGGCCACCAGCGTGCGGAAGACCTCCTCCTTCTCTTCGAGGATGAGGGCGCGCCGCTCCGGCGCCTCGTGGGGCAGAAAGCGATCGCCGATGGCGACATTGGCGAAGCCCTGCAGCTCGAGGGAGAAACGTGCGTGATCGAAGACGTGTCCGTGCGGGCCGAGCACCTGGTTGAAAGCCTTCAAGTGCAACGGATCGGTGTCGGCGAGCGTGCCGTCGATGTCGAACAACAGCGCCCGGCCCATTCCATCGTGTTTGGTCTCGATCATTTCCGTACTTTCCCAAATGCGCGGCGCATCGATGCGGAAGGCGTATCAATACGGCCTCGATCGCGCAATGACGCATCCACATGAGGCAGGTGACACTCGACAAAGTCGCGTGCGACTGCAACACTGATTGCAAGATCAAAAAGGAGGAAACGATGACGATCAACCGACGGGATCTGGCTCTCTCGACGCTCGCCGTGTCCGCGCTTGCGTTCGCCACGCCGGCGCTCGCCGCTTCGGCAGACGAGGACGCCGTGGCGAAGAGGGTCGAGGCCTTCCGCCTCGCCCAGATCGCGGCCGATCCCAAGGCGCTCGGCGCGCTCTGCGCGGAGGAACTGAGCTACAGCCATTCCAGCGGCAAGGTCGAAGACAAGGCGGCGTTCATCGCCAACGCCACCGACGGCAAATCGAAGTTTCTGTCCATCGAATACAAGGATCCCACCATCAAGGTCGTCGGCCCCGCAGCGATCGTGCGTTTCCACTGGCTGGGCGAGCAGGAGATGGCGGCCGATGGGAAAAAAGTATCGACCAACCTTCACATCCTGATGAACTGGCAGAAGCAAGGCGACGAGTGGAAGCTGTTGTCGCGGGCGGCGACGAAGTTGTGATGATTGCCCTCACCCTCTCCCCTTGCGGGAGAGGGTGGCTCGCCGCGTAGCGGCGAGACGGGTGAGGGGTATCTATCCGCGTGTCTATCTCTCTGCTGAATTCGCTGAAGCAACCCCAGCGCTTCGCGCCACCTTCTCCCGCAAGGGGAGAAGGAGGGCAGCGGCGCGCTCGGCAAAAAATTCCGACCACGCCTCGCGGGCCGGAATGACAGTTACGCCGCCTCCTTCACGTCGCCATTCACCAGCCTGCGCGCGGCGCGCTCGGCTTCGCGGGCGTTGCGGAAGAGCTGGCCTTCGAGACGGTTGAAGCGGTGCGATGAGGCGAAGAAGCAGTAGCCTCCAGAAGAACGAACGACGATACCTGCGGTCTGCGAATCGACTTCGATGATGTAGCTGTCCGGCATAGTCCGTGGCTTCCTCAGTGCGGGCAAACAACGGCGCTCCTGCCCAAAGGTTCCCAAGGGCATTTGCGGCCGTTTCCACCCCGAATCGACACGCAATTGAGTACGCCGGGACCTCATCCGTTTTATGACTGGTTCTTGACTGGTTCTTGGCGAAGCCGCGACGATGTGACTTGCTCGTGCCGCGTTCTGCGGCGCTGCAAGGCCTGGCAAGATGGGACAGTGCGTCGCGCGCGATTACGTCGCGATCGGCGGATCGTTTTGCTGGATCGCCTGGGGACGGCCGTGGTCGTCGATCGAGACGTAGGTGAAATGACCGTCGGTGACGAGGAACGGATGCAACTCCTTTCGCCGCAATGCCCAGGCCTCGAGATGCACGGTCAGCGAGGTGCGCCCGACGCGCACGAGATTGGCGTAGACCGAGACGAGATCGCCGACATAGACCGCTTTGCGAAAATTCATCGCCTCGATCGCGACCGTCACGGTGCGCGACCGCGCGACCTTCGAGGCGAACACGCCGCCGCCGACGTCCATCTGGCTGAGCAGCCAGCCGCCGAAGATGTCACCATTGGCATTGGTGTCGGCCGGCATCGCCAGCGTGCGGATGCAGAGATCCCCGCGGTCCGGTCGCTTGTTCGCTCATATGGCTCTCACTTGAAATTGTCCCAGCCCGGATCGGGCGCGAAGCGCGCGCCGAATCGTTCCGCCAGCGCGCGCAGAGTGGATACGATGTTCTCCACGCCGCGCGTGCGCGCGTAATTCAGCGGGCCACCGCGGAAGGGTGCATAACCGGTGCCGAAGATCATGGCGCCGTCGACCGCGTCGGCATCGTCGACAATGCCCTCGCGAAGCGCCGCGACGCAGACATTGGACATCGGCAACACCAGGCGGTCGATCATCTGGTCGGTGACCCGCGGTCCGGTCTCCGGCAACGCTGCTTTCTCCGCCTTGCCGTCCTTCCAGGTGTAAAAGCCCTTGCCGGTCTTGCGGCCGAGCTCGCCCTTCGCGACCTTCTCGCGCAGCCAGGCCGGCGTCGGCGGCAGGAGATCGCCGAACTTGGTGCGCAGCATGTCGCCGACGTCGAGGCAGATGTCGAGCCCGACCTGATCGGCCAGCTCGATCGGACCCATCGGCATGCCGAACTGCTCGGCCGCTTCATCGATCAGACGCTGGTCGATCTTCTCGTCCAGCATCACCATCGCTTCCAGCATGTAAGGCGTCAGCGCGCGGTTGACGAGGAAACCCGGCGAGCTCTTTACAGGAAGCGGCAGACGGTCGATCGCGCCGACGAAGGCGAGCGCCTCTTTCAGCACGTGTGCATCGTTGCCGTCATGGCTGACAACCTCGACCAATTGCAGCCGCGACACCGGGTTGAAGAAATGCAGGCCGACCAGCCGCTCCGGCCGCGCCAGCGTGGTGCGCAGATCCTGCAGCGGAATGCTGGACGTGTTCGTCGCAAGGATGGCTCCGGGCTTCATCCGCGGCTCGAGTCCGGCATAGACCTTCTGTTTCAGCTCCAGCTTTTCCGGCACCGCCTCGATAATGAGGTCGGCGTTGCGGACGCCCTCGCCGTCCATGTCGGGGATCAGGCGATCGAGCGCGTCGCGCACGTCGGTGGGCTTGCGGATGATCTTGCCGTAGAGGTCGGCCGCGCGCTTGACCGCGCCTGCGATCGGCTCCGGCTTCATGTCGGCGAGCGACACGCGAACGCCCTGCCCCGCACACCAGGCCGCGATGTCGCCGCCCATCGCGCCGGCGCCGATGACGTGGACATGCTTCACCGTGCTGCCGGCGCCTGCCGCCTTCTTCATCTGCTCGCGCAGGAAGAAGACCCGGATCAGATTCTGCGCGGTCGGCGTCACCATCAGCTTGGCGAACGAGGCCTGTTCGGCCTTCAGCATCGCGGCCTTGCTGCCGCCATGTGCTTCCCAGAGATCGATCAGCGCATAGGGCGCTGGATAATGCTCGCGCGATGCGGCCTTCGCGGCCTCCGCTCGCATGCGCTTGGCCAGCAGGCCGCGCACCGGCCCGAGATTGGCGGCGCGCGCCAGCAGTCCAGGCTTGGCCCGCTTCAGACGGCCGAACAGCGCATCCTTCACCGCGCCCTGGACATGCCGCTCCTGCGTCACGGTGTCGACGAGGCCGAGCGATCTGGCTCGGCGCGCATCGATGGTGCGCCCGGTCAGCATCAGCGCCATCGACTGCGTCGGATTGACGAGCGCAGTGAAACGCGCGGTGCCGCCAAGGCCGGGATGCAGGCCGAGCATCACCTCCGGGAAGCCGAAGCGCGCACCTTCGATCGCGATGCGCGCCTGGCAGGCCAGCGCCACCTCGAGGCCGCCGCCGAGGCAGAAACCGTGGATGACCGCGACCGTCGGCAGCCTCAAGGCTTCCAGATGGTCGACCACCGCATGCGCGGCGCGGATGCGCGTCTCCACCATGCCGGCATCGCTGGCCCCGCGGAATTCATTGACGTCGGCGCCGGCAATGAAGCCGGACGGCTTTGCCGAGCGGATGACGAGACCGGCGGGACGCTCGGTCTCGATCGCCGCGAGCACAGCGTCGAACTCCTCCATCACGTCGGAGGACAGGGTGTTGGCGCTGGCATCAGCGCGGTCGAACAGCAGCCAGGCGACGCCGTCTTCATCTCGCGTCAGCTTGAAGTGCTTGTAGGGACCATCCGGCGCAGGGCGCGGCCCGAGCTCCAGCACGCGGTCGGCGAGCACGGTCATGATCTTGGAATCCATGGTCATACCGCCTCGATCAGCATGGCGCCGCCGAGCCCGCCGCCGATGCATTCGGTGGCAATTCCGCGCCGCGTGCCGAGCCGCTTCATCGCATTGACGAGATGCAGCACGATGCGATTGCCGGAGGTGCCGACGGGATGGCCGAGCGAGATCGCGCCGCCGTCGACGTTCAGCCGCTCGCGGTCGATCTCGCCGGCCGCGCCGTCGAGCCGCAATATTTCGCGGCAGAACTTGTCGTCGTTCCAGGCGGCGAGACAGCCGAGCACCTGCGTTGCGAAGGCCTCGTTCAGCTCCCAGGTCTCGACGTCCTTGAGGGTGAGGTCGTTGCGCGTCAGCAGCGGCGTCACCGACATCACCGGACCGAGCCCCATGATGCTGGGGTCGAGCGCGGCCCAATGGCTGTCGACGATCGCAGCTTTCGGCGTCAGCTTGTGCTTTGCAACGGCAGCGTCAGAGGCGAGGATCACCCAGGAGGCACCGTCGGTGATCTGGGAGGAATTGCCGGCGGTAACCTGGCCCCACGGGCGCTCGAACACCGGCCGGAGCTTGGCGAGCGTCTCCGCCGTGGAGTCCGGACGCACGCCATCGTCGTGGTCGAAGAACTTGCCGTCGCGGGAAAACGCGGTTTCGACCTCGCCCTTCAGATAACCCGCGCTTTGCGCATGCGCGAGCCGGCGATGGCTGTCGGCCGCGTAGGCATCCGACTGCGCGCGCGTGATGCCGAAGAGATGGCCGACGACCTCGGCTGTCTGGCCCATGTTCAGCTCGGTGACGGGATCGGTCAGGCCGCGCTCGAGGCCGATGATCGGCTTGAGATCGCGCGGCCTCAGCTTGAACGCCGAGGCGAGCTTCGCGGCCATGCCCTTTGCGGTGGCAAGGCCGGCGAACCAGCGCACGCCGGAATTCGGCCAGACCAGCGGCGCGTGGCTGAGCGCCTCGGTGCCGCCGGCCAAAACCATATCGGCATGGCCTTCGCGGATATAGCGGTAGGCGGTGTCGATCGACTGCATGCCCGAGCCGCAATTGATCTGCACGGTGAAGGCGACCATGTCCTCGCCCATGCCGAGCCGTAGCGCGGCGACGCGGGCCGGGTTCATCTCGTCCGCGATCACGTTGACGCAGCCGAGGATGACCTGGTCGAAGCTATCGGGCGAGAACGGCTGGCGCGCCAAGAGCGGTCGGCCGCATTGCACGGCGAGATCGACCGGCGTGAACGGCCCTGGCCCCGAACGCGCCTTCAGGAACGGCGTCCGGCTGCCGTCGACGATGAATACCGGTCGTGCCATCAGCTCGCCGCCCTCTGCTCACCGAGTTCCTGGAAGAACTGATGCACATTGACGGTTTTCTTGTAAATCGGCGACAGCGCCTCCGGCGCAAAATCGTCGACCTCTATCACTTTTGTGACGGCTTCGCGGGCAGCGGCGAGTTGCTCGCCCTCGGCTTGCGTGATTACGCCCTTGGTCACCGCCTCCTTCCAGTCGCGGATATGCGCAGCACGCATGCGCCTGGCGATCGCATCCGTCGCCGCGACCAGCTTGAACGCGCGCTCCAGCCGGGCAAAGCCGCCGTCGTCGTCGACATGGGCCAGATCCGGCGTGAGGCGATCGCGTGCCGCGGACGGCTCCAGCACGATGGCAGCGCATTGGTGCACGATGCGGTCGGACGGGCCGAGCACGCGGGCGCCGAACGGCTGCACCACGAGCCTGAGGAAGCCGGCGACGAAGCGGTTCGGCAGATTGGCCAGGATTTCGGCAAGCCGGTTCTCGATGGTTTTGAACCCGGTCGCCATGCACCATTCCAGCGCGGCAAAATCCTCCTTCTGCCGCCCCTCGTCCTGCCAGCGCTTCAGCGCGGCCGAGAGCAGATAGAGCTCGGACAGGATGTCGCCGAAGCGGGCCGACAGCATTTCCTTGCGCTTGAGCGCGCCGCCGAGCGTCAGCAGCGCCATGTCGGCACAGAGCGCGAAGGCCGCCGAGTAGCGCGAGAGCTGGCGATAGAAGGGCGTGGCATCGCCCGCATCGGGCACTGGGGCGAATGCGCCAAAGGTCCAGCTGCGACCCATGGCGCGGAAGAGTGTCCTGAAGCTGTGGCCGACATGCTTCCAGAACGCCTTGTCGAACGCGCCGAGGCCGCGCTCGCGATCGGTATCTGCGAGCGCGTTCATCTCGTCGAGCAGGTAAGGATGGGCGCGGATGGCTCCTTGTCCGAACACGATGAGATTGCGGGTCAGGATGTTGGCGCCTTCCACTGTGATGCCGACGGGCACGGCGCGGTGGAGATTGCCCAGATAATTTTGCGGACCGTCGATCACGGCCTTGCCGCCATGAATGTCCATGGCATCGTCGACCGCAGTGCGCATCCGCTCGGTCGCGTGCAGCTTCATGATGCCGGAGATGACGGCGGGATGGATGCCGGCGTTCAGTGCCGCGCAGGTGAGCCGGCGCGCGGCGTCGAGCTGGTAGGCGGTCGCGACGATGCGGGCGAGCGGCTCCTCGACGCCTTCGAACTTGGAGATCGAGATGCCGAACTGCTCGCGGATGCGCGCATAGGCGCCGGTGGTGCGCGCGGCATAGGCGGCCCCGGCCGCCGACAGCGACGGCAGCGAGATGCCGCGGCCGGCGGCGAGCGCCGTCATCAGCATCTTCCAGCCCTGCCCCAGCCGCTCCTTGCCGCCGATGACGTAGTCGAGCGGGATGAAGACGTCCCGGCCCCAATTCGGGCCGTTCTGAAAGACCTGCATCGAGGGCAGATGACGCTGCCCGATCTCGACGCCGGGCAGGTTCGTCGGGATCAGCGCCACGGTGATGCCGAGCTCTTCCCGGCTGCCCACGAGATGATCGGGATCATAGGCCTTGAAGGCGAGACCGAGCAGCGTCGCGACCGGACCGAGCGTAATGTAGCGCTTGTGCCAGTTGAGGCGGAGGCCGACCACCTCGCGACCCTCGAATTCGCCCCTGCAGATGATGCCGGTGTCGACCATCGAGGCGGCGTCGGAGCCGGCTTCCGGGCTGGTGAGGCCGAAGCAGGGAATCTCGCGGCCGTCGGCGAGGCGCGGCAGCCAGCGCTGCTGCTGCTCTGTGGTGCCGAAGCGCATCAGGAGTTCGCCCGGGCCGAGCGAGTTCGGCACCATCACGGTGACCGCGGCCGCGATCGAGCGCGTCGAGATCTTGCGCACCACTTCCGAATGCGCGTAGGGCGAGAAGCCGAGGCCGCCGTACTCCTTCGGGATGATCATGCCGAAGAATTTCTCGCGCTTGACGAAGTGCCAGACGTCCGGCGGCAGGTCGCGCGATTCCCAAAAGATCTTCCACTCATCGAGCATCGCGCAGAGCTCGTCGACGGGGCCATTGAGGAAGGCCCGCTCCTCGTCCGTCAGCGTCGCCTGCGGGACCTTCAGCAGCTTCGACCAGTCGGGGTTGCCGGTGAAGAGATCGGCATCCCACCAGACGTCCCCCGCCTCCAGCGCCTCGCGCTCGGTGTCGGACATCGCCGGCAGCACGCCGCGCGCCCATGAGAAGATCGGCTTTGTGATGGTGTCGCGGCGGAAGCTCATGGCGGACCTCATGCATCGGCGCGGTTTTCGGGCATTTTAGCGGAAAGTGGCTGGCGGAGGCGAGCATCTCGCCTGCAACATTGACGCGGCCGGGCGGCCGCCCGAGCCATAACGGCGGGGGCGGGGGTGCAGTTCCGGGAGTGTC
>NZ_JADYVR010000219.1:0-463 GCF_020193935.1 Bradyrhizobium sp. NBAIM08 | reverse complement strand
ATCCCGGGCACGCGCGCGCTGCGCGGGCTCTTCGCCATGGTGGGCCTGCGCACCGGGGAGACGCAGGTGATCGAGATCCTCGACGCCGACCGCCCGTGCCGCACGTCGGACCTCGTGGCGCCGCCGGTGGGCCTCGAGCAGGCGCACTTCCCGCGCCAGAGCGCGTCGCTCACGACCTCGCCCGGCCTGCTGACCGCGCCGGTGCTGACCGTGAACGGCGCGGCGATCCCCGCCGGCGCCGACCAGCCGCGCATCGTGTCGCTCTCGGGCGCGGGCACCGAGTGCGTCCCCGACAACGACTACTGCGTCGAGATCTCGCCCAACCCGCTCGCGATCCGCGAGGAGACCTTCACGCTCTCGTACCAGGGCGTGATTCCGTTCCTCGACGCCAACGGCGGCGACCTGCGGCCCGACCCGAGCGGCACCGCGGGCCAGATCCTGCTGTCGGCCCAGGCGGCGGGCT
>NZ_JADYVR010000218.1:0-463 GCF_020193935.1 Bradyrhizobium sp. NBAIM08 | reverse complement strand
GACGCACGAGGCCGGCCGGATGCTGGTGTTCCGGCCCGGCGATGCGGTGTCGCTCCGGGCGGGCGCGCAGGGCGCGCGGCTGGTCCTCCTGGGTGGCGCCACGATGGACGGGCCACGCCACATCTGGTGGAACTTCGTGGCCTCCTCGAAGGAGCGCATCGAGGCCGCCAAGGAGGCGTGGCGCAGCGGAGACTGGGAGAACGGGCGCTTTCACCTGCCGCCGGGGGACGACCGCGAGTTCATCCCTCTGCCCTGACGGAAACGCTCGGGGGCCGCTCGACGCCGCTTGACGCTCCCGGGGGGCCTCCGTAGAAGGCCCCTCACGCGCGGTTGTAGCTCAGTCGGTTAGAGTACCGGCCTGTCACGCCGGGGGTCGCGGGTTCGAGCCCCGTCAACCGCGCCACTTCTCCCCTTCATGCCAGCGCCGCGAGGATCCGCGCCCAGGAGCGGATGCCCTTGTGGA
>NZ_JADYVR010000217.1:0-463 GCF_020193935.1 Bradyrhizobium sp. NBAIM08 | reverse complement strand
GCCGACGGCGGAGGCGACGGATGGGGGCAGAGCGACGGGACGCTGACGTGAGTGGGTTGACGTACATGGCGCGACTCCATCTGGTCGGAATTTGTAGGGACCCTTCGATGGTGTGGGAGGTCACTTAACGCTGGCTTAAGGCGCAATCCATCGCGCCCCAGACTGACGGCCCCGTGCGGCCTACCCTCGCGCTCGCGTCGTGCTGGCCGTCGCGCCCTACGTTGGGACCCATGGCTGACATCCCGACGTACACCCTCAACGACGGCACCACCCTTCCCGCCATCGGCTTCGGCACCTATCCGCTGCGTGGCGACGACGGCACGGCCGCGATGGTTGACGCCCTCGAGGCCGGCTACCGGCTCCTCGACACGGCGGTGAACTACGAGAACGAGACCGAGGTCGGAGAGGCGATCCGCCGCTCGGGCCTGGCCCGCGACGAGGTGCTCGTCGCCAGCAAGATCCC
>NZ_JADYVR010000216.1:0-463 GCF_020193935.1 Bradyrhizobium sp. NBAIM08 | reverse complement strand
CGAAAGGGGGCAAGTGGGGCAGTGAGAAAGTCAGCAAGGCGGGCTTCTGCTCCCCCTTTCCCACTTCCTCACTTCCCCACGTCTTCCCTGCTCATCCCTCGCTGCGCACGATGGCGTAGGCAGGCTCGCCGGCGGGAATGGCCTCGGTTGCGGGCGTGCGGCGCCGCTTGATGGCGCCCACGAAGCCCTCGCGCCCCTTGTCGATCAGCTCCCACACGGTCGGGATGACGAGCAGCGTCAGGATCGTGGACGTGATCGTGCCGCCGATGACGGCCACGCCGAGCGGCGCGCGGAAGCCCGCGCCCTCGCCGTGCCCGATGGCGATGGGGACCATGCCCGCGACCAGAGCGAAGGTCGTCATCAGGATCGGACGCAGCCGGATGCCGCCGGCCTCGATGAGCGCCTCGCGCGTGTCCATACCGCTCGCCTTGGCCTCCTTCGCAAAGTCAATGAGCAGGATCGC
>NZ_JADYVR010000215.1:0-463 GCF_020193935.1 Bradyrhizobium sp. NBAIM08 | reverse complement strand
ACAATTATCTCGGACTGACCTTCGACGCTGAATGCCGGGCAGCGGCGATCAGGGCCGTGGAAACCCTGGGCACGGGCACCACTGGCTCGCGCATGGCCAGCGGCAACTACGCCGGGCATCGCGCTCTGGAGCGCGAGTTCGCCGAAGCCTTTGGCTGGCCAGCCTGCATCGTTTTCTCCACTGGCTACCAGGCGAATCTCGGCGCCATTTCGGCGCTGGCGAGCCTGGGTGATTTCCTGCTGGTAGACGCCGACGGGCATGCCAGCATCCATGACGCATGCCGGCTCTCCGCAGCGACCACGATACGCTTCCGGCACAACGATCCGGAGAATCTCGCCCGTCGACTGGAACGGCTCGGCGATGATGCAAAGCGCACGCTGGTAGTGGTGGAAAGCCTCTACAGCGTACTGGGCGATCGCGCTCCGCTCACGGAGTTTGTCGAGGTCACCGAACGGCACGGTGC
>NZ_JADYVR010000214.1:0-463 GCF_020193935.1 Bradyrhizobium sp. NBAIM08 | reverse complement strand
ATATAAGAATGACTCCTCTTGAGATAACAAAAAAATACGTTGATTTATCAAATGATGGTCAGATAAGCCTTATCGCGAATCTACTTGATAACAATGCTACATACAGCTCAGAAAATGTAGGAATACATTACGGAAAAGAAGCTATTTTACAAATGAAAAATAAATTCTTTGCTGGACTGACCCATCACCACTGGGAGGTATTAGAATATGATCAAATTAAAGATCAGATTATAGGATTTCAATATAAATTTACCGGAAAAAATCTCAATGGAGATGAAATTAAAAAATCTGGTTATGAAATAGTAGTTATTAATCTTGAGGGTTACATTCAACACGTAGAAGTTAAAAATTTATGAAAAATATAATTGCCTTATTCTTAATTACAAATATCATCTTTGCAGCTCCAATAGATGATGCAAAAGTTTTCTTTGAAAATTATGTAAAACTAGAGCATGCCTTTGAC
>NZ_JADYVR010000213.1:0-464 GCF_020193935.1 Bradyrhizobium sp. NBAIM08 | reverse complement strand
CGCTCGTGGTCCTCCAGCGCGCCGGGGGCCAGGGCCGCGAGCTCGTCGCAGGCGGCGGCCAGCGCGACCGCGCCGAGCACGTTGGGCGAGCCGCCCTCGTGCCGGTGCGGGGCCGCCACCCACGTCGTCGCGTCCACGTCGACCTGGGCGACGGCGCCGCCGCCGGGGAGGTAGGGCCGGCCGGTGTCCAGCCAGTCCCGCCGGCCGACCAGCGCGCCGGTGCCGAAGGGTGCGTAGAGCTTGTGGCCGGAGAACGCGACCCAGTCCGCACCGGACTCCACGAGGGAGAACCGGCGGTGCGGCACCAGCTGGGCGCCGTCGACGACCACCAGGGCACCGGCGGCGTGCGCCAGCTCGGTGACCCGGCGCAGCGGGAGGGACTCCCCCGTCACGTTCGAGGCACCGGTGACCGCGACGAGCACGTAGCGCCGGGCGGCCAGCGCGTCGGCCAGGCGGGACAGCGT
>NZ_JADYVR010000212.1:0-464 GCF_020193935.1 Bradyrhizobium sp. NBAIM08 | reverse complement strand
CTTCATGTTCTGGCGCAACCTGATCGATCCGTATGCGCGCGAATGGCAAAACGAGTGCGGGCGCTGGGACTTGCTCGATGTCGTGCGCCTCACGTACGCACTTCGACCCGAAGGCATTGAATGGCCGACCAAGGAAGACGGCAAACCCAGCTTCAAGCTCGAAGACCTGGCGCGTGCCAACAGTTTGCTGCACGAGGCCGCGCACGATGCGCTGTCGGACGTGCGCGCCACCATCGCGCTGGCCCGTCTGATCCGCGACCGGCAGCCCAAGCTGTTCGAATTTGCGCTCGGCCTGCGCAAGAAGGACCGCGTGGCCGCCGAACTCGGCATGCCCGCCACGCGCGAAACGGCCAGGCCCTTCCTGCACGTGTCCGGCATGTTCGGCACCGACAATGGCTGTCTGGCCGTGATGTGGCCATTGGCCAGCCATCCGACCAACAAGAACGAGTTGCTGGCGTGGAACC
>NZ_JADYVR010000211.1:0-464 GCF_020193935.1 Bradyrhizobium sp. NBAIM08 | reverse complement strand
GGGTATGACGAAGGGTGAGGAAACGAGATTGCGCAACCTTCAGGATAAGAAGGCGGCGAAACAGAAGCTCACGTACCTCGAAACGCGGCACATGAAACGGCTCGCAACGAAACAGCAACATGAGGACGTCACTCAGAAAGCGCGGCGGGTCGTCGAAAGAACGAAAGAATTAGTGCGAAAAACGGAGGCGTTGGCCCACCAATCGCACCAGTTGGCTGACAAGACTCATCGCAACGTCCACAAAACAGAAGATGCGTTGCATCAAGCCGAAGACACTTTGCACCAAGTGGAATCGACCGCTCAAAAAGCCAAAACCCGGCCGAGAGCAATTCGATCTTCAAATTAGGACACAACCGAGTCGCGCCGGAACTTGCGAGTTGGCTGTACACAAAGCACACTCGGCGCTTCATGCTCGCGATCTCGGATATCAGTAAAAGTTTTGGCGGACGAACGCTCTTCGAAGA
>NZ_JADYVR010000210.1:0-464 GCF_020193935.1 Bradyrhizobium sp. NBAIM08 | reverse complement strand
CTCCTGCTGATCGCCGCCCGCGCGTCGGAAATGAGTGGACTCGGCTACGTCGGGGTCGATCTCGTCCTCGACAAATTCTTGGGCCCCCTGATCCTCGAACTCAATGCCCGCCCCGGCCTCGCCATCCAGATCGCCAACGGCAACGGTCTCCTGCACCGGCTCAAGAAAGTCGAAGACATCGCGGTGCCCGATCCGGACCCGGCAGCGCGGGTGGCGTTCTCGAAGCGGGAATTTCCGACGGTGTGATCGGGGTTTCTTGAACCTAGGTCATGTTGCCCGCGCCAGCGGGCTACTTGACGCTGTTACGGTCAAAATCCGTCAAGCAGCGCCCTGCGGGCGCAACATGACCTACGTTCAAAGCGCATCCGTCATGTCTTCCGCTCCTGCAACAACTGCGTCCCGCTCAAACGGTCGTGGGCGCTCTGGCCTTCGCGGTCGATCAGGCACCAGAGCAGGCCGATGCC
>NZ_JADYVR010000021.1:0-76914 GCF_020193935.1 Bradyrhizobium sp. NBAIM08 | reverse complement strand
GGGCGGGCGAGGCACTTGCAGCCGGGGCGGGCGAAGCCGTCGGGGCCGGCGAGGGACTTGCCGATGCGGCCGGCGCCGGGCTCGCGGTCTGCGCCAGAGCGCCTGACAGCCCATGCGACAAGGCCGCAGCCGGGATCAGCGCGGCCAAAGCGAGGCGACGAAAAGTGTTCATTTTATTCTCCCCGAGGCCCGCTTCGTCGGGGCCTCAATTCATCAAGGCCTTACCCACCAAGGCCTTAACCCGTCCGCGCGTCCCGGTTCGCGCGAACCGCGCCGTTCTAACACGCGAGCGCCGAATTCGTCCCATGACAGATGCGTCATGGCAGGCAACTTGCCCGATGTCCCGACCCGGGTGGCAAATCACTGGCCAAGCAGCCGAGGATCGCCATATAAGGCAGGCGAAATTCGGGAATTTTCATGAGCGCGCTGGCCAACCACGCATTTGCCAAGATGAACGGCATCGGCAACGAGATCGTCGTTGTCGACTTGCGCGATTCGGCGGCCAAGGTCACGCCGGACGATGCCCGCGCCGTCGCGTCCGCGAACGGCGGCGTGGCTTACGACCAGCTCATGGTGCTGCAGAGGCCGCGGCTCGACGGCACCGAGGCCTTCATCAGCATCTACAACAATGACGGCTCCGAGGCCGGTGCCTGCGGCAACGGCATGCGCTGCGTCGTGCGCCGCATCTTCGAGAAGACCGGGCAGACCAGTGCGACCTTCGAGACGGCCGCCGGCCTGCTCAATGCCTGGCAGGGTCCGGCGCCCGACCTCTACACAGTGGATATGGGCGCGCCGAAATTCGGCTGGCAGGACATTCCGCTGGCGGAAGAGTTTCGCGACACCCGCTACATCGAATTGCAGATCGGGCCGATCGACAATCCCATTCTGCATTCGCCCTCAGTGGTGAGCATGGGCAATCCGCACGCGGTGTTCTGGGTCGACGACGTCAACGCCTACGATCTCGGCCGCTTCGGTCCGCTCTTGGAAAACCATCCGATCTTCCCCGAGCGCGCCAACATCACGCTGGCCCATATCGTCGATCGCGAGCACATCACGATCCGCACCTGGGAGCGCGGTGCCGGCCTGACCAAGGCGTGCGGGTCGGCGGCCTGCGCCACGGGGGTCGCCGCCGCGCGGCTGAAGCGCGCCGAGCGCAAGGTCGAGATCACATTGCCCGGCGGCAAGCTCGGCATCGAATGGCGCGAGCGCGACGACCACGTGCTGATGACGGGCACCGCGACCTTCGAATATGAGGGCAGCTTCGATCCGGCGCTGTTCGCGCCGGTCGCCTGATGGCCGTCGACATCGTCACCTTCGGCTGCCGCCTCAACGCCTTCGAGGCCGAGGTGATCCGCAGCAAGGCGGAAGTCGCAGGGCTTTCCGACACCATCGTCATCAACAGCTGCGCCGTCACCAACGAGGCGGTGGCGCAGGCGCGCCAGTCGATCCGCAAGTTGAAGCGCGAGCGCCCCGAGGCGCGCATCGTCGTCACCGGCTGCGCGGCGCAGACGCAGGCTGCGATCTTTGCGGGCATGGCCGAGGTCGATCGCGTCGTCGGCAATGACGACAAGATGCGCGGCGAAGCGTGGCGGGAGACGCGCCACGCTTTCGATCTTGGCGCCAGCGAGAAGATCGCCGTCAGCGACATCATGGCGGTGAAGGAGATGGCGCCGCACCTCGTCGATGGCTATGCGAGCGGCCTGCCGCGCGTCTTCGTGCAGGTGCAGAACGGCTGCGATCATCGCTGCACCTTCTGCATCATCCCGTTCGGCCGCGGCAATTCGCGCTCGGTGCCGATGGGCGCGGTGGTCGATCAGGTGCGCACCCTGGTCGAGCGCGGCCATGCCGAGATCGTGCTGACCGGCGTCGATCTCACGAGCTACGGCGCAGACCTGCCCGGCGCGCCCAAGCTCGGCCTGCTGACCAAGCAGATCCTGCGCCATGTGCCCGAGCTCAAGCGCCTGCGTATCTCCTCGATCGATTCGATCGAGGCGGATGACGACCTGCTCGATGCCATCGCGGAGGATGCGCGCCTGATGCCGCACCTGCACCTGTCGCTGCAGTCGGGCGACGACATGATCCTGAAGCGCATGAAGCGGCGGCATTCGCGGCAGGATGCGATTGGCTTCTGCGAGCAGGTACGCCGCCTACGCCCCGATGTCGTCTTCGGCGCCGACATCATCGCGGGCTTCCCGACCGAGACCGAGGACATGTTCTCGCGCTCGCTCGACCTCGTCGAGCAATGCGGACTGACCTTCCTGCACGTCTTCCCTTATTCGCCGCGGCCCGGCACGCCCGCCGCGCGGATGCCGCAGGTGGCGGGGCCGGTCATTAAAGAGCGTGCGAAGCGGCTGCGCGCGGTAGGAGAGGCGGCGCTGCAGCAGCGGCTGCAAGCCGAGATCGGCGCAAGGCGCGATGTGCTGATCGAGAGCGAGGGGCAGGGCCGCACGGAGCATTATCTGCCGGTGGCGATTGCGGGCGAGCGGGTGGGAAGCATCGTGCGGCTGAAGATTGCTGGCATTGATGGCGAGCGGCTCACGACGTAAGCAGCTGCTCTCTTCCTTCTCCCCTTGTGGGAGAAGGTGGCGCGAAGCGCCGGATGAGGGGTTGTATCCGCGCAATCGCATTGAGAGGTCATGCGCGGAGAGAGGCCCCTCACCCGTCTCGCCGCTCTCGCGGCGAGCCACCCTCTCCCGCAAGGGGAGAGGGAAAACTACGACGCCCTGACCTGCCAGAATCGCAGCGTGCGCTTGGCGTTCTCCGCCGTCATTCTCGCAAAATGCCCCTGTGTCCTCGCGATGTCCGCGGGCGTCATCGCGCCTGTCGCGAAACGGCATTCGAGCACGGCCATGGTGGTCTCCCAGCTGAGCTGTGCGGCCTTGCACGGCACCAGCAGGCCGTCCTCGCGGAGACTCTGCATCAGCGGTCGGATCACCTCGACCGTCGATCCCGACAACGCCGCCAGCGCCGCCACCGTCTCCTCATAGCGCCGCTGTGTGGCGAAGCCGAGCAACGTCGCCTCGTCGAGCTGGCCGGTGGCCTTGAGGCCGGCGATGGCGCGCTTGGCACCTTCGAAATCGCGCACCGCCGACATTTCGCGTTCGGCGCCGATGGCGACGGCGGCGATCGCGCTCTGGATCTCCTCGAACAGATGCGGCGGGGCGCGCGACAACAGGCGGGTGCGCACGGCGTCCGTCGCCGAGCGCAGCAATTGGCGGCGCAGCTCCAAGGGCAAGTCGACGCGGACGCCGACACTGACTGCGAGCTCCGGATCGCTTTCGGCCTGGCCGACGATGATGGCGAACCCTTTTCCGGAGACGCGCGCGCCGGGATTGGCCGCAAGCCGCCGGCTGACGCTGGGGTAGCGGCGCGCCAGCAGCGCGTCGGTGACGATCTCCTTCAGCCACCAGCGGCCGGCGACCGCGAGCAGATGCGGCTCGCCCTTAGCTGATGCGATCTTCACCAGCTCGCCGTCGTCGAGGCGCGCGGATTCCTGCAGCACGGGGCCGGCGATGCGGATCTCGTCATTGTTGGCGAGGCGGCGGATCACCGACGGCGGCGCCTGCGCGACCGGCGCCAGCTGCGCGCTGATCTCGGCCAGCGCCACGCGCGCTGCCACATCGGCGATGGCGCGCAGCTCGATGGTGCCGATCAGGCGCTCGAGCACGTCGTCGAACAGCGCGATCTGCTCGTCGTCGAAATTGCCGGCGGAGGAGAGGAACAGCTCGGTGACGCGCCGGGCCGTCGCCAGGCCCTTTTCCGGCGAGCCGATCCGCAGTGCGGATTCGACCTCGTCGATGATCGATAGCCCGGAATTGGTCATCGCGCGCGGCTCGTCCTGAGCGGTTACGGAAGCTTGTTCTAAGCAACCGTTATCATTAGAGGCGAGCGCTGAAGGTTTCGTAAACCATGGCACGGTAGCCGAGCACAGCCGCTTCTCGACCGACCACCGCTCCTCATCCCGAGGAGCCCCGCGAAGCGGGCGTCTCGAAGGATGGATACGACCGCGATGCGCCTGCGGGGCCTCTATGGTTCGAGACGGCGCTGACGCGCCTCCTCACCATGAGGGTCTAAGAGATTACTCCCCGTTCCACCCGCAGGCCCGGAGCTTCTCGTGCATATGCGGCGGGGCCGGCGCCACCACGCGGACCGGCTCCTTGTTCCGGGAGATCGGCACCACGATCTCGCGCGAATGCAGGTGCAGTGGCGGCTCGCCGAAGCGCGGACCGTTGCCGTAGATGTTGTCGCCGAAGATCGGCCAACCGCTCGCGGCCGCATGCACCCGCAATTGATGGGTCCGGCCGGTCACCGGTTCCATGGCAAGCCAGGTGAAACCGTCGCCCCGGCCCATCACCTTCCAGTTCGTGATCGCCTTCTGCCCTTCCGGATCCGGCTTCTGCCACCAGCCGCGTTCGGCATTGAGTCGGCCGAGCGGCATGTCGATGGTGCCTTCGTCCTCGGCAGGGCCCCCTTCGACCACGGTCCAGTAGGTTTTGCCGATCTTGCCGTGCTTGAACAAAAGGCCCAGCGATGCCGTCGCCTTGCGGTGGCGGCCGAGCACGAGGCAGCCCGAGGTGTCCTTGTCCAGCCGGTGGGCCAGCACCGGCGGTCGCGGCAGGCCGAAACGCAGCGCGTCGAAGGAATCCTCCAGATTGGGGCCACCCTTGGGGCCGCGATGCACCGGCAGGCCGGCCGGCTTGTCGATGACCAGCATCAGGCCGTCGCGATGGAGCACGCGGCCTAAGATCTCATCGGCGGTCAATTGGGGAACATCGAGCAATCGCAGGACTTTCGGTCAAGGCTTTCGTTTACGGGCCGGAACGGCTAACACGCCACCATGAACGATACCACCTCCGAGACCCCCAAGCTGAGCTGGTGGCGCCGCCTGTCCAATGGGCTGAAGCGCACCTCGTCCTCGCTCGGGACCGCGGTCGCCGACCTCGTCACCAAGCGCAAGCTCGACCGCGCCATGCTCGACGACATCGAGGACGTGCTGCTGCGCGCCGACCTCGGCACGTCAGTCGCGGTGCGCATTGCCGATGCCGTCGGCACCGGCCGCTACGACAAGGCGATCTCGGCGGACGAGGTCAAGGACGTCGTCGCCACCGAGGTCGAGAAGGTGCTGTCGCCGGTGGCAAAGCCGCTCGTGATCGATGCGGCAAAAAAGCCGTTCGTCATTCTCGTGGTCGGCGTCAACGGTTCCGGCAAGACCACCACGATCGGCAAGCTGTCGCAGAAATTCGCCTCTGAAGGCCGCAAGGTGATGCTGGCCGCCGGCGACACGTTTCGCGCCGCCGCCATCGAGCAGCTCAAGGTCTGGGGCGAGCGGACGAAGACGCCCGTCATCGCAGGCGCGCAGGGCTCGGATTCCGCAAGCCTTGCCTTCAACGCGCTCACCGCGGCGAAGGAGCAGAATGTCGACGTGCTGCTGATCGACACCGCCGGCCGCCTGCAGAACAAGGCCGAGCTGATGAACGAGCTCGAGAAGGTCGTGCGCGTGATCCGCAAAGTGGATGACACTGCGCCGCATGCCGTGCTGCTGGTGCTGGATGCGACCGTCGGCCAGAATGCGCTGTCGCAGGTCGAGGCCTTCCATCGCACCGCCGGGGTCACCGGCCTCGTGATGACCAAGCTCGACGGCACCGCGCGCGGCGGCATCCTGGTGGCGCTCGCGGAGAAGTTCAAGCTGCCGGTGCACTTCATCGGCGTCGGCGAAGGCGTCGACGATCTCGCGCCCTTCACCGCGCGCGACTTCGCCCGCGCCATCGCCGGAATCGAATAGCGTCATCCTTCGAGACGCCGCTTGCGCGGCTCCTCAGGATGAGGTCGTGCCACACATGAGGTCCTCATCCTGAGGAGACCGCGAAGCGGTCGTCTCGAAGGATGGGAGATACGGAAGAGAGAATGGACAAGACCCAGCCGCATCCGCTGTTCAAGCTCGCGACCGAGCTCGGTCCGCTGCTCGTGTTCTTCTTCGTCAACGCGAAGTTCAATCTGTTCGCCGCGACCGGCGCCTTCATGGTGGCCATCGCGGTCGCGATGGCCGCCTCTTACATCGTGACGCGCCACATCCCGATCATGGCGATCGTCACGGGGGTGATCGTGCTGGTGTTCGGCACGCTGACCCTGGTGCTGCACGACGAGACCTTCATCAAGGTCAAGCCGACCATCATCTACGGCCTGTTCGCCGCGATCCTCGGCGGCGGCCTGTTGTTCGGCCGCTCCTTCATCGCCGTGATGTTCGACCAGGTGTTCAACCTGACGCCGCAGGGCTGGCGCATCCTCACCTTGCGCTGGGCGCTGTTCTTCGCCGGAATGGCGGTGCTGAACGAGATCGTCTGGCGCACCCAAAGCACGGATTTCTGGGTGAACTTCAAGGTGTTCGGCGTCACTCCGATCACGATGATCTTCGCCATCGCCCAGATGCCGCTGACCAAGCGCTATCATCTCGCGCCGGTCTCGCTGGAGAGAAGCGAGGCCGAGGCGGGGGATGTGAGCAAGGGTTAGGCGAAGGACAGGCGAAGCGTCGCTCCACATACCGCTGTCATGCCCCGGCTTGACCGGGGCATCCAGTACGCCGCAGCTTCTCCGTATACGACTGGCGTCTCTGGAATACTGGATCGCCCGATCAAGTCGGGCGATGACAGTTGAGCGTGTGGTACGAGCGCGGCATCAGCTTCCTGCCTTCAGCGCCTTCTCCAGCTCCGGCATCAGCACGGCCTTGAGATTTTGCGGCGTGATCGGCCCGACCAGCTTGTAGACGATGGTGCCCTCGCGCCCGACGACGAAGGTCTCCGGCACGCCGTAAACGCCCCATTCGATCGAGGCGCGGCCGTTGGCGTCGACGCCGACATGGCCGAACGGGTTGCCGTAGCGGCCGAGGAAGCGCCGCGCATTGTCGGCGGCGTCCTTGTAGTTGATGCCGACCAGCTGGAAGCGCTTGTCTTTTGCCATTTCGGTCAAAAGCGGCGCTTCGTCATGGCAGGGCACGCACCAGGACGCCCAGACGTTGACGAGGCTGACCTTGCCCTTGAACGCAGCCGGATCGAGTCCCGGCACCTGCGTGCCATTCTCTTGCAATCCCTGGAGCGGCGGCAGCACGGTTTGCGGTGCGGGCCGGCCGATCAGCGCGGACGGAATCCGCGAGGGATCGCCACTCCCGAGCCGGAACCAGAACAAAAGCGCTAGGCCGATGAAGACGATCAGCGGCAGCATCACCAGGAAGGTGCGGCGCTGCGGCGAAGCGGAGGCAGGCTGATCGCTCATCGCGGCTCCGTCGCGCTGCGGCCCGACCGGCGGGTGATGCCGCGCTGCTCCAGCTCGCGCAGGCGCTGCGTCTGGCTGCGATAATCGAGCATGACCCAGCCGATCAGGATCGCGACCACGAGGGCGACAGCTGCGTAAGACGCCACGATGAAAGAGGCATAAGGACCGAGCGACATCGTCATGCAGCCCCAGCTTCGTTGGACGCGTTGTCTTCACGCGAACCGGCGGCCACTTCGCTCGAAAACGCGATCCGGCTGGCCTGCATCATCTGCAGCGAGCGGACACGGCGGCGCAAAATCTCGTTGCGCATCGCGGCCAGGTGCAGCGTGACGAACAGCAGCGTGAAGGCGACCGCCATCACCAGCAGCGGAATCAGGAACGACTTGTCCAGCGCCGAGCCGCCCATGCGCATCACCGAGGCGGGCTGGTGCAGCGTGTTCCACCAATCGACCGAGAACTTGATGATCGGCAGGTTGATGGCGCCGACCAGGGTCAGCACCGCGGCGGCGCGCGCCGCACGCGAGGGATCGTCGACCGCGCGCCACAGCGCCATCAGGCCGAGATACATCAGGAACAGGATCAGCACCGAGGTCAGCCGCGCGTCCCACTCCCAATAGGTGCCCCACATCGGCCGGCCCCAGAGCGAGCCCGTGAGCAGTGCGAGGAAGGTGAAGGCGGCGCCGATCGGAGCTGCGGCCTTGGCGGCGACGTCGGCGAGCGGATGCCGCCACACCAGCGTGCCCAACGATGCGATGCTCATCACGCCCCACACGAACATCGACAGCCAGGCATTGGGCACGTGGATGAACATGATCTTGACGGTCGCGCCCTGCTGATAGTCGTCGGGCGCGAGCGCAGCTTGATAGAGACCGATCGTGAGCAGGATGATTGTCGCGGCCGCCAGCCACGGCAACACCCGCGCTGTCAGCGCGAGGAACCGCGTGGGGTTGGCGAGGTCGATCAGCGTCATGGTATCCTGATAATCACCGGGGGCCGCTCAGGCAATCAGCACGAAAGCCCGTCGCGAAAGTTGATCCGGGTCAAGGTCCGTCGAGCCCATCTCAGTCGAGGCCATGCCGCAGGCTTGCTGCGGCCGCGAACGGGCCGATCACGAGGCTGACCAGCGACAGTGCGCACAGGATCGAGAACGGCGCGCCGAAGGTCATGGGACCGACGATCACCGCCTGCGAGGCCGCAACGCCGAAAATCAGCACGGGAATCGACAGCGGCAGCACCAGCACCGCCATCAACAGCCCGCCGCGATGCAGCGTCACCGCCAGCGCCGCGCCGATCATGCCGGTGAAGGTCAGCGCCGGAGTGCCCGCCAGCAGCGTCAGCGCCACCGCGGCCGTGGCGATCATGTCGAGGTTGAGCAACAGGCCGAGCACGGGGGTTGCGACAATCAGCGGCAGGCCGGCGGCGAGCCAATGCGCCAGCGCCTTGGCGGCGCAGGCGAGTTCCAGCGGCGTCCGGCTCATCGTGATCAGGTCAAGCGAGCCGTCCTCATGGTCGGCCATGAACAGCCGGTCGAGGGTCAGCAGGCTGGCTAGGAGGGCGCCGAGCCAGAGGATCGCAGGTCCCAGCCGCGACAGCAGCGCCAGATCCGGCCCGACCGCGAACGGCATCAGCACCACCACGGTCAGGAAGAACAGCACCCCGATCAGCGCCCCGCCGCCGACGCGAAGCGCAATCCTGATGTCCCGGCGGATGAGGGCGGCAAGGGCGGTCATGAGAGGCTTCCAGCTTCTGGGAACGCATCCGACAGCCACAGGCACACTGCGCTCCCTTCCCCCTTGTGGGGGGAGGGAATGGAGAGAGCCGAGCCCGGCCGCTTGGAAAACTGAGGGTGCCTGAACTTCACGCCACACCCCCGATCCGCAGCTCCCGCGATTCGATCCCGAGCGGGGCATGCGTCGCTGCGACGATCATGCCGCCGCCGGCCAGATGCTCGCGCATCAGGCCGGCGAACATGTCCTGACCGGCGACATCAAGCGCATTGGTCGGCTCGTCCAGGAGCCAGACCGGGCGGCGGACCGTCAGCAGCCGCGCCAGCGAGAGCCGGCGGCGCTGTCCCGCGGACAGGAATCCGGCGGGCAGATGGATGGCGTGGTCGAGCCCCACCTTGGCAAGGCTCTCGACGGCATCGAAACGCTCGCCGCCGAGAAAATCAGCCCAAAACGTCAGGTTTTCGGCCACGCTCAACGCCGGCTTCAGGGCATCGCGATGGCCGAGATAGTGGCACTGCTCCGCCAGGGTCAGCTCGCCATCGCCTCCCTCCACCGCGATCGTCCCGCCGGCCGGAACGAGCAGGCCCGCGATCAGCCGGAGCAGCGAGGTCTTGCCCGATCCATTGCGCCCCATCACAGCCACGGCCTCGCCCGACCCGGCCGCGAAATCGAGCCCGGCGAACACCTCGCGCCCGCCCCGCACGCATCTCAGCCCGTGACCTGACAGCCGCATGTCGCCTTGGTTCAGTCCGCTCACAGCCGGGCCTCAGGAAATCTTGGGGTAGCGCATGGGAATTTTTGGCTCGCGAATTGCTGCGGCACGATAGTGGCTGTGGCGGCGCGGTTAGAAAGCTTCTATAAGCCCGGAACTACTTGATGCAGCAACTCAACCTGCCCCTGCAAGCGGCCCAGCCTGATACGCTGACGGTGTTAAAATACCCTGCCGGGTATAACTAGCAATTGGGATCTCCTACATGACCTCGCTCGACAGCTTCAAATGCAAAAAGACTCTCAAGGTCGGCGCCAAGACCTATGTCTATTACAGCCTGCCCACCGCCGAGAAGAATGGTCTGAAGGGAATTTCGAAACTTCCCTACTCGATGAAGGTCCTGCTCGAGAATTTGCTGCGCAACGAGGATGGCCGCTCGGTCAAGAAGGAAGACATCGTCGCGGTGTCGAAATGGCTGCGCAAGAAGTCGCTGGAGCATGAGATCGCCTTCCGCCCGGCGCGGGTGCTGATGCAGGACTTCACCGGCGTGCCCGCGGTGGTCGACCTCGCCGCGATGCGCAACGCGATGCAGAAGCTCGGCGGCGAGCCTGAGAAGATCAACCCCTTGGTGCCCGTCGATCTCGTCATCGACCATTCCGTGATCGTGAACTTCTTCGGCGACAACAAGGCTTTCGGCAAGAACGTCACCGAGGAATACAAGCAGAACCAGGAGCGCTACGAGTTCCTGAAGTGGGGCCAGAAGGCCTTCTCGAACTTCTCCGTCGTGCCGCCCGGCACCGGCATCTGCCACCAGGTCAATCTCGAATATCTGGCCCAGACGGTCTGGACCAAGAAGGAGAAGATGACCGTCGGTAAGAAGACCGGCACCTTCGAGGTGGCCTATCCCGATTCGCTGGTCGGCACCGATTCGCACACCACCATGGTCAACGGCCTTGCCGTGCTCGGCTGGGGCGTCGGCGGCATCGAGGCGGAAGCCTGCATGCTCGGCCAGCCGCTGTCGATGCTGCTGCCCAACGTCGTCGGTTTCAAGCTGAAGGGCGCGCTGAAGGAAGGCGTCACCGCGACCGACCTCGTGCTCACCGTGACGCAGATGCTGCGCAAGCTCGGCGTGGTCGGCAAGTTCGTCGAGTTCTTCGGCCCCGGCCTCGACCACCTCTCGGTCGCCGACAAGGCGACGATCGCCAACATGGCGCCCGAATACGGCGCGACCTGCGGCTTCTTCCCGGTCGATGCCGCCGCGCTCGATTATCTCAAGACCTCCGGCCGTGCCTCGGCCCGCGTCGCGCTGGTGCAGGCCTATGCCAAGGCGCAGGGCCTGTTCCGCACCGCCAAGTCGCCCGACCCCGTGTTCACGGAAACGCTGACCCTCGACCTCGGCGACGTCGTGCCGTCGATGGCCGGGCCGAAGCGCCCCGAAGGCCGCATCGCGCTGCCCACCGTCGCGGACGGCTTCTCGCTCGCGCTCGCCAGCGAGTACAAGAAGGCCGAGGAGCCGGCCAAGCGCTTCCCCGTCGAAGGCAAGAACTTCGACATCGGCCATGGCGACGTCGTGATCGCCGCGATCACCTCCTGCACCAACACCTCGAACCCGAGCGTGCTCATCGGTGCCGGCCTGCTCGCGCGCAATGCGGCTGCGAAGGGCCTCAAGGCAAAGCCGTGGGTGAAGACCTCGCTCGCGCCGGGCAGCCAGGTGGTCGCGGAATATCTCGCCAATTCCGGTCTGCAGCCCGATCTCGACAAAGTCGGATTCAACCTGGTCGGCTTCGGCTGCACCACCTGCATCGGCAATTCCGGTCCGCTGCCTGAGGAGATCTCGAAGTCGATCAACGACAACGGCGTCGTCGCGGCCGCCGTGCTCTCCGGCAACCGCAACTTCGAAGGCCGCGTTTCGCCGGATGTGCAGGCGAACTACCTGGCCTCGCCGCCGCTGGTGGTCGCCTACGCGCTCGCGGGCAGCGTCACCAAGAACCTCGCCACCGAGCCGCTCGGCGAGGGCAAGGACGGCAAGCCGGTGTACCTGAAGGACATCTGGCCGACGACCAAGGAGATCAACGCCTTCATGAAGAAGTTCGTGACCGCGTCGATCTTCAAGAAGAAGTATGCCGACGTGTTCAAGGGCGACACCAACTGGCGCAAGATCAAGACAGTCGAGAGTGAGACCTATCGCTGGAACATGTCTTCGACCTATGTGCAGAACCCGCCCTACTTCGAAGGCATGAAGAAGGAGCCGGAGCCGGTCACCGACATCGTCGAGGCGCGCATCCTCGCCATGTTCGGCGACAAGATCACCACCGACCACATCTCGCCGGCCGGCTCGATCAAGCTCACCTCGCCCGCCGGCAAATATCTCAGCGAGCACCAGGTGCGTCCGGCCGACTTCAACCAGTACGGCACGCGTCGCGGCAACCATGAAGTGATGATGCGCGGCACCTTCGCCAACATCCGCATCAAGAACTTCATGCTGAAGGGCGCGGACGGAAACATCCCCGAGGGCGGCCTGACCAAGCACTGGCCCGACGGCGAGCAGATGTCGATCTACGACGCCGCGATGAAGTACCAGGAAGAGAAGGTGCCGCTGGTGGTGTTCGCCGGTGCCGAGTATGGCAACGGCTCCTCGCGCGACTGGGCCGCCAAGGGCACGCGCCTGCTCGGCGTGCGCGCCGTGATCTGCCAGAGCTTCGAGCGCATCCACCGCTCCAACCTGGTCGGCATGGGCGTGCTGCCGCTGACCTTCGAGGAAGGCACCTCCTGGCAGTCGCTTGGGCTGAAGGGCGACGAGAAGGTGACCATCCGCGGCCTCGTCGGCGACCTCAAGCCGCGCCAGAAGCTGACTGCGGAGATCGTCTCCGGCGACGGTTCGCTGCAGCGCGTTTCGCTGCTCTGCCGCATCGATACGCTGGACGAGCTCGACTACTACCGCAACGGCGGCATCCTGCACTACGTGCTGCGCAAGCTCGCGGCGTAAACGCGGATTTGTGAATGATGGCTCACTGCGAAGTGAGTAGAAGCCTTAACGAAGGCGGCCTATCAAAGGCCGCCTTCGCGCGTTTGCGGTACGCTTCAGATGGGCCCGCCCGGCGGAAAACCTCCCTTTGGACGGTGGCCCGGATGGATGAATGTACCGCGCCCCGTAAGACTACGGTGACCATCCGGCGATAAGATTTCCCTCTGAGAGCAACGGTGTGCGGCGTTCGACATGACGACAATGACGGCTTCCCATCTGATTCCACGTTGGTCCGGCGCCCTCTGGTCGGGAGCTCTCGGCATATGTGCGATCATCGCCGTCATTCGTCCTGCCGAGGCTGAACCCCGCGCCGTCGTCGAATTGTTCACCTCGCAGGGCTGCTCCTCCTGCCCGCCCGCCGACCAGATCATCGGCGATCTCTCCAAGGACCCCTCCGTCATCGCGCTGAGCATGCCGATCGATTATTGGGACTATCTCGGCTGGAAGGACACACTGGCGGATTCGCGCTTCTCTGCACGGCAGCGTGCCTATTCGCGCATGCGCGGCGACCGCGAGGTCTACACGCCGCAGGTCGTGGTCAACGGCTCCACCCATGTCATCGGCAGCGATCGCACCGGCATCGAGAACGCGATCGGCAAGACCGACAAGGGCACTGGCGTGATGAGCGTGCCGGTGACGATGTCGCTCTCGGGCAAGCAGATCAACGTGTCGGTAGCCGCAAGCAAGGAGCCCACGGTCTCGCGCGGAGAGGTCTGGATCTGCTCGATCGCGAAGTCGGTGCCGATCGCGATCACCCGCGGCGAGAACAAGGGGCAGCAGGTCACCTATCACAACGTGGTGCGCAGCCTGCTCAAGGTCGGCGACTGGACCGGCCGTCCGGAGAGCTGGACGGTGCCGATCGAGAACCTCACGCGCGACGGCGTCGACGGCGCGGTGGTCTACGTCCAGGACGGCAGCCGCGAGAGGCCGGGCCCGATGCTGGGTGCGGCCTACACGTCGCTGCATTGAAGCAGGCAGAACGTCTCAGCAATTGATGCTCGTCATTCCGGGGCGCGCCTCTTGGCGCGAACCCGGAATCCATTTCTCAGCTTGTGTGATGGTAAATGGATTCCGGGCTCGCGCTTCGCGCGCCCCGGAATGACGGCAGACCGGAAACATCTCGGCACAAACAAAAAAGGACCAACTTGCGTTGGCCCTCCTTGTCGTGCGTACAGACCCGATCCTGTTCGACCCCGGGGGGCTGGGGGCTGAGGAATCCGGAACCGAAAGGACCGGGTCAACGCACGTCACCCTTTTCGCAGTGCAGGGCGGCAGGCGGTTGGCGGAAAAGCGGCGATACTATGATTCCTGCTAACGATCCCGTGACGGTTTGCCGCGACGGAGTTCCACCCTTGCGTGTGCCCTGATGCGACGCCGATTCGATAGGTCGAGCCCCTTGCGATGCGGAACGGTTGGCGCAATCATGCAATTGTCACGAACGCGGTTCCGGGACGATCTTGGCGGACGCGGGTAGCCGTGCGATGAGGAGGCGCTTCCCATGAGTCTGACGTCGGAGGATGCCGATCCGAGCGAGCAGCGCGCGGCGGCGCGTCCTGCCGCGGCGCATGCGCAGCCGAACCGGGTGACGTTCAACCGGCTCGAGCTGCACCGGATTCTCAATCTCTACGGCCGCATGGTCGCCGACGGCGAATGGCGCGACTATGCCATCGACTTCCTGAAGGACCGCGCCGTGTTCTCGGTCTATCGCCGCGCCTCGGAAGTGCCGATCTATCGCATCGAGAAGGACCCGCGCCTGGCGCGCAAGCAGGGCATGTACAGCGTGATCTCGGCGACCGGCCTGATCCTGCGTCGCGGCCACGAGCTCGAGCGGGTGCTGCTGGTGATCGATCGCAAACTGGCGGTGGTGTAGACGAACCATCGATCGTCATTCCGGGGCGCGACGAAGTCGCGAGCTGGTGCGCAATTGCGCACCCGAGAATCCATCCCTCCACCGCCCCTGCCGTTCAATGGATTCCGGGTTCGATGCTGCGCATCGCCCCGGAATGACGGATGAACTACTTCCCCGGCACCGTGCTTGCGCCCTCGCCGAGGTCGCGTTGCATCATCACGGTGTCCAGCCAGCGGCCGAATTTCAGCCCGACACTGGGATGTGTGCCGATCATCTTGAAGCCGCACCTTGTGTGCACGCCGATCGACCCGGCATTGGCGGAATCGCCGATGACAGCGATCATCTGGCGAAAGCCGCGCGCTTCGCATTCGACGATCAGCCGTTCCAGCAGCATTGAGCCGACGCCGCGGCGGTGGAAGGACGGATCGAGATAGATCGAGTTCTCCACCGTGAAACGATAGGCGGGCCGCGGCCGGTAGGCGCCGGCATAGGCATAGCCGGCCACGCGGCCGTCCAGCATGGCGACGAAATAGGGATAGCCGCCGTCGATCAGCGCGCGATAGCGGCGCGTCATTTCCGAGAGGTCGGGCGGCTCCAGCTCGAACGTCGCCGTGCCCTCGCGGACGGCCTGCTGGTAGATGGCGGTGACGGCGGGGAGGTCGGCCTCGGTGGTGGGCCTGATATCGGGTGCGGACATGGGGGAAGGATAGAGCGTTCCCTGAGGGGCCGGAAGAGGCTGCGCTGCCTCCACACCCGTCATTGCGAGCGCAGCGAAGCAATCCAGAAATGCATCTGCGGAGGGGCTCTGGATTGCGTCGTCGCATCGGCGCAAAATTGCTGCGCAATTTTGTCGCGAGCTCCTCGCAATGACGGGGAGAGGCCGTACCCTCAAAACAAAAACCCCGGCCTTTCGGCCGGGGTTCGTGTCCGTTCTCTCGTCTCAGAGCTTACTCGCGCTGGCCGAGGAGCTGCAGCAGCAGCGTGAACAGGTTGATGAAGTTCAGGTACAGCGACAGTGCGCCGGTGATGGCCGAACGCTCTGCGACGTCACCGCCGGCCGAGGCATAGCCGTAGATGTAGTCGTTCTTCAGCCGCTGGGTATCCCAGGCGGTCAGGCCCGAGAACACCAGCACGCCGACCACCGACACGATGAACTGCAGCATCGAGCTGGCCAGGAACAGGTTCACCAGGCTGGCGAGAACGATGCCGATCAGGCCCATGAACAGGAACGAGCCCATGCCGGTCAGGTCACGCTTGGTGGTGTAGCCGTAGAGGCTCAGCGCACCGAAGGTCGCCGCGGTGATGAAGAACACCCGCACGATCGAGGTGTGCGTGAACACCAGGAAGATCGACGACAGCGAGATGCCCATCAGCGCCGCGAACACCCAGAACAGGATCTGGGCGGTCGAGGGTGCCAGACGGTTGATGCCCGCCGAGATCACGAACACCATCGCGAGCGGCGCCAGGATGAACAGCCACTTCAGGGGGCTGACGAACATGGCGTAGCCGAACGGTGTCAGGAACACCTTGCCGACGCGGACGGCGTCCGCCGTCGGAACGTCGGTCACGGCGGCCATGTAGACGCCGAGCGCGGCAAGGCCGGTGATGGCCAGGCCAATGCTCATGTAGTTGTAGATGCGCAGCATATAGGCGCGCAGGCCGGCATCGACCGTCGCGGCGTCAACACGCCCGGCGGCCCTGCCGAAAGGAGAAGCGTAGTTACGGTCTAGGTCCGACATGGTCGAATTCCCGTTGGTTGGTCCGGTCCGGCACGAGGGTCGCCATGCCGCCGGTTCGTCAAATTCTATCTCGGAGACCGCTGCCAGCCGACTGAATTTTGGCTCACAATCGGGACTCCGAACCCATCCGATATGTGGGAAACTAACACATTCGCCGCAACCTTCCACGCGCGGCTGAATGTCGCCCTCGGCGTCAATCCTGACGCGAAGTTGACGGGGTAGCGTGGTTAATCGCGGAAACCGGGCCGATTCCGGGCAGCTCGATCAGCCGCTACATTTTGTCACAAATTTCGCAACACCGTCGCGGGCTTTTTGTTCAATGCCAGCAGCGTGCCGGCAAGCCCGAGCCCGACGGTCACGACCAGCGCGGCGGCGACCACGCCGGCGGCGCTGCCGGCCTGCCAGACGAAGCTCAGCGTCATCAGCCGCGTCACGATCAGCCAGGCCGCGATGCTGCCCGCGATCACCCCGAACACCGCGGTGGCAAGGCCGATCAGCAGGTATTCGAGGGCATAGGCGCCGAGCAGCCGCAGCCGCGTCGCGCCGAGGGTCTTGAGGATTACCGCATCATAGACGCGGTGGCGGTGGCCGGCGGCGAGCGCCCCGCCCAGCACCAGGATCGCCGAGATCAGCGTCACGGCGCTGGCGCCGCGGATCGCCAGGGCCAGATTGGTCACCACAGAGCCGACCGTCTCCATCACCTCGCGCACGCGCACGCTCGTCACCATCGGATAGGCGTCGGCGACCTCCTTGATGATCCTGCCGTCGCCCGCCTTTCCGCCCGCTTCCGTCAGCGTCGCGATGTGGGTGTGCGGCGCGCCCTTGAAGGCGTTGGGCGAGAACACCAGGACGAAATTGATGCCGAGACCCTGCCAGTCGATCGTGCGCAGATTGCTGATCTTGGCCGGAATGTCGCGGCCGAGCACGTTGACCACGACCTCGTCGCCGAGCTTGAGGCCGAGCCCGTCGGCAATCTTCTTCTCCAACGAGACCAGCGGCGGGCCGGAATAATCGGCGCGCCACCATTCGCCCTCGACCACCTTGGAGCCCTTCGGCAGCTCGGCGGTGTAGGTCAGGCCGCGATCGCTCTGCAGCACCCATTCGGAATCCGTGGTCGGCTTGAGCTCCTCGGCGCGCACCCCGCGCGCGGCGACGATGCGTCCGCGCAGCATCGGCACGTCCTCGATCCTGGCGCCGGGGGCGATCTGGCGCAGATAGCCATCGAACTGCTCGGCCTGCGCGCTCGGAATGTCGATGAAGAAGAACGATGGCGCCTGGTCGGGGAGCGCCGCCAGGAACTGCCGGCGCAGATTGCCGTCGATCTGGGTGATGGTGACGAGCACGGCGAGCCCGAGCCCCAGCGACAGCACGACGGACGGCGTCAGCGCGCCCGGCCGGTGGATGTTGGCGATCGCAAGCCGCAGCATCGGCAGCCGCGTCCGTGGCAGCCGTCGTGCGATCGTCATCAGCAGGGCGGCGATGCCGCGCAGCAAGGCGAACACGACCACTGAGGAGGCCACGAACACCGCGGCGATGCGCCTGTCGAACGACAGGCCGATCACGACCGCGATGAGGAGTGCGATCACGACGGCCATGAACACGAGATAGCTCGCGCGTGGCCGGTGCCATTCGGAGCTGATGGTGTCGCGGAACAGCGCGGCCACCGGCACGTCGTGCACGCGCGCGAGCGGCCACAGGCCGAAGGCGAGCGCGGTGAGGAGGCCGTAGAGGAAGGACAGCGCGAGCTCGTCGGTGTGCACGGCCGGCACCACCGGCAGCGGCAACAGCTTGCCGAACAGGCCAACGATCGCAAAGGGCATCGCGGCGCCGAGCGCCAGGCCGATCACGGACCCGATCGCGGCCAGCAGGACCACTTGCGCCAGGTAGATGCCGAACACGTCCCGGCCGGTGGCCCCGACGGCCTTGAAGGCGGCGATCACCTCGAGCTTGCGGTCGATGTGACTCTTGACGGCATTGGCGACGCCGACGCCGCCGACTAGCAGCGCGGCAAGGCCGACCAGCGTCAGGAACTGCGTGAAGCGGTTGATGTTGCGCTCGAGCTGCGGCGAGGCGTTGGAGCGGCTGCGGATCTCCCAGCCGGCCTGCGGCGCGGCGCTGCGCGCATCCGCGATGAAGGCTTCGGTGGCGCGCTCGTTGTTAGCAGCCTCCGGCAGCTTGACCCGGTAGACCCAGCGCACCAGGCTGCCGGGCTGGATCAGGCCGGTGGCGCGCAAGGCCGCCTCGCTGATCAGAAAGCGCGGCCCGAAGCCGATGCCGCCGGCCAGCTTGTCGGGCTCGGCCTCGACGGTGGAGCGGATCTGGAACGTTGCGGACCCGATCGTGACGCGGTCGCCGGTCTTGAGCGAGAGCCGCGCCAGCAGCGTCGGATCGGCGGCGGCACCGAACGCGCCGTCGCGTTCCGCGAGCAGATCGGACATCTCCAGCTGCGGCGCAAGCTTCAACTTGCCGAGCATCGGATAGGTGTTATCGACCGCCTTCATCTCGACCAGCGCCAGCTTGCCGTCAGCCGAACGCGCCATGCCGCGCAAGGTCGCAGCCGCCGACAGCGTGCCGCGCGAACGCAGGAACGCGACCTCTTCCGGCTTGGCCTCGCGCTGGAACAGCACGAAAGAGACGTCGCCGCCAAGCAGCGTGCGGCCTTCGCGCGCGAGACCGTCGCTCAGGCTCGCGGACACCGAGCCGACGCCGGCAATCGCCATCACGCCGAGCGCGATGCAGGCGATGAAGACGTAGAAGCCGCGCAGGCCGCCGCGCAATTCACGCAAGGCGTAGCGCAGCGACAGCGCGACGGCGTTGGGCTTCGGGAACGATTCGGCCGCGGCGCTCATGCGGGCGCAGACTGCGTGTCGATGCGCCCGGAACGCAGGCGGATGACGCGATCGCAGCGATGCGCGAGCGAGGAATCGTGCGTCACCAGCACCAAGGTCATGCCGCGCTCGGCATGCTTGCTGAACAGCAGATCGACGATCTGCTTACCGGTTGCTTCGTCGAGATTGCCGGTCGGCTCGTCAGCGACCAGGATCGCGGGATCCGGCGCCAGCGCGCGGGCGAGCGCGACGCGCTGCTGCTCGCCGCCGGAGAGCTGGGTCGGATAATGATGCAGGCGGTCACCGAGCCCGACCGATTGCAGCTCCTCTGCCGCGCGCTTGGCGGCATCGGGATTGCCGGCAAGTTCGAGCGGCACAGCAACGTTCTCCAGCGCCGTCATGGTCGGGATCAGGTGAAAGGACTGGAAGACGATGCCGACCTGGCGGCCGCGGAAGCGCGCCAGCGCGTCCTCGTCGAGGGCATTGAAAGGCGTGCCATTCACCACCACCTCTCCGCTATCAGGACGTTCCAGCCCCGCCATAACCATCAGTAGCGTGGATTTGCCCGAGCCTGACGGGCCGATCAGTCCGATCGTCTCGCTCCGGCCGACCCGCAGGCTGATATCCTTGAGGATGTGAACGCGTGCCGCGCCCGTGCCCAATGAGAGGTTGACGTTGGAGATGGCGATGGTGTCCGCGGTAGCGGCGAGCGAAGAGGGGTCGATGCGAGTGTCCATGGTCCGGTCATATGGCAAGTCCGCACGCGGGGTCGAGAGGCGTTACGGATTGTTCATGCACATAGCCGTGTTGATGCTCGCCGTCATGACGATGGCGAACCCCGCTTGGGCGGGTGCGACAAAACCGGTCAAGCTGGTCGTCCTCGGCGATTCCCTAAGCGCGGGCCTTGGCCTTCCGGCCCAGGAGGCGTTCCCCCAAAAGCTTCAAAAAGCCTTGCGGGCCAAAGGCATAGAGGTCGACATGACCAATGCCGGGGTGTCCGGCGACACCACCTCGGGCGGCCGCGACCGGCTCGACTGGTCGGTGCCCGATGGAACTGACGGTGTCATCGTCGAGCTCGGCGCCAATGACGCGCTGCGCGGCATCGATCCCGACGTGGCGCGCGCCGCGCTGACCGACATCGTCCAGCGGCTCAAGGCGCGAAAGATTGCGGTCATGCTCTGCGGCATGCTGGCGCCGCCGAATTACGGCGCCGAATACGCCGCGCGCTTCAATTCGATTTATCCGGATCTGGCGAAGACATTCGACGTGCCGCTCTATCCGTTCTTCCTCGAAGGCGTCGCGGCCGAGGCCAAGCTCAACCAGGCCGACGGCATTCATCCGACCGCTGAAGGCGTCGACATCATCGTCGGCAGGATCATGCCCATGGTGGAGGCATTCATTGGCACGATCGCTGAGCAACGGCGTTGAAAACCAGGCAGCGCTAACCCTAATTCCCAGGGTTTTACCGGGGTGAGGCGCGGTGTGCTTCGCAGAGTCACACAACTGCGATAGGAATCAGGGTACCGGTGATTCGTCGCCGGCTCTAATTTGGATATGGTTCTCGCTGTTCGAGCACCGTACCCAAGCATCGGGAGTGCGAAACGATGCCGCGTTTGTTCACGGGTCTGGAAATTCCGGCCGAAATTGGCCAGTCGCTTTCCAACTTGAGAGGTGGCCTCCCCGGCGCCCGCTGGATCGATCCCGAAAATTATCACGTCACCCTGCGCTTCATCGGCGACATTGACGGGGCTTCCGCCAACGAGATCGCTTCGATGCTGTTTCGCGTCGACCGCAAGCCGTTCGAGGTGAAGGTGCAGGGGCTCACCAGCTTCGGCGGCCGCAAGCCCCGCGCGGTGGTCGCCACGATTGCGCCGAGCAAGCCGCTGATGGAATTGCAGGCCGAGCTCGAGCGCATGATGCAGCGGATCGGCCTCGACCCGGAGGGACGCAAGTTCATTCCGCACGTCACGCTTGCGAGGCTGCACGATGCCTCCGACCGCGACGTCGCCGATTATCTCTCGCTGCGCGGCTATTTCCCGAGCAAGGCGTTCATGGCCGAACGCTTCGTGCTGTTCTCCTCGCGCGCGTCCACCGGCGGCGGCCCGTATGTGGTCGAGGATGCCTACGAGCTGTGTGAGTAATTTCTTTCTTAACCTCTCCCCGCTTGCGGGGAGAGGTCGGATCGCTCTCGCGATCCGGGTGAGGGGGGACAGGTCTTTCGATGGATCTCATACGCGGATAGAGCCCCTCACCCCGACCCTCCCAGCGCGAGCGAAGCTCGTCGCGCCCCCGTAAGAACGGGGCGAGGGAGAAGAAACGCGCATACCTCTGACCCCATTTCACGGCTTGCAATTTCCGTCCGTCTCTGGCGGTAAAGAGCCATGCTCTCCACCCCAAATCCCTCATTCCGCGAGGCCTATCAGGCCGAGATCGCGTCCGGCGCGATCGAGCCGGATCCCGCGCAGGCCGAGGTCGCCGAGGCCTATGCGGCGCTGGACCTGCGGCTTTCGACCTACAAGCCCACCCGCAAGCAGGGCCTGCTCAGCCGCCTGTTCAGCTCTGGTGACAAGGACGAGGCGCCGCGCGGGCTTTACATCCACGGCGAGGTCGGCCGCGGCAAGACCATGCTGATGGACCTGTTCTTCCAGCACTCATCGGTCGAGCATAAGCGCCGCGCGCATTTCCACGAGTTCATGGCGGACGTGCACGAGCGCATCTACGATTATCGCCAGAGCATCGCGCGCGGCGAGATCGCCGACAGCGACGTCATCGCTCTGACGGCCAATGCGATCTTCGAGGAGAGCTGGCTGCTCTGCTTCGACGAATTCCACGTCACCGACATCGCGGACGCGATGATCCTGGGCCGCCTGTTCGCCAAATTGTTCGAGCTCGGCACCGTCGTGGTCGCGACCTCCAACGTCGCGCCCGACGATCTCTACAAGGGTGGCCTGAACCGCTCGCTGTTCCTGCCCTTCATCAAGCAGATCAGCGACCACATGGACGTCGCGCGGCTCGATGCGCGCACCGACTTCCGCCTGGAGAAGCTGCAGGGCGTGCCGATGTGGCTGACACCGGCCGATGGCGATGCGGACGCCGCGCTCGATCGGGCCTGGAAGCGGATGACGGGCGGCGCCAAATGCCGCTCGCGTGACATTTCGATCAAGGGCCGCATTCTGCACGTGCCGTGCTCGGCCCATGGCGTGGCGCGATTCTCCTTCGCCGACCTCTGCGAGCAGCCGCTCGGTGCATCCGACTACCTCAGGCTGGCGCACGACTATCACACCCTCCTGGTCGACCATATTCCAGTGATGGACCTCTCCCAGCGCAACGCGGCCAAGCGCTTCATCACCCTGATCGATACGCTCTATGACAACGCCGTGAAGCTGATGGCCTCGGCCGACGCCAATCCGATCTCGCTCTACCTCGCGACCGATGGCACCGAGGCCATGGAGTTCAACCGGACCGCCTCGCGCCTGATCGAAATGAGCTCGGAATCCTATCTGGCGCTGCCTCACGGCCGCAAGGATTCCACCGCTAGCGGCTCGACCAAGGGCTTGGTCGAGACTTAAGTCCTATCCCCGCCGTCATTCCGGGGCGTCGCAAAGCGACGAGCCCGGAATCCATACTCCGGATGGTGGTTATGGATTCCGGGCTCGCGCTTCGCGCGCCCCGGAATGACGGCCGGGGTATGCTGGCTGCTATCTCGGCAAGCCCGACAATTGGGCATTGGGCGACTTGAACGGGGGAGACGAAAGGGATAACCACCCGTCTCAGTTTCCCCTCCTTACGTGTCTAAAGGACAGGTTCACATGGCGCGCGACAAGATTGCTTTGATTGGCTCCGGCCAGATCGGCGGAACGCTGGCTCACCTCATCGGCCTGAAAGAACTGGGCGACGTCGTGATGTTCGACATCGCCGAGGGCGTGCCGCAGGGCAAGGCGCTCGACATCGCGCAGTCCTCGCCGGTCGACGGCTTCGACGCCCACTACACCGGCGCGAACTCCTATGAGGCGCTCGACAACGCCAAGGTCTGCATCGTCACCGCCGGCGTGCCGCGCAAGCCCGGCATGAGCCGCGACGACCTCCTCTCCATCAACCTCAAGGTCATGGAGCAGGTCGGCGCCGGCATCAAGAAGTACGCCCCCGACGCCTTCGTCATCTGCATCACCAACCCGCTCGATGCCATGGTCTGGGCCCTGCAGAAGGCTTCGGGCCTGCCGCACAAGAAGGTCGTCGGCATGGCTGGCGTGCTGGATTCGGCCCGCTTCCGCTACTTCCTCGCCGACGAGTTCAACGTCTCGGTCGAGGACGTCACCGCCTTCGTGCTCGGCGGCCACGGCGACACCATGGTGCCGCTGGTGAAGTACTCCACCGTCGCCGGCATCCCGCTGCCCGACCTCGTCAAGATGGGCTGGACCTCACAGGCGCGCCTCGACGAGATCGTCGACCGCACCCGCAACGGCGGCGCCGAGATTGTCAACCTGCTCAAGACCGGCTCGGCCTTCTACGCCCCTGCCGCCTCCGCGATCGCGATGGCCGAGAGCTATCTGAAGGACAAGAAGCGCGTGCTGCCCTGCGCCGCCTATCTCAACGGCGAGTACAGCGTGAAGGACATGTATGTCGGCGTGCCCGTCGTGATCGGCGCCAAGGGCGTCGAGCGCGTGGTCGAGATCGAACTCGCCGGCAAGGACCGCGAGGCGTTTGACAAGTCGGTCGGTGCCGTGCAGGGCTTGGTCGATGCCTGCAAGAAGATCGCACCCGATCTTCTCGGCCGCTAAGGCAAAGCAATACCCGCCGAAGATCGAAACCCGGTCTTCGGCGGTTTCACTTCCGGACCCCGGCTACCGGGGTGGGGTTCCGGTCTCGGCAGATCTCGATTGTCAAAGAATCCGGGTTGCAGTTCCTGTGGTATATGGTATGCCAGCCACAAGACTGAGGTGGGCCCATGAGGTCACCGCCCGCGGGTTCAGGGAGCGACCATATGAATATCCATGAATATCAGGCCAAAGCGCTGCTGCATGAATTCGGCGTTCCGATTTCGCGCGGCGTAGCGGTTCTCAAGGCCTCGGACTCCGACGCCGCCGCAAGACAGCTTCCCGGCCCGGTCTGGGTGGTGAAGAGCCAGATCCATGCCGGCGGGCGCGGCAAGGGTAAGTTCAAGGAAGCATCCGCCGGCGACAAAGGCGGCGTCCGCATCGCCAAGTCGGTGGAAGAGGTCAACGAATTCGCCAAGCAGATGCTGGGCGCGACGCTGGTCACCGTGCAGACGGGACCTGCCGGCAAGCAGGTCAACCGCCTCTACATCGAGGACGGCTCCGACATCGACAAGGAATTCTACCTCTCGATCCTGGTCGACCGCGAGACCTCGCGCGTCTCCTTCGTGGTGTCGACCGAAGGCGGCGTCAACATCGAGGACGTCGCGCACAACACGCCGGAGAAGATCGTGACCTTCTCGGTCGATCCGGCGACCGGCATCATGGGCCATCACGGCCGCACGGTCGCGAAGGCGCTGAATCTGTCCGGCGACCTCGCCAAGCAGGCCGAGAAGCTCACCGCGCAGCTCTACGCGGCCTTCGTCGCCAAGGACATGTCGATGCTGGAGATCAATCCGCTGGTCGTGACCAAGCAGGGCGAGCTCCGCGTGCTCGATGCCAAGGTGTCCTTCGACGACAACGCCCTGTTCCGCCATCCCGAGATCGCGGTGTCGTTGCGCGATCTGACCGAGGAAGACGCCAAGGAAATCGAGGCGTCGAAATACGATCTCAACTACGTCACGCTCGACGGCAATATCGGCTGCATGGTCAACGGCGCCGGTCTCGCCATGGCGACGATGGACATCATCAAGCTCTACGGCATGGCGCCGGCCAACTTCCTCGACGTCGGCGGCAGCGCCAGCAAGGAGAAGGTCGCGGCCGCGTTCAAGATCATCACCGCCGATCCCAACGTGAAGGGCATCCTGGTCAACATCTTCGGCGGCATCATGAAGTGCGACGTGATCGCCGAGGGCGTCACGGCTGCGGTTCGCGAGGTCGGCCTCAGCGTGCCGCTGGTGGTCCGTCTCGAAGGCACCAACGTCGAGCTCGGCAAGAAGATCATCCGTGAATCCGGACTGAACGTGGTGCCCGCCGACAATCTCGACGACGCCGCGCAGAAGATCGTGAAGGCCGTCAAGGGAGGCTAGCGCCATGGCCCAGGACCATCTCGCCGCATCATCTCCGCTCCCCGAGCATGCGCGCCTCGCCGCGTTCGCCGGCGAATGGGATGGTGAGGAGATGGTCTTCCCGTCGCGCTGGACGGCGGGCGGGCCGGCGACCTCGCGCACCGTCGCGCGCATGGATCTCAACGGGTTCTATCTGATCCAGGACTCGATCCAGATGCGCGACGGCAAGCAGGTCTTCGCCACCCACGGCATCTTCACCTTCGACCGCGACGACCGGACCTACAAATTGTTCTGGTACGATTCGCTCGGCTATACGCCGCCATCGCCCGCCTCGGGCGGCTGGGCCGGCAAGACCCTGACGCTGGTGCGCGGTTCGCTCCGCGGCAATGCGCGCCACGTCTACGAGATCATCAATGAGGATTCCTACTCGTTGAAGATTCAATTCTCGCCGGACGCGGAAGGCTGGTCCGACGTCCTCACCGGCGTCTACCGCCGCATCCACTGACCCACTCACTCTGTTAGTTTCGCGAAAGCAGACCTCATGTCCATCCTGATCGACAAGAACACCAAGGTCATCTGCCAGGGCTTCACCGGCAAGAACGGCACCTTCCACTCGGAGGCCGCGATCGCCTACGGCACCAAGATGGTCGGCGGCACCTCGCCGGGCAAAGGCGGCTCGACGCATCTGGGCCTGCCGGTGTTCGACACCGTGCGCGAGGCGCGTGAGAAGACCGGCGCCGACGCTTCGGTGATCTACGTGCCGCCGCCGGGCGCAGCCGACGCGATCTGCGAAGCCATCGACGCCGAGGTCCCGCTGATCGTCTGCATCACCGAGGGCATTCCTGTGATCGACATGGTCCGCGTCAAGCGCTCGCTGCTCGGCTCCAAGTCGCGCCTGATCGGGCCGAACTGCCCGGGCGTCATGACCGCCGGCGAGTGCAAGATCGGCATCATGCCCGCCAACATCTTCAAGACCGGCTCGGTCGGCATCGTCTCCCGCTCGGGCACGCTGACCTATGAAGCCGTGTTCCAGACCTCCCAGGAAGGCCTCGGCCAGACCACCGCGGTCGGCATCGGCGGCGACCCGGTCAAGGGCACCGAGTTCATCGACGTGCTGGAGATGCTGCTCGCCGACCCCAAGACCGAATCGATCATCATGATCGGCGAGATCGGCGGTTCCGCCGAGGAGGACGCCGCCCAGTTCCTCAAGGACGAGGCCAAGCGCGGCCGCAAGAAGCCGATGGTCGGCTTCATCGCCGGCGTCACCGCCCCTCCCGGCCGCCGCATGGGTCATGCCGGCGCCATCATCTCCGGCGGCAAGGGCGATGCCGGTTCCAAGACCGAGGCGATGAAATCCGCAGGAATTACAGTGTCCCCGTCGCCCGCCCGCCTCGGCCACACGCTTGCCGAAAAGTTGAAAGGCTAATTCAGTTCTTCGTGCTTTTCCGGGCGAAGTTTCGCAGCAAATAGGGTAAAGGGTGCCTGTCGCGTCGAGCCCTGTCGGGGGAGCTCGGCGCCAGCGCCGTTTGTTATGCGCGAATCGAAATCGCCAGGAACTCAAGTATGTCTCGCCAAGACGCGAACGCAGCCTTTGCCCTGTCATCCTTTTTGCAGGGCACCAACGCCACCTACATCGACGAAATCTACGCCCGCTACCAGAAGGACCCGTCCTCGGTCGATGCCGAGTGGCAGGAGTTCTTCAAGAGCCTGAACGACGCGCCGGCTGACATCAGCAAGAACGCGGAAGGCCCGTCCTGGGAGCGCGACAACTGGCCGCTGACCCCGAAGGACGATCTGACCTCCGCCCTCGACGGCAACTGGGCCGAGGTCGAGAAGACGGTCAGTGGCAAGATCGCCGCCAAGGCGCAGGCCAAGGGGGCCGACATCTCCTCCGCCGACCTGCTTCAGGCGACGCGCGATTCCGTCCGCGCCCTGATGCTGATCCGCTCCTACCGCATGCGCGGCCACTTCCACGCCAAGCTCGATCCGCTCGGCATCGAAGCCCAGCGTAACCGCGAAGAGCTCGATCCGCGCACCTACGGCTTCAGCGAGGCCGATTTCGACCGCAAGATCTTCCTCGATCACGTGCTCGGCCTCGAATACGGCACGTTGCGCGAGATCACCGCGATCTGCGAGCGCACCTACTGCCAGACGCTCGGCGTCGAGTTCATGCACATCAGCAACGCGGCGCAGAAGGCCTGGATCCAGGAGCGCATCGAGGGACCCGACAAGGAGATCTCGTTCACGCGCGAAGGCCGCAGGGCCATCCTGCAGAAGCTGATCGAAGCCGAGGGTTTCGAAAAGTTCTGCGACACCAAGTTCACCGGCACCAAGCGCTTCGGCCTCGACGGCGGTGAAGCCCTGATCCCCGCGCTCGAGCAGATCATCAAGCGCGGCGGCAATCTCGGCGTGAAGGAAATCGTGCTCGGCATGCCGCATCGCGGCCGCCTCAACGTGCTGACCCAGGTGTTGGGCAAGGCCCATCGCGCACTATTCCACGAGTTCAAGGGCGGCTCGGCCAATCCCGACGCGGTCGAAGGCTCCGGCGACGTCAAGTATCACCTCGGCGCCTCCTCGGACCGCGAGTTCGACGGCAACCGCATCCACCTGTCGCTGACCGCCAACCCCTCGCATCTCGAGATCGTCGATCCCGTCGTGCTCGGCAAGGTCCGCGCCAAGCAGGACCAGCACGGCGATCCCCCTGATATGCGCATCTCCGTGATGCCGCTCCTGATGCACGGCGACGCCGCGTTCGCCGGCCAGGGCGTGGTTGCTGAATGCTTCGGCCTGTCCGACCTGAAGGGCTACCGCACCGGCGGCTCCGTGCACTTCATCGTCAACAACCAGATCGGCTTCACCACCTATCCGCGCTACTCGCGCTCCTCGCCCTATCCGTCGGATGTGGCGAAGATGATCGATGCGCCGATCTTCCACGTCAACGGCGACGATCCGGAAGCCGTCGTGTTCGCGGCCAAGGTCGCGACCGAATTCCGGCAGAAGTTCCACAAGCCCGTCGTCATCGACATGTGGTGCTACCGCCGCTACGGCCACAATGAGGGCGATGAGCCGGCCTTCACCCAGCCGGTGATGTACAAGCGGATCGCCGCCCATCCCTCGACGCTGACGCTCTACTCCAAGCGCCTGATCGCGGAAGGCGTCGTCACCGAGGGCGAGGTCGACAAGCTGAAGGCGGACTGGCGCGCCCGGCTCGATGCCGAGTTCGAGGCCGGCACCTCCTACAAGCCGAACAAGGCCGACTGGCTCGACGGCAAGTGGGCGGGCTTCAAGATCGCCGACCAGGAAGAGGATGCGCGGCGCGGCGTCACCGGCGTCGACATCGCCACGCTGAAGGACATCGGTCGCAAGATCACCAAGGTGCCGGACGGTTTCCGCGTTCACCGCACCATTCAGCGCTTCCTCGATAACCGCGCCAAGGCGATCGAGAGCGGCAACGGCATCGACTGGGCGACCGGCGAGGCGCTGGCGTTCTGCTCGCTGCTCAACGAAAACCACCACGTCCGCCTGTCCGGACAGGATTCGGAACGCGGCACCTTCTCGCAGCGCCATTCGGTCCTGATCGACCAGGAAGACGAAAGCCGCTACACGCCGTTCAACCATCTCGGCCACGAGCAGGGCCATTACGAGGTCATCAACTCGCTGCTGTCGGAAGAAGCCGTGCTCGGTTTCGAATACGGCTATTCGCTCGCCGAGCCGAACACGCTGACGCTGTGGGAAGCCCAGTTCGGCGACTTCGCCAACGGCGCGCAGGTCGTGTTCGACCAGTTCATCTCGTCAGGCGAGCGCAAATGGCTGCGCATGTCCGGTCTGGTCTGCCTGTTGCCGCACGGCTATGAGGGCCAGGGGCCGGAGCACTCCTCGGCGCGCCTCGAGCGTTACTTGCAGATGTGCGCGGAAGACAACATGCAGGTGGTCTACCCGACCACGCCGGCGAACTATTTCCACGTGCTGCGCCGGCAGCTGCATCGCGAGATCCGCAAGCCGCTGATCATGATGACGCCGAAGTCGCTGCTGCGTCACAAGCGGGCGGTGTCGCGTCTGGACGAGCTCGCGAAGGGCACGACCTTCCACCGCATCCTCTACGATGACGCCCAGATGCTGCCGAACGAGGCGATCAAGCTCGTCCCTGACGAGAAGATCCGCCGCATCGTGCTGTGCTCCGGCAAGGTCTATTACGACCTCTACGAGGAGCGCGAGAAGCGCGGCATCGACGACATCTACCTGATGCGAGTCGAGCAGCTCTATCCGGTGCCGCTGAAGGCGCTGGTGGCCGAGCTGTCGCGCTTCAAGAAGGCCGAGATGGTGTGGTGCCAGGAAGAGCCCCGCAACATGGGTGCCTGGCACTTCATCGAGCCCTATCTGGAATGGGTGCTGAACCAGGTGAACGGCGCGAGCCGGCGTCCGCGTTATGTCGGCCGCGCCGCTTCCGCCGCGACCGCAACGGGTCTGATGTCCAAGCATCAGGCTCAGCTGAAGGCGTTCCTGGACGAAGCACTGAGCTGAGAAGTTTTTTTAGGACTCTGTCATGCCCCGCGAAGGCGGGGCATCCAGCTCCGCGGCTTTCGTTCTGATCACGAAAGTCACGGCGTACTGGATTGCCCGTCTTCGCGGGCAATGACGTATGAATTCATGACCGCTACCTGCGATCCCTTGAGGAAGAGACCATGACTGAAATTCGTGTGCCGACGCTCGGCGAATCCGTCACCGAGGCCACCATCGGCCGCTGGTTCAAGAAGGCCGGCGACCCCGTCGCCGTCGACGAGCCCTTGGTGGAGCTCGAGACCGACAAGGTCACCATCGAAGTCCCCGCGCCGACCGCCGGCACGCTGAGCGAGATCATCGCTGCCGATGGTGCGACCGTTGCCGTGGGCGCGCTGCTCGGTCAGATCACCGATGGTGCCGGCGCAGCCAAGCCCGCCGCCGCGCCGGCCAAGGCTGCGGCGCCTGCAGCTGCTGCCGCCGCTCCCGCGCCGGCTCCCGCTGCCGCGAAGGCGCCGCCGGCCGATGCGCCGCTCGCGCCGTCGGTGCGCAAGCTCTCCGCCGAGACCGGCATCGACGCCTCGACCGTGCCGGGCTCCGGCAAGGACGGCCGCGTCACCAAGGGCGACATGCTGGCCGCGATCGAGCGCGCCGCCTCGGCGCCGACGCCGGTCAACCAGCCCGCCGCCGCCGTGCAGGTCCGCAGCCCCTCGCCGGCCGATGACGCCGCCCGCGAAGAGCGCGTCAAGATGACCCGGCTGCGCCAGACCATCGCGCGCCGGCTCAAGGACGTGCAGAACACCGCCGCCATGCTCACGACCTTCAACGAGGTCGACATGACCAACGTCATGGCGCTGCGCGCACACTACAAGGACGCGTTCGAGAAGAAGCACGGCGCCAAGCTCGGCTTCATGGGCTTCTTCACCAAGGCCGTCGTGCAGGCGCTGAAGGACATCCCGGCCGTCAACGCCGAGATCGACGGCAGCGACCTGATCTACAAGAACTACTACCACATCGGCGTCGCCGTCGGCACCGACAAGGGCCTGGTCGTGCCCGTGGTGCGCGACTGCGACCACAAGTCGATCTCCGACATCGAGAAGAGCATCGCCGATTTCGGCCGCCGCGCCCGTGACGGCCAGCTCAAGATCGACGAGATGCAGGGCGGCACCTTCACCATCACCAATGGCGGCATCTACGGCTCGCTGATGTCGACCCCGATTCTGAACGCGCCGCAGTCCGGCATCCTCGGCATGCACAAGATCCAGGAGCGGCCGATGGTCGTCGGCGGCAAGATCGAGGTCCGCCCGATGATGTATCTGGCGCTGTCCTACGATCACCGCGTCATCGACGGCAAGGAAGCCGTCACCTTCCTGGTCCGTGTCAAGGAGAGCCTGGAAGATCCGGCGCGCCTGGTGCTCGATCTCTGATCCCCGATGCTTTGCGAGCGCCGTCGCGACTGATGCGACGGCGCGTGTCGAACCATGGAGGCGCGCGTGACGGATAAAGTCGTTGTCATCACCGGCGGCAGCCGCGGCATCGGGCGGGCGACCGCGCTTGCGGCGGCCGCGCGCGGTTTTCGCGTCGTGGTCGGCTATGCCAGCAACAAGCAGGCCGCCGACGAGGTGGTCGCGCAGATCGCGGCCAGCAACGGCAAGGCCATCGCGGTGAAATGCGATGTCGCCGAAGAAAGCGACATCCTCAATCTGTTCAAGGAGGCCGACAAGTTCGGCACGCTCGGCGCGCTCGTCAACAATGGCGGCATCGTCGGCAAGAGCGGCGTGCGCGTCGACGAGATGTCGGCCGAGCGCATCCAGCGCGTGATGGCGGTGAACGTCACCGGCTCTATCCTCTGCGCGCGCGAGGCGGTGAAGCGGATGTCGACCAAGCACGGCGGCACGGGCGGAGTCATCGTCAACCTGTCGTCCGTCGCTGCGCGGCTCGGCTCGCCCAACACCTATGTCGACTACGCCGCGTCCAAGGGTGCGGTCGATTCCTTCACCGTCGGCCTCGGCCATGAGGTCGCGGGCGAGGGCATCCGCGTCGCCGCGATCCGTCCCGGCCTGATCGACACCGACATCCACGCTGCCGGTGGCGAGCCCGACCGCGCCCATCGCCTGGCCCATCTGGTGCCGATGAAGCGCGTCGGCACCGCCGATGAAATCGCCAATGCCATCGTCTGGCTGATCTCGGACGAGGCCTCCTACGTCACCTCAGCCATTCTCGATGTGTCCGGCGGACGCTGACGCGCCGCGCTGACGCATCCTCACCACGCCTAACCTTACGGGACTTTTTCTCATGGCTACCTACGATCTCGTCGTCATCGGCACCGGACCGGGCGGTTATGTCTGCGCGGTACGCGCGAGCCAGCTCGGCATGAAGGTCGCCGTGGTCGAAAAGAACGCGACCCTCGGCGGCACCTGCCTCAATGTCGGCTGCATGCCGTCGAAGGCGCTGCTGCACGCCTCCGAAATGTTCGAGGAAGCCGGCCATTCCTTCGCCAAGATGGGCGTCAGCGTTTCCGCGCCGAAGCTCGATCTGCCCGCGATGATGAACTTCAAGCAGCAGGGCATCGACGGCAACGTCAAGGGCGTCGAGTTCCTGATGAAGAAGAACAAGATCGACGTGCTCAAGGGCACCGGCAAGATCCTCGGCACCGGCAAGGTCGAGGTCTCCGCCGACGGCAAGTCGCAGGTGGTCGAGACCAAGAACATCGTGATCGCCACCGGCTCCGACATCGCGCGCCTGAAGGGCATCGACATCGACGAGAAGCGCATCGTGTCCTCGACCGGCGCGCTGTCGCTGGAGAAGGTGCCAGGCAGATTGCTTGTCATTGGCGCCGGCGTGATCGGGCTTGAACTCGGCTCTGTGTGGCGCCGGCTTGGATCCGAAGTCATGGTGGTTGAATTCCTCGATCGCATCCTGCCCGGCATGGACGGCGAGATCGCCAAGCAATTCCAGCGTATTCTTGAAAAGCAGGGATTTGCATTCAAGCTGGGCTCCAAGGTGACCGGCGTTGAGGCGAACAGCAAGGCATTGCTCGCGAAAATCGAACCGGCTTCCGGCGGTGCCGCCGAGACCATCGAAGCCGACGTCGTGCTCGTCTGCATCGGCCGCGTGCCCTACACCGACGGTCTCGGCCTCAAGGAAGCCGGCGTCGCGCTCGATGCGCGCGGCCGGGTCCAGATCGATCCGCATTTCGCCACCAGCCTGAAGGGCGTCTATGCCATCGGCGACGTCGTTGCCGGCCCGATGCTGGCGCACAAGGCCGAGGACGAAGGCGTTGCGGTCGCCGAGATCATCGCAGGCCAGGCCGGCCACGTGAATTACGATGTGATCCCGGGCGTCGTGTATACCACGCCGGAAGTGTCCTCCGTCGGCAAGACCGAGGAGGAGCTCAAGCAGGCGGGCGTGGCTTACACGGTCGGAAAGTTTCCGTTCACCGCCAACGGCCGCTCCAAGGTCAACCAGACCACTGACGGTTTCGTGAAGATTCTGGCGGATGCCAAGACCGATCGCGTGCTCGGCGTCCACATCATCGGCCGCGAAGCCGGCGAAATGATCCATGAAGCGTGTGTTCTGATGGAATTCGGCGGCAGTGCGGAAGATCTCGCGCGCACCTGCCACGCCCATCCGACGCGCTCGGAGGCCGTCAAGGAAGCCGCGCTTGCGGTCGGCAAGCGAGCCATCCATATGTAACGACGCGCCCAGCGCCGAACCGGGCGGGAAACACATGCTGCGCCGCCTTCTTCAACCGGTCTGGGTCCTGCTTGCGATCATCTTCCTGATCGAAGCCTGGCTGTGGGATCATCTCGAGCCGATCGTCGCCAGGATCGTCGCAGCCATCCCGCTGGCGCGCTTCAAGCATTGGCTGACGGAGCGCGTCGATGCGCTCTCGCCGGCCATGACGCTGCTCGTGTTTGCGGTGCCCGTCGTCCCGCTGTTTCCGCTCAAGCTGGTCGGGCTGTGGCTGCTCGCGCATGAATACTGGACCGGCGCATTCTTCACGATCGTGTTCGGAAAGCTCGTCGGCGTCGGCGTCACCGCCTTCGTGTTCGACGTCACGCGCGCCAAGCTGCTGGAGATGCGCTGGTTCGAGCGGATCTACGCCCTGGTGCTGAGGGTGCGCGCCAAGGCCGCCGAGCTGGTCGACCCGATCAAGCGCCGCATCCGCGAGCTGATCGCCGGCAACGGCGAAGGCTGGTCCTACCGCACGCTGCGTATGATCCAGCGCTTCAGGAAGAGCGTGCACCAGGCGCGGTGATCTTCGCCACCACAAGGACCGTCCGTAGCCCGGATGGAGCGCAGCGCAATCCGGGACAGGCGTCCCCGCTCTATCCTCCGTCATTGCGAGTGCAGCGAAGCAATCCAGTATCTTTCCCCGGAGGCAGTCTGGATTGCTTCGTCGCAAGGGCTCCTCGCAATGACGCGGTGAGAACCCGGCCTCAACACCTCAATGCAAATGCAGCAGATGTGGCCACCACAGGCCGAGCGCGGTCATGAACAGGCCGGCGATCGTCAGCGCGCCGCCGACATAGGCGAGCGCGATCATGCCGGTGATGATGGTGGCGGACGCCAGCACGATGCCGATCTGGAAGGCGGCCGAGGCCAGCTCGAAATGGTGGTACTTCGCGGTCGCCTCGTCGCGGGCGTGCTCGGCGTGCTTGGCCTTGTCTGCAAGCTGCTCGGTACCTTCGCCGGTCTCGGGCTCGGAGCGGTAGCGCTGCGCGGTCTTGGTCCAGTCGTCGATCTGCTTCTGCACGGCGGGCTTCTGCGCCTCGGCCGCGGCGGCCAGTGTCAGCTTGCCCTGTTCCGCCGCGGTCACCACCACGGTGCGGCGGATGCTCTTGGCCTGGAAGAACGCCCAGAGATTGGCGGCTTCGACGTTCTTGCTGATCGATTCGGTCTGGGCACCCTTGCCGAGCGTCTCCGAGATCGCCAGGAACAGCGCCAGCACGGCGATCAGAAGAGCGATCTTCTTGTTCGAGCCGGACGCGTGTTCGGCGTGCTCGGCATGCTCCATGCTTTCATGTGCGCCCATATAATGTCCCTCCTGTGCCGGTTCCCACGATTTGACCGAACCGTGGGCGCTGTGCAAGAGGCACGCGAGCTATGACGAGAGTGTGTCAGCGCCGCGGATGGGCGCTGGCATACACCTCGAGCAGCCGCTCGGAATCGATGCCGGTATAGACCTGCGTCGTCGAGAGCGAGGAATGGCCGAGCAATTCCTGGATGGCGCGCAGATCGCCGCCGCGCGAGAGCAGATGCGTGGCGAAGGAATGCCGCAGCGCGTGCGGCGTGGCGCTGTCGGGAAGTCCCAGCGCGCCGCGCAGCCGCTCCATCGCGAGCTGGATGATGCGCGGGCTCAAGGGGCCGCCGCGCGCGCCGACGAAGATCGGGCCGTCCGCCGGAAGCGGATAGGGGCACATCGCGACGTACTCCTGCACCAGCGCCAGCACGTTCTGGAGCACCGGCACCATGCGCGTCTTGTTGCCCTTGCCGGTCACGACCAGCACGTCGCCTTCGCCGGGTTTCGGCACCTCGCGGCGCTTGAGACCCAGCGCCTCGGAGATGCGCAGGCCCGAGCCATAGAGCAGCGCCATCACCGCGGCATCGCGCGCCAGGATCCAGGTCTCGCGCTCCTCGCCGGCGCGCTCGTCGGCGTCGGCAAGACGTTTGGCCGATGCCATCGGCAGCGGCTTCGGCAGGCTCTTGGCGACCTTTGGCGCGCGGATCGCCGACAATGCGCCGACCTTGCCCTTGCCCTCTCGCTCCAGAAAACGTCCGAACGAGCGCAGGCCCGCCAGTGCGCGCATCAGCGAGCGGCCGGCAATGTCGTCGGCCCGGCGCATCGCCATGAAGGCGCGCACGTCGGTGGCTTCCAGCGCTGCAAACCGCTCCAGCGTCACCCGCTCGCCCCAATGGGCACAGAGAAAATCCAGGCATTGCCGCAGATCGCGGCCATAGGCCTCCAGCGTCTTCGGCGACAGCCGCCGCTCGGCACCGAGATGCGCCAGCCAGCGCGCCATCTCCTGCGCGATCGAGGGATCGGCGCTGGCGAGCTCGATGTGTGGGGCGGCCGCTTTGCTCATGCGCTCTGGACGTGGTGATTCCGCACAGTATATCGCATCACACTCGTTTATCGTTCGCTAAGGCCGCCGCGCGGCGCTAGCCTCAAAGCCTCAAGGTTCCGATTCCCCCGCTCATGGACCAATCGCCGCGCAAAGACACCGCCCCCGCCACCCGCATGGTCGACGTGCTGGTGCCGGTCGCGCTCGACCAGACCTATTCCTACAAGGTGCCGCGCGGCATGGAGCTGAAGGCTGGCGATCTCATCAGTGTGCCGCTCGGTCCGCGCGAGGTGCTGGCCGTGGTCTGGGGCGAGAACGCCAATCCCGATCCGCGCCTGCATAACCGCCTCAAGGAGGTCAGCGAGAAGCTCGACATTCCGCCGCTCAAGCCGGAGCTGCGCTCAGTGGTGGACTGGGTCGCCAATTACACGCTGAGCCCGCGCGGCATGGTGCTGCGCATGTGCCTGCGCATGGGCGAAAATCTCGGCCCGGAGCGGGTGCGCGCCGGCGTGCGCCTGACCGGCAATCCGCCGAAGCGTCTGACGCCGGCGCGCCAGCGTGTCATCGCGCTGCTGTCGGACCGGCTGCTGCACGGCAAGTCCGAGGCGGCCAAGGAGGCCGGCGTCTCCTCGGGCGTGATCGACGGCCTCGTCGATGAAGGCACGCTCACGGTTGAGCCAATGCCGCCGCCGCCTCCGCCGCCGGCACCCGATCCGGAATTCGGCCGGCCGGATTTTTCGCCGCTGCAGCGTGCCGGTGTGGATGCGATGCGCGCGCTCGCGGCCAACGGCACCTTCCATGTCGCGCTGCTCGACGGCGTCACCGGCTCGGGCAAGACCGAGGTCTATTTCGAAGCGGTCGCCGAGGTGATCCGCCGCGGCAAGCAGGCGCTGATCCTGATGCCGGAGATCGCGCTGACCGGCCAGTTCCTCGATCGCTTCGCGCAGCGTTTTGGCGTGCGGCCGATCGAATGGCATTCCGAGCTCACCCCGCGCACCCGCGCGCGCAATTGGGCCGCGATCTCCGAAGGTTCGGCGCCGGTCGTGGTCGGCGCGCGTTCGGCGCTGTTTCTGCCTTACGCCAATCTTGGCCTCATCGTCGTCGATGAGGAGCACGACCAGGCCTACAAGCAGGACGACGGCGTGCATTACCACGCCCGCGACATGGCGGTGGTGCGCGGACATATCGCAAAAATTCCGGTCGTGCTGGCCTCGGCGACGCCGTCGGTGGAATCCGAGGTCAATGCGCGCAAGAACCGCTATCAGCGCATTGCGCTGCCCTCGCGCTTCGGTGGCCAGCACATGCCGCATATCGAGGCGATCGACCTGCGCCGCGAGCCGCCCGCGCGCGGCCGCTTCATCTCGCCGCGGCTCGCCGGCGAGATCAGAACCGCGATCGAGCGGCGCGAGCAGGCGCTCTTGTTCCTCAATCGCCGCGGCTATGCGCCGCTGACGCTGTGCCGTGCCTGCGGCCATCGCTTCGCCTGCACCATCTGCGATGCTTGGCTGGTCGATCATCGTTTCCGCCAGCGCCTGGTCTGCCACCATTGCGGCTTCTCGATGCCGCGCCCGCACATCTGCCCGAACTGTTCGGCCGAGGAATCGCTGGTCGCGGTCGGACCCGGCGTCGAGCGCCTGCAGGAGGAGGCGGCCGCGTTGTTCCCGCAAGCGCGCACCATGGTGCTGTCGAGCGATCTCATCACCTCGATTGAGACGATGCGAAGCGAGCTCGCCGAGATCGCGGAGGGCCGCGTCGACATCATCATCGGCACGCAGCTCGTGGCCAAGGGTCACAACTTCCCGCGGCTCAATCTGGTCGGCGTCGTCGATGCCGATCTTGGCCTTTCCAACGGCGATCCGCGTGCGGCCGAGCGTACCTGGCAATTGCTCAACCAGGTGATCGGCCGCGCCGGCCGCGAGCAGGGCCGCGGCGTCGGCTATCTGCAGACCCACCAGCCCGATCATCCCGTGATGCGGGCGCTGATCGCCTGCGACCGCGAGGCGTTCTACGACAGCGAGATCGAGCTGCGCGAGAAGACGCTCTATCCGCCGTTCGGCCGGCTCGCCAGCCTGATCATCTCCGCCGGCGACCGCCCGGGCGCCGAGGGCTTCGGCCGCAAGCTCGTCGCGCTGGCGCCGCGCGACGAGCGCGTCGTCGTGCTCGGCCCGGCCGAAGCCCCGCTCGCCGTCATCAAGGGCCGCTACCGCTTCCGCATCCTGGTGAAATCGGCGCGCGGTTTCGACCTGTCGGACTACTTGCGCAACTGGCTCGCGGTCTGCCCGAAGCCGACAGGCAATCTGAAGCTGGAAGTCGACGTCGATCCGCAGAGCTTTTTGTAGGGCCACCGCAGCCATACCCTCTACTGTCATTCCGGGGCGCGCGTAGCGCGAGCCCGGAATCCATCGGGCGGCAGAGTTTGTGGATGAATCGATTCCGGGTTCGCGCTCCGCGCGCCCCGGAATGACAAAACAAAAAAAGCCCGCGGTCCCCCAAGACCGCGGGCTTGTTTCACGTGCGCAGCAAACTGATGAAAACTGCGCGCTCGATCAGGCGCGGATCGCGCCTTTAGGAGACGACTTCCGCGGTGACGCGGCCAACGCCGCGACTGGTGAGGCCAATGGCGCGGGCGGCACCCGTGGAGAGGTCGAGCACACGCCCGCGAATGAACGGGCCGCGGTCGTTGATGGTGACGATGACGCTCTGGCTGCCATGGGTGACGCGCAGCTTGGTGCCGAAGGGCAGCGAACGGTGCGCCGCGGTCATGGCGTTCTGGTTGAAGCGCTGGCCCGAGGCGGTCTTGCTGCCGGACTCATTGCCGTAAAAGGACGCGATGCCGGAGAAGCTGCGGCCCGTGCCGGAGGTCGGTGTCATCGACGCATTGGCATTGCGCCAATCGGCGGTCGCGTTGGCCTCGGTCTGGGCGTGGTGGCGGTGGTGATGCCGGTGATGCCGGGATTTGGCGGAAGCTTCGGTGGCAGTTCCACCGACGAGGAGAGTTGCGGCGACGAAAGCAATCGCCGTACGCGGCCGGGTCGCAAAGCCCAGCGTCTTCAAAGACAGCATTTAATGGTCCCTAAGCTAGTATTGCCACATGTGTGGCAAGTGGAGCCCCCATCAGTTTGTGAGCGATTTGGCGTTTCGATTCCCAATGAGGCGTGAATTGGGCAGTAAATCCGGTATGTGTCGTCATGAAATATCTTGTTACCGTCGCGAGATATTCATCCGATATCCCGTAATCTTCGCCTTTAACGATTTATTAACCTCTAATTTACTTGCGAATACTGTAAAGCGAAGTCATCGCTCCTAGCGTTTAGAATTCGATAAGTATTCGGCGGGTCGAACCGGTGGGAACGGATTCACGCCTCAAGCGATCCGTGTTCATGGCCGCTATGCGCTGGGGGCAGGAACCAATGGAAGGTGTCGCGGCACGGCCGGCGCTGAATTCCGTGACGTGGCAGGTCGCCGCCTCGGTCGGCCCTCCCGCGCGCAATGTGTTGCAAGGCTGCGACGAACTGGCGATAGAACCTCATGCCTTTAGTTTGGCGTCATGTTGCACCTGCGCACCTGCTATGTTAGCAAAGCCGCGATTTTAACGAGCCCGGCACCTCCCGTGCTGGTCGGAAATCGAAGTCCCGCTTGAATTCCAAGGGCTTGGATCGCTAGGCGCCGCTTCGTGGCGACGGTTTTTCCCTTGCGAGTTTGACAGCAAAAAGAGCGCGTCTGTGGCTGCAGAAGATACGTCCGTTTCAGGTGTGTCCGGCCGTTATGCAACGGCCTTGTTCGAGCTGGCCCGCGACCAGAACGTGGTCGACGAGGTCAAAGCCGATCTTGATAAATTCGATGCCTTGCTGAACGAAAGCGCTGATCTCAAGCGCCTCGTCCGCAGCCCGGTGTTCGCCGCCGATGCCCAGTCCAAGGCCCTTTCGGCCGTGCTGGACAAGGCGGGCATCGCCGGCATCACCGCCAACTTTCTGAAAGTGCTGACCGCCAACCGCCGCCTGTTCGCGGTGGCCGACGTCAGCCGCGCCTACCGCGCCCTCGTGGCCCGGTTCAAGGGCGAGACGACGGCCGACGTCACGGTGGCGGAGGCGCTCTCAGACAAGAATCTCGATGCCCTCAAGGTTGCCCTGAAGTCGGTGACCGGCAAGGACGTCGCGCTGAACGTGAAAGTCGATCCCTCGATTATCGGTGGCCTCGTCGTCAAGCTGGGCAGCCGCATGGTGGATGGTTCGCTTCGCACCAAACTCAATTCGATCAAGCACGCGATGAAAGAGGCAGGCTGATGGACATCCGCGCCGCGGAAATTTCCGCGATCCTCAAGGACCAGATCAAGAATTTCGGCCAGGAAGCTGAAGTCTCCGAAGTCGGACAGGTGCTGTCCGTCGGCGACGGTATCGCCCGCGTCTACGGTCTGGACAACGTCCAGGCCGGTGAAATGGTCGAGTTCGAGAACGGCACCCGCGGCATGGCGCTGAACCTCGAAACCGACAACGTCGGTGTCGTTATTTTCGGTGCCGACCGCGAGATCAAGGAAGGCCAGACCGTCAAGCGCACCCGCGCCATCGTGGACGCGCCGGTCGGCAAGGGCCTGCTTGGCCGCGTGGTCGACGCGCTCGGCAACCCCATCGACGGCAAGGGCCCGATCCAGGCCGACAAGCGCATGCGCGTCGACGTCAAGGCGCCCGGCATCATTCCGCGCAAATCGGTGAACGAGCCGATGGCGACCGGCCTCAAGGCCATCGACGCCCTGATCCCGATCGGCCGCGGCCAGCGCGAGTTGATCATCGGCGACCGCCAGACCGGCAAGACCGCGATCGCGCTCGACACCATCCTGAACCAGAAGCCGCTCAACGCGCAGCCGGACGAGAACATCAAGCTGTACTGCGTCTACGTCGCGGTCGGCCAGAAGCGTTCGACCGTCGCCCAGTTCGTGAAGGTGCTGGAAGAGCAGGGCGCGCTCGAATACTCGATCGTCGTCGCCGCCACCGCCTCCGATCCGGCGCCGATGCAGTACATCGCGCCCTTTACCGGCTGCACCATGGGCGAGTACTTCCGCGACAACGGCATGCACGCGGTCATCATCTATGACGATCTGTCCAAGCAGGCCGTCGCCTACCGTCAGATGTCGCTGCTGCTGCGCCGCCCGCCGGGCCGCGAAGCCTATCCCGGCGACGTGTTCTATCTGCACTCCCGCCTGCTCGAGCGCGCGGCGAAGCTGAACAAGGACATGGGCTCGGGCTCGCTGACGGCGCTGCCTGTCATCGAAACCCAGGCCAACGACGTGTCGGCTTACATCCCGACCAACGTCATCTCGATCACCGACGGCCAGATCTTCCTGGAAACCGACCTGTTCTTCCAGGGCATCCGTCCTGCCGTGAACGTCGGTCTGTCGGTGTCGCGCGTCGGTTCGTCGGCGCAGACCAAGGCCACCAAGAAGGTCGCCGGCAAGATCAAGGGCGAGCTCGCGCAGTACCGCGAAATGGCGGCGTTCGCGCAGTTCGGCTCCGACCTCGACGCCTCGACCCAGCGCCTGCTCAACCGCGGCTCGCGCCTCACCGAGCTGCTCAAGCAGCCGCAGTTCTCGCCGCTGAAGATGGAAGAGCAGGTCTGCGTGATCTGGGCCGGCACCAACGGCTATCTCGATCCGCTCCCGCTCAACAAGGTGCGCGCGTTCGAGGACGGCCTGCTCTCGCTGCTGCGCGGCAAGCACGCCGACATCCTCAACGCGATTCGCGACAGCCGCGATCTCTCCGACGATACCGCTGCCAAGCTGAAGTCGGTGGTCGAGGGCTTCGCGAAGTCTTTCTCGTAAGAAGGCCGTCATGGCCGGGCCAAAGCGCGAAGCGCGTCTTCGCAACTGAAGTCCCGGCCATCCACGTCTTGTGCGTGGAAGACGGAGAACGTGGATGCCCGGGACACGCCCGGGTATGACGAAAGGATAGGGTCGCGGTCGAGCCGCAGGCTGATCGCTGGGGACGAAGAATGGCGTCACTTAAAGACATGCGCGTCCGCATCGCCTCCACCAAGGCGACGCAAAAGATCACCAAGGCCATGCAGATGGTCGCGGCCTCCAAGCTGCGCCGCGCGCAGACCGCCGCGGAAGCGGCGCGTCCCTATGCCGACAAGATGAGCGCGGTGATCTCCAACATCGCCAGCGCCGCGGTCGGCTCGCCCGGCGCACCGGTGCTGCTGGCCGGCACCGGCCGAGACCAGGTTCATCTGCTGCTGGTCTGCACCGGCGAGCGCGGCCTGTCCGGCGCCTTCAACTCCTCGATCGTGCGTCTCGCCCGCGAGCGCGCTCTGGCGCTCGCTGCGCAGGGCAAGGAGGTGAAATTCTTCTGCGTCGGCCGCAAGGGTTACGAGCAGCTCCGCCGCCAGTTCGACAAGCAGATCGTCGAGCACATGGACCTGCGCAGCGTCCGCCAGCTCGGCTTCGTCAACGCCGAGGAGATCGCCAAGAAGGTTCTGGCGCGCTTCGACAACGGCGAATTCGACGTCTGCACGCTGTTCTACTCGCAATTCAAGTCGGTGATCGCGCAGATCCCGACCGCCCAGCAGGTCATCCCGCTGGTCATCGAGGAGGGCGGTGCCGCCAACACGACGTCGTACGAATACGAGCCGGAAGAGGACGAGATCCTCACGCGGCTGTTGCCGCGCAATCTCGCCGTGCAGATCTTCCGCGCCCTGCTCGAGAACAACGCCTCGTTCTACGGCGCGCAGATGAGCGCGATGGACAACGCCACGCGCAACGCCGGCGAAATGATCCGCAAGCAGACGCTGGTCTACAACCGCACGCGTCAGGCTCAGATCACCAAGGAACTCATCGAAATCATCTCCGGCGCAGAAGCAGTCTGACCGGACACGAAATTCGGATCGAAGGAGACAGTAAATGGCTACAGTAGCCACACAGATCGGTCGCGTTACCCAGGTCATGGGCGCTGTCGTCGACGTGCAGTTCGAAGGCCACCTGCCGGCCATTCTCAACTCGCTCGAGACCAAGAACGGCAACAACCGCCTGGTGCTGGAAGTCGCGCAGCATCTCGGCGAGTCGACCGTCCGCACCATCGCGATGGACGCCACCGAAGGTCTGGTGCGCGGCCAGGAAGTGACCGACACCGGTCAGCCGATTTCGGTTCCCGTGGGTGACGGTACGCTGGGCCGCATCATGAACGTCATCGGCGAGCCGATCGACGAGGCCGGCCCGATCAAGTCGGAAGGCACGCGCGCCATCCACCAGGAAGCGCCGACCTATACCGACCAGTCGACCGAAGCCGAAATTCTCGTCACCGGCATCAAGGTCGTCGATCTGCTCGCTCCGTATGCGAAGGGCGGCAAGATCGGCCTGTTCGGCGGCGCCGGCGTGGGCAAGACCGTGCTGATTCAGGAGCTGATCAACAACGTCGCCAAGGCGCACGGCGGTTACTCCGTGTTCGCCGGCGTCGGCGAGCGTACCCGCGAGGGCAACGACCTCTACCACGAGTTCATCGAGTCCAAGGTCAACGCCGATCCGCACAATCCGGATCCGAGCGTGAAGTCGAAATGCGCTCTCGTGTTCGGTCAGATGAACGAGCCGCCGGGCGCCCGCGCCCGCGTCGGCCTGACCGGTCTGACCGTTGCCGAGCACTTCCGCGACCAGGGCCAGGACGTGCTGTTCTTCGTCGACAACATCTTCCGCTTCACGCAAGCGGGTTCGGAAGTGTCGGCGCTGCTCGGCCGTATTCCTTCGGCGGTGGGTTATCAGCCGACGCTCGCGACCGACATGGGCGCGCTGCAGGAGCGCATCACCACCACGCAAAAGGGCTCGATCACCTCGGTGCAGGCCATCTACGTGCCGGCCGACGACTTGACCGACCCGGCGCCCGCGACCTCGTTCGCGCACTTGGACGCCACCACGGTGCTGTCGCGCGCGATCTCGGAAAAGGGCATCTATCCGGCGGTGGACCCGCTCGACTCGACCTCGCGCATGCTCTCGCCGCTGGTCGTCGGCGAGGAGCACTACACCGTCGCCCGTCAGGTCCAGCAGGTGCTGCAGCGCTACAAGTCGCTCCAGGACATCATCGCCATTCTCGGCATGGACGAGCTTTCGGAAGAGGACAAGCTGACGGTGGCCCGCGCCCGCAAGATCGAGCGCTTCCTGTCGCAGCCGTTCCACGTCGCCGAAATCTTCACGGGTTCGCCGGGCAAGTTCGTGGATCTCGCCGACACCATCAAGGGCTTCAAGGGCCTGGTCGAAGGCAAGTACGACCACCTGCCGGAAGCTGCCTTCTACATGGTCGGCACCATCGAAGAGGCTGTCGAAAAGGGCAAGAAGCTGGCGGCGGAAGCGGCCTAAGGTGCGAATGGCGAATAGGGAGTAGCGAATAGACGCGCTGCTCTCTTCGCCACTCGCCATTCGCTACTCACCATTCGCAAGGTTTCCCATGGCCACCTTCCATTTCGATCTCGTCTCTCCGGAAAAGCTCGCCTTCTCGGGTGAGGTCGATCAGGTCGACATCCCCGGCGCCGAGGGTGATTTCGGCGTGCTGGCGGGGCATGCGCCGGTCGTGGCTGCGATCCGGCCCGGCATTCTCACCGTCACCACCGGCGGCCGCCACGAGAAGATCATCGTGCTCGGCGGCCTTGCCGAAGTCTCCGAAAAGGGCCTCACCGTGCTCGCCGACGTCGCGACCTCGCTGGACGAGCTCGACCGTGTCCAGTTCGCCGAGACGATCGCGGAGATGGAAGAGAACTTGAAGGAGCACGAAGGCACCGAGCTCGATCAGGCCATCGAGCGGCTCGACCACTTCAAGAGTATCCAGCATCAGCTCAACGCCACGGCTATGCACTAAGCCCCGGGGCACCGCTCCGGGGCTCGATCTCCAAATTCCTGAACAGTTTCAGCGCTCGTCACGGTCGTGGCGGGCGCTGAAACTTTATTGCGCTATCGTTGGCGCTGTCGCCTATTTTATCGCGGCGCGTCAGACACTTCGCTACTGTGCATGGGGTTGTTTTCGAGAGTTCAGTCGGCGAGGTGCGCAAACTCCTGTGCCACCGCGCGGTAGACCTCGCGGCGGAACGGCACCACGAGGTCGGCGACACGGCCGAGGCGCTCCCAGCGCCAGGCGTCGAACTCGGCGGGCTGGCCGTTGCGCGGCGTCAGCGGATCGATCTCGTCGTCCGTGCCGGTGAAGCGCAGCGCGAACCATTTCTGACGCTGGCCGCGAAATTTCGCCAGCCGGTGCGTCTGCGGTCCGTCGTAAGGCGGGAATTCATAGGTGAACCAGTCGGTCTCGCCGAGATAGTCGGCACTGACGACGTTGGTCTCCTCCCACAGCTCGCGCATCGCCGCATCACGCAGGTTCTCGCCCTCGTCGACGCCGCCCTGCGGCATCTGCCAGTCGAGCCCCGGCAGGATGATCTCGGGTCCGTCACCCTTGAAGCGATGGCCGATCAGCACGCGGCCGTCGGCGTTGAACAGCGCGATGCCGACGTTCGGGCGGTAGGGTTTGTGGGTCGTCACGCGTAACCTTCTCTCGTCATTCCGGGGCGCGCGAAGCGCGAGCTCTGGTGCGCAATTGCGCACCTGAGAATCCATAACCACAGGCCACAATGGGTTGAAAGGCCGTGGCTGCGATCCTTCGCACAGCTTCTGCCTGGGAGTATGGATCCCCGCCTTCGCGGGGATGACGACCGAGCGAGCCGCGACAGGTGATCTGATCACCCCTCCGCCAGCGCAGAAAATTCCTGCACCACGCGCTCATAGACTGGGCGCTTGAACGGGATGATCAACTCAGGGAGATTCTTCATCGACTCCCAGCGCCAGCTCACGAATTCCGCCTTGTGGCCGCCGCCGCCGGGATGCTCGACGTTGATCTCGCTGTCCTTGCCGGTGAAGCGCACCGCGTACCATTTCTGGCGCTGGCCGCGGTAGCGGCCCTTCCAGGCGCGCCCGGCAACGGTGCGCGGAATGTCATAGGTGAGCCAGTCCGGGACCTCGCCGAGCCGCTCGACCGAGCGCACGCTGGTCTCCTCGTAGAGCTCGCGCTTAGCCGCTTCCCAGGTGTCCTCGCCGGGATCGACCCCGCCCTGCGGCATCTGCCAGACATGGGTGTCGTCGACATGCTCAATGCCGCCGGCGCGGCGGCCGATGAACACCAGTCCCTTTGGATTGATCAGCATCACGCCGACACAGGTCCGGTAGGGCAGATCCTCGTAACGCGCCATTCCGCCAGACCTCTTGCCTGCTTCTTGGGAAGGCATGCCGGCCCCGCGAGACCCGCGCCGAACCAATTCGTTGATTTAGCTGGATTTTGATTTCAGCATCGCGGTTGTCAATGGCACCAAAAGGATACCTCGGTCGCCCAATGTCTTGGTCCAGGCGCTGATGCGCTCGATCGAGACGGGCAGGGCGGAGGCCGTGCCGACGGCGATGCCGCGCTCGCGCGCCGCCGATTCCAGCTTGTTGAGGGCGCGGTCGATCTCGGTCGCCGTCGGCACCGCGTCGATGGCGATATCGCCCTTGCCGAACGGCACGGCCTGGTTCGCCGCGGCCTGGGGCGCGATGCTGCGGGGCGAGGAGCCGTCGTCGAAGAAGCCGAGCCCGCGCTTGGCCGCCTCGCGGATGATCGGCTGCATCGCCGGCTCCGTGGCGATGAAGCGGGCGCCCATGAAATTGGTGAGGCCGGCATAGCCCTGCATCCGGCTGAGGTGCCAGTACAGGCGGTCCATGTTCTGGTCGGGGCTGAGCGAGGTCAGCAGCGTCTGCGGCCCCGGATCGTTGTCGGGGAAGTCGTAGGGCTCCATCGGGATCTGGAGGAAGATCTCGTGGCGCTGCGCCCGCGCCCGCTCGGCGAGCTTGCCGGGGTCGGAGCCGTAGGGCGTGAAGGCCAGCGTCACCGCCGGCGGCAGCTTCATGATGGCGTCCAGGGTCTTGGCGGCGCCGACGCCGAGGCCGCCGATCACGATCGCGACCACCGGCATCTTGGCGGCCTTGGCGCGGTCGGCGTCCGCCGCATAGACGTTGAACGGCCTCAGCCCGTCGGCGACCACCGGGATCATGCCGTAGCGCGATTTCTCCAGCAGCTTCGGATTGATCCCGGTCATGACGGGCGGCGGGGCGGATGCAGCCTCGCCCTTGTCGGCGGCATCGCCCCCGCCGATCACCACGTCGCGGCGGGCGCCGGTGGAGCCGTCGATCATGGTGATGGTCTTCTGCTCGCCGGGCGCGGCCTGCTTCGGCGCTTCCTTGGTCTCGTGCTTGGTTTCCTGGCCTTGGCCGATGGCAGACTTGTCGTCCGTGGCCTTCTCGGCCGGCCTGAGCTGGTTGATCGCGATCCGGCTCATCGGCTCACCGCCGAGCGGGTCCTTGTTGAAGATGGCGAAGCCGGCAAAGGTAACCAGGAACAGGCCGAGCAGAACAGCCAGCAGCTGCATAGACGTGAACGGCAGCCGCAGCCGCCGTTTGCGGCGCGGCTTATCCTGTCCGAGCGGGGCGCTCAGATCATCGGCCGTTTCAGTCATGCGCGATCCCGAATCACTCCAGCCGACGATACCACGCCGAGGTCAAGCGGCGGCAGGCCGGGATAGGCCGGAGGCAGCAGCAGTTCCCAAGCAAAAAGGGCGGCTTCGGGAAGCCGCCCTTTCGCTGGATCGCGTGATACGCCGACCTAGTTCGCCGCTTTGGCCTTGTCGGTCGCCGCCTTGTTGTCGTTGCCGGGCGTCGGCGCCGCGGAGGCGCTGTTCTTGATGCCGTGGAGCAGGTCGCCGGCGAGCTTGAGCGCCTTGTCGTCCTTGGCGTCCGGCGGGACGTAGGACTGCGAGCCCGTCTTCTCGTCGCCGTCGTTCTTGAGGTGGCCGCGCAGCGAAGCCTCACCCTTGGTGTCGGTGCGCGACTTCAGCTCGTCCGGCACGTCCTGGAGCACTTCGATATCGGGCACGATGCCCTTGGCCTGGATCGACTTGCCCGACGGCGTGTAATAGCGCGCGGTGGTCAGCCGCAGCGCGCCGTTGCCGCTGCCGAGCGGAATGATGGTCTGCACCGAGCCCTTGCCGAACGAGCGCGTGCCGACGATGGTCGCGCGCTTGTGGTCCTGCAGCGCGCCGGCGACGATTTCCGACGCCGAGGCCGAGCCGCCATTGACCAGCACGATGACCGGCCTGCCCTTGGTCAGGTCGCCCGTATGCGCGGCGCGGCGCTGGGTCTCCTCGGCATTGCGGCCGCGGGTCGAGACGATCTCGCCCTTCTCGAGGAACGAGTCGGAGACGGTGACCGCTTCCTCGAGCAGGCCGCCCGGATTGTTGCGGAGGTCGATGATGAAGCCCTTGAGCTTGTCGCCGCCGATCTGGTTCGTGAGGTTGCCGATCTCGCGCTTCAGGCCTTCGGTGGTCTGCTCGTTGAAGGTGGTGATGCGGATATAGCCGATGTCATCCTGCTCGACGCGCGCGCGCACCGAGCGGACGCGGATGTTGTCGCGCACCAACGTGACGTCGAGCGGATTGTCCTGGCCCTTGCGGATGATCTTGAGCTTGATCTTGGTGTTGACTGGACCGCGCATCTTCTCGACCGCCTGGTTCAGGGTCAGGCCCTGCACCGCCTCGTCGTCGAGATTGGTGATGATGTCGTTGGCCATGACGCCGGCCCGCGAGGCGGGCGTGTCGTCGATCGGCGAGACCACCTTGATCAGGCCGTCCTCCATCGTGACCTCGATGCCGAGGCCGCCGAACTCGCCGCGGGTCTGCACCTGCATGTCGCGGAAGCTCTTCGCGTCCATGTAGCTCGAGTGCGGATCGAGGCCGGTAAGCATGCCGCTGATGGCGGATTCGATCAGCTTGGTGTCATCGGGCTTCTCGACATAATCGGAGCGCACGCGCTCGAACACGTCGCCGAACAGGTTGAGCTGGCGATAGGTGTCCGCGGTGGCGGCTCGCGCGCTGGAGCCCATGAACACCGCGCGCGGCTGGGTCACGAACAGCGTCAGCGCTGCACCGGTGGCGGCGCTGAGGAGGATTACTGAAGTCTTGCGCATCATCCGCGAACCTTCTCGCCTTCATTTGCGGCCCACCATGGGCCTGGATCGATTGGAGTGCCGTCTTTACGGAACTCGACATACAGCACAGGTTGACTCGCATTGGTGGCGAGAATGGAAGCGACCTGAGAGGTCGACCCCATGGTCGCGACCGGCTCCCCCGTGAGCACAAACTGGCCGATGTTGACCGAAATGCGCTCCATCCCGGCGATCAGGACATGATACCCGCCCCCGGCGTTTAGGATCAAGAGTTGTCCATAGCTGCGGAATGGGCCGGCATACACAACCCAGCCATCACACGGCGTCGTGACCTGGGCGCCGGGCTTGGTCGCCAGCGAAATGCCCTTCTGGACGCCGCCGACCCCGTCGGAACCGCCAAAGTCCCTGATCTTGTTACCGTTAACCGGAAACGGCAGGAGGCCCTTGGCCGAAGCGAAGGCGATCGCCGGGGTGGTGCGGGACTTGTCCTTGAACGCGCCCGGGCCCTGTTTGGCGCTGGCGGCCGCGTTTGCCGCCGCCAGTTTGGCCTCCTTGGCCTCGGCCTGCCTTGCGGCCTCGGCAGCCTTCTCGGCCGCCCTGGCGGCGGTTTGCAGATCCTGCTCCATCTTGGCGATCAGCCCCTGGAGATCGCCGACCTGCCTTGACAGCGCGATCGCGCGCGCGCTTTCGGCATCGAGGTCTTTTTCCCGCGCGGACTGCTGACGCTGCCGTTCCTCGATCAGGGCGGTGAGCCGGGCCTGGTCATTGCGGACCTTGTCGCGGTCGGAGGCGAGCTGATCGCGCTCGGTGGCAATGGTCCTGCGCAAGGCCACGAGCTCGCCGAGCTCGCCTGCGATCTTCTCGGCGCGGCCGCGCAATTCCGGCACGACGGCGCCAAGCAGCATCGCGGTGCGCAAGGATTGCAGCGCATCTTCGGGCCGCACCAGCAGCGCCGGCGGCGTGCGCCGGCCGGCGCGCTGCAAGGCCGCCAGCACCTCGACGATGTCGGCACGGCGCGAATCCAGCGAAGCGCGCATCTGCTGCTCGCGGCCGTTCAGCGTTCGCAGCCGCGCCTCGGCCTCGTCGATCTTGGTTTCCACGGCGCGCACATTGGCGGCGGTGTCGATCAGCTGCTGATTGAGCTGGGTGCGGTCCTGGCCGAGCGCGGTGATCTCGGCCTTCAGCTTGGCCTGCGCTTCTTCCGCGCTTCGTTGCCTCGCGCGCGCGGCCTCCAGCTCCTGCTCGCGCTGCTTGATCGCATCGGGCGAGACGGCGGCAGTCTGCGGCGACGGCGCAACTGTCTGACCTTGCGTCTGGGCTTGCGCGAGGCTTTCTTCGGCGAAGAGGCTTGCGCCGGCAAGGCCGGTGATCAGCAGCAGGTTGAGGAGCGGCGCTCGCATCGTGTCGGCAAAGGTGCTCGTTGTGGCGCGCATCACGCGCGGTGATAGGGATGGCCGGCCAGGATGGTGGCGGCCCGATACAGCTGTTCCAGAAGCATGACGCGGACCATTTGGTGCGGCCAGGTCGCAGAGCCGAACGCGATCGCGAGCTTGGCCTTACGGCGCAATTCGGGCGAAAGTCCGTCCGCCCCTCCGATCACGAAAATAGTATGTCCGGCGCCCTCGTCGCGCCAGCGCGCCAGATGCCGTGCGAATACGGTGGACTCGAGATTCTGGCCGCGCTCGTCCAGCGCCACCAGGATCGCCTTATCAGGAATATGCGCCGAGATCGCCGCGGCCTCTTCGGCCATCCGTGTCGCGGCGTCGCGCGCGCGGCTTTCGGGAATTTCGTGGATGCCGAGCTCGCGGAATCCAAGCTTGCGGCCAGCCTCCTCGAACCGCTCGAAATAGCGGTCTGCAAGCTCCCGTTCGGGGCCCTGCTTCAGCCGGCCCACCGCAATGACAGCAACACGCATGATTTTAGGAGTCGCGTTGACGAGACCGCGCGCAACAGGCGCGCGCACGACGCTAGCATGCGCGTCAGCCGATTCGAAATCGGCCAGTTGAGCCTAGATCGCCTTCGCCGCCCCTGGGCCCTGCGTGTACAACCGCTCGAGGTTGTAGAACTCGCGGACCTCGGGTCTGAACACGTGCACGATCACGTCGCCGGAATCGATCAGCACCCAGTCGCAATTGGGCAAGCCCTCGACATGGATGTTTTTGATGCCGTTTTCCTTGAGGCTCTTGGTGACGTTTTCCGCGATCGCGCCGACGTGCCGGTTCACCCGGCCGGTGGTGACGATCATGTAGTCGGAGTACGCCGATTTGCCGCGAAGGTCGATGGTGACCGTCTCTTCCGCCTTCATGTCCTCGAGGCGGGAGAGGATCAGGCTCAGCGTCTTGTCGGCGTCGGGTTGCGCCTTCAAGGCCGCAGCTTTGGTCGATGTTTTACGCGTAGGCTTGGCAACCTTGGGTAAAACAGACTTGGACAATACAGATGCGGTCAGGGACCATTCCTTTCACTGTATCGCGAACGCCGAATCCGGGCGCCCACTGGTTACACTACATCATGTGGGGTTAAGGGTTTCAATATGCCAGAGAGACCGAAATCCCCACCAGGTCGGCACACTTCGTCTCACTTCGTACCTTTCCAGCTCCCGTCCGGGTTCCGTAGGCCGGTCGAGGACAGATTCAGCTTCAATCCGGTCAGGAACACCCAGGCCGGTGCCGGCCGATCTGCAAGCTGGACGGCCTTGTTCTCGGGCAGACGGTAGCGCGATAACGCCTGGGCCGCGGGCGAGCCGAGCGCGCGAAAACTCTGCGGGGGGCGATCGATCACGGCCATCGGCACCTGGGCGGCGATGCGCCGCCAGTCCTGCCAACGATGGAATTGAGCGAGATTGTCGGCGCCCATGATCCAGACGAAGCGCAAGCCAGGGAAGCGGCGGCGCAAGGTGTTGATCGTGTCGATAGTATAGCGGGTGCGAATGACGGATTCGAGACAGCTCACCTCGATGCGCGGATCATCGGCGACCTCGCGCGCGGCCTGCATGCGCTCGCCGAGCTCGTGCAGCGTGCCGTTCTCCTTGAGCGGATTGCCCGGCGTAACCAGCCACCAGACGCGATCGAGCTGCAATCGCTTCAGCGCGAAGCGGCTGATCGCGCGGTGCGCCTGATGCGGCGGGTTGAACGAGCCGCCGAGCAGGCCGATGCGCATGCCCGGCGTCGAGGGCGGAACCGCTTGCGCCACGAAGCGCGGCACGACGAGATTGTTGCTCAATGCCCGCGCCCCGCGACGTCTACGGCCGGGTCTGTCCGGTGCCGCGGACGCGATATTTGAAGCTCGTCAATTGCTCGGCGCCGACCGGGCCGCGGGCGTGGAAGCGGCCGGTGGCAATGCCGATCTCGGCGCCGAACCCGAACTCGCCGCCATCGGCAAACTGCGTCGAGGCGTTGTGGAGCACGATCGCGGAATCGACCTCGCTCAGGAACTTGCTCGCCGCAGCCTCATCCGCGCTCACGATGGCATCGGTGTGATGCGAGCCGTGGTCCTGGATGTGCGCGATCGCGCCGTCGACGCCGTCCACCACCTTCGCCGCGATGATCGCGTCGAGATATTCGGTGTCCCAATCCTCCTCGCTCGCCGGCTTGACGCGCGCATCGGCCTTCTGCACGGCCTCGTCACCGCGCACCTCGCAGCCGGCATCGAGCAGCATCTCCACCAGCGGCTTCAGGTTCTTGCCAGCGGCGGCACGATCGACCAGCAGCGTCTCGGCCGCGCCGCAGACGCCGGTGCGTCGCATCTTGGCATTGAGCACGATCGACTTCGCCATGGCGAGGTCGGCGCTGCCATCGATATAGACGTGGTTGACGCCTTCGAGATGCGCGAAGACAGGCACGCGCGCCTCCTGCTCGACCCGCGCGACGAGGCTCTTGCCCCCGCGCGGCACGATGACGTCGATGGCGCCGTTGAGGCCCGACAGCATCATGCCGACCGCTGCGCGGTCGCGCGTCGGCACCAGCGTGATCGCAGCTTCCGGCAGGCCGGCTTCGCGCAGGCCCTGCACCAGGCACTCATGGATGGCGCGGCACGAGCGGAAACTGTCGGAGCCGCCGCGCAGGATCACGGCATTGCCCGACTTCAGGCACAGCACGCCGGCATCGGCCGCGACATTGGGCCGGCTCTCAAAAATCACGCCGACGACGCCGAGCGGCACGCGCACGCGCTCGATGGACATGCCGTTCGGCCGCTGCCAGCGCTCGGTGACGACGCCGATGGGATCGGCGATGCCGCGCACAATGCCGATGCCTTCGGCCATGCCTTCGATGCGCGCCGGCGTCAGCGTCAGGCGATCGATGAAGGAGGAGGTGGCATTGCCGGCGGCACGGGCCTCCGCGACGTCCTCCGCATTGGCGGCGAGGATCGCGGCCGAGTTGGCGCGGATTGCCCGCTCCATGGCTTCCAGCGCGCGGTTCTTCTGCTCCGGCGGCGCCAGCGCCAGCACGCGCGCGGCAGCGCGGGCACGGGTTCCGAGATCGGACATCAGCGCCTGAAGATCGGCATTGCCGTCAACGGCTTTGAGGGGGGCGGCCATGGGGTCAAAACCTTCTGCTAAGGCGGTGTCCTAGCACGGAAATCCCGCTTTTGCGAAGGGCGGGGAGGGTATGACTGGTCTCCCGGCGGCGAGCGGGGCGGGGCCCTTACCCGCCCACCACCAGATCATCCCGGTGGATCATCTCCGCGCGGCCGCTGATGCCGAGGATGGTCATCACGTCGGGGGAGGAGCGGCCCTTGATCCGCTCGGCATCATCGGCGTCATAGGCGATCAGGCCGCGGCCGACCTCGCTGCCGTCGGGGCCGCGCACGATCACGGCATCGCCGCGGGCGAACTGGCCCTCGACCTTGTTCACGCCGGCCGGCAGCAGGCTGGCCCCGGCCCGTAGCGCGGTCACCGCGCCGGCGTCGATGGTCAGCGTGCCCTTCGGCTCCAGCGTGCCCGCGATCCAGCGCTTTCGCGAGGTGATGGGATTGGCCGGCGTCAGGAACCAGGTGCAGCGGCCGCCATCGGCGATCGCCTGCAAGGGATGCTCGATCTTGCCGGAGGCGATCAGCATATGCGTGCCACCGGTCGTCGCGATCTTGGCGGCCTCGACCTTGGTGCGCATGCCGCCACGCGACAGCTCGGACTCGGCATCGCCGGCCACCGCCTCGATCTCCGATGAGATGCTGTCGACGACGGGAATGAGTTTTGCGTTCGGATTGTTCTTCGGCGGGGCATCGTAGAGCCCGTCGATATCTGAGAGCAGCACCAGCAAGTCGGCGCTCGCCATGGTCGCGACGCGCGCGGCGAGGCGATCATTGTCGCCGTAGCGGATCTCGGTGGTCGCCACCGTGTCGTTCTCGTTGATCACGGGGATCGCGCGCCATTCCAGCAGCTTGCCGATGGTGGAGCGCGCGTTGAGATAGCGGCGGCGCTCCTCGGTGTCCTGCAGCGTCACCAGGATCTGGCCGGCGCCGATACCGTGGGCGCCAAGCACCTCCGACCAGATTCGCGCCAGCGCGATCTGACCGACGGCGGCCGCGGCCTGGCTCTCTTCCAGCTTCAGCGGGCCGCGCGGCAATTTCAGCCGGCTGCGGCCGAGTGCGATCGAGCCGGAGGAGACGACCAGCACGTCGCGCCCTTCCTTGTGCAGCTTGGCCATGTCGTCGGCCAGTGCAGCCAGCCAGGACGCACGCACCTCGCCCCTGTCGGAATCCACCAGCAGCGCTGAGCCGACCTTGACGACGATGCGGCGGAATTGGCTGAGTTCGGGGCTGGCCATGTCTCTTGTGTGCTGGCGCTGGATGCGAATGACGGCGGAGCGACAGGCGGCGCCGATGAGCCCTGCTTTTGCAGCAGGACGGTGACCGGCGCAAGTCAGCCGGGATGGTAAACGACGCATGTCGGCCTTGTGTCAGCCGTCCGTCTGGCTCTAATGGCGATCAACGATAAACGGGCCGAAAGAGGAAACGAATGGATCGCCGCAAATTCATGGCCGGATGCCTCGGCCTGTCGCTGTTCGCGCAGGCGGGTGGTGCGCGGGCGCAGGCCGGGCTGACGAAGATCATCTTCCCGTTTGCGGCCGGAGCCGGCGGCGACACGCTGTGCCGGCTGCTCGCGCAGGAGATGGCTCCGCTGCTGCAGCGGACCGTCGTGGTCGAGAACCGCACCGGCGGCGACGGCCTGATCGGCATCAAGGCGGTGAAAGGCGCGAGCCCCGACGGCAGCATGGTGCTGGTGACGACAGGGCCGACCATGTATCTGCTGCCAATGGTGGAGGCGACGCCGAGCTTCGACACGGCCAGGGATTTCATGCCGGTGTCGCTGCTGGCGCGCTTCGAGTTTGCGCTGGTGATCGGCCCGGGCATCGATGCTGCCGATTTCAAAGCGTTCGTAGCGTGGCTGAAATCGCATCCGGACAAGACCTCGTTCGGAGTGCCGAGCAACGGCACCATTCCGCATTTCACCGGCTCCAAGCTCGAGAAGGATCTCGGTATTCCCCTGACCCGCGTGCCCTATCGCGGCAGCGCGCCGATCCTTAACGACCTCGTCGGCGGCCACATTTCCTTCGGGATCACCACGCTGGCGGACGCGCTGCCGCAGCACCGCGCCAAGGGCGTGAAGATCATCGCGGTCGCGAGCGCGGAACGTTCACCCTTCGCGCCTGACGTGCCCACGCTGAAGGAGAGCGGCATCGATCTCGTTGCCGACGCCTGGTACGGCATGTGGCTTCCCGCCGGCAGCCCGCCGGAGTTCGCGAGCAAGCTCGGGGCGGCGGCGAGCGCCGCGCTCGCCAAGCCGGAGGTGAAGGAGAAGTTGACGGCGATCGGGCTGATTCCGATCGGCAGCAATGCGGACGCGCTATCCAAGGAGCTCGCCGCGAACACCGCGCTGTGGCAGCCGATCGTGAAGGCGACGGGCTACAAGATCACGAATTGAAGGCTGCCTCTTCTCCCTCTCCCCGTTCTTACGGGGAGAGGGTTGGGGTGAGGGGCTGTCTCCGCGAAAGCGCTGGCAATTGAACTCGCGGAGAGTCCCCCTCATCCGGAATTTGCTCTCGCAAATTCCGGCCTCTCCCCGCAAGCGGGGAGAGGCTGCTTCACATCTTCGCGCGCTGGGCGATGCCGTCCTTGATCGCCGCGAGCTCTTTCTCGTCCCAGATGCCGATCAGGATGCCACCCTTCACCTGGAGCTGACTATCCGCATAGGCGGCGATCTTCTCGCGTGGTGTGGTGATATGATCGTTAGGATGCAGCGCCCAGTCGAACAGCTCGGCCTGGAGCCGCGCGATGATGCCGGCGCATTCCGGATCGTCGCCGCGATCCAGATATTCGTCCGGATCGGTTTCGAGGTCGTACAGCATCGGGCGGAAGCCGGAGGCGTGGATGTATTTCCAGCGCCCGTCGAACACCATGAACAGGCGGCAGCGCTCGATCGGCTGGTTCAGCTTCAGCCGTACGTCCTGCATGGCATAGTCGTATTCGGAGAACGCCACCTTGCGCCAATCTGATGGCGTGCGCCCGCGCAGCAGCGGCAGCAGCGAACGTCCTTCGAGAATGTGGCCCGGCACCTTGCCGCCGAAATAATCGACGAAGGTCGGCGCGAGATCGATTCCCTCGACCAGCGCGTCGCTGCGTGTGCCGCGCGTGGCGTCGGCTTCCCGCGAAGGATCGATGATGATCAGCGGGATCTTTGCCGATTGCTCGTGGAACAGGTCCTTCTCGCCCATCCAGTGATCGCCGAGATAGTCGCCATGATCGGAGGTGAACACGATCATGGTGGTGTCGAGCAGGCCGCGCTCACCTAAAAACTTCATCAGTACGCCCATCTGGTCGTCGATCTGGGTGATCAGGCCCATATAGGTCGGGATCACCTTTTCGCGGGCATCGTCGCGCGCCATGTTGCGGGAATAGCGCATGTCCATGTAGGCGCCGAACACCGGATGCGGATTCTGCCGTTCGCGCTCCGAGCGGATCACCGGGATCATGTCATCCGTCGAATACATGCTGGCATAGGGCTCCGGCGCGATATAGGGCCAGTGCGGCTTGATGTAGGACAGATGCAAACACCACGGGCGGCCGTCCGTTTCCGCCTCGCTGATGAAGTCCATCGCGCGCCGCGTCATGTAGGGCGTCTCGGAATGCTCTTCTGGCACGCGCGCGGCCTTGTCGGCGTGCACCAGCAGCCAGCCGTTCTGCAAGCTGCCATCCTCGGCAGCGCCGGAATTGGCCCAGTGCTCCCAGGGATTGGTGGCTTCAAAACCCTGCTTTCGCAGATATTCGTCGTATTTCGGGCGTGGCCGTCCGGTCGGATGCAGGCCGTCGTCGCGCTCGTAAGGCTCGAAGCCGCATTCGGCGACATGCACGCCGATCATCGATTCCGGCGGGATGCCGAGCGCCTTCATGCCTTCGATGTCAGGCGCCATGTGGGTCTTGCCGACCAGCACGTTGCGCACGCCGATCTTGTTGAGGTGATCGCCGAGCGTGGGCTCCCCGACGCGCAGCGGCCAGCCGTTCCAGTGCGAGCCGTGCGAGCGCATGTAGCGCCCGGTGTAGAACGACATCCGCGACGGGCCGCAGATCGGCGATTGCACATACGCCTTCGTGAACAGCACGCCGCGCTTGGCCATGGCGTCGATGTTCGGTGTCTTCAGCGTGGGATGGCCGGTGCAGCCGAGATAGTCATAGCGAAGCTGGTCGCACATGATCCAGAGAACGTTCTTCGCGCGCGCCATGCGTTGTCCCTGCCGTTTCTTGATTGTTTGATGCTGCGCTATCGCGGGCGCGAAGACAAGCCGGTGATGCGCGCGCTCGCAGCGATAGACTCCGCTGTCGTCCCCGCGAAGGCGGGGACCCATAACCACAGGGAGTCGTTTGGCGAAGACTCGTCGTTCGGTACTTCGACCCTTCGCAACAGATAGATCACGCGGTATGGGTCCCCGCCTTCGCGGGGACGACGTTGGGGAGAGAGTTTAAGCCGACCACGGCTCCGCTTCGGCCGCGCTCTTGGCCTTGGCGGAGACCGGGCTCTCGCCGATCACATCGGCCAGCGCGCGCAACGCCTCCTTGACGCCCTGGCCGGTGGCGCCCGACAGCAGCAGCGGCGTCTTCTTGGCGGCGCGCTTCAGGCGGTCCTTCTGCTTCTTCAGCTCGTCCGGCTCGACCGCATCGATCTTGTTCAGCGCGACGATTTCGATCTTGTCGGTGAGCTGCCCGCCATAGGCGTCGAGCTCCTTGCGCACGGTCTTGTAGGCCTTGCCGGCATGCTCGCAGGTGGCGTCGATCAGGTGCAGCAGCACGCGGCAGCGCTCGACATGGCCGAGGAAGCGATCGCCGAGGCCGGTGCCTTCATGCGCGCCCTCGATCAGGCCGGGAATGTCGGCCAGCACGAATTCGCGGCCGTCGGCATTCACGACGCCGAGCTGGGGATGCAGCGTGGTGAAGGGATAATCGGCGATCTTCGGCTTTGCCGCGCTGACCTTGGAGAGGAACGTTGACTTGCCCGCATTGGGCATGCCGACGAGGCCGGCGTCCGCGATCAGCTTCAGCCGCAGCCAGATCCAGCGCTCCTCGCCGGGCTGGCCGGGATTGGCGTTGCGCGGCGCGCGGTTGGTCGAGGACTTGAAATGCGCATTGCCGAACCCGCCATTGCCGCCTTCGGCCAGCACGAACTTTTCGCCGACCTTGGTGAAGTCGTGGATCAAGGTCTCGCGATCCTCGTCGAAGATCTGCGTGCCGACCGGCACCTTCAGCACGATGTTCTTGCCGTTGGCGCCGTGGCGGTCCGAGCCCGAACCGTTCTCGCCCTTCTGCGCCTTGAAATGCTGCTGGTAGCGGTAGTCGATCAGCGTGTTGAGGCCGTCGGCGACCTCGATGATGACATTGCCGCCGCGGCCGCCATTGCCGCCGGAGGGACCGCCGAATTCGATGAACTTCTCGCGGCGGAACGCCACGCAGCCGTTCCCGCCGTCACCGGAGCGGATATAGACCTTTGCTTCGTCGAGGAATTTCATGGGCCATAGGTAGGCCAGCCGGCCCCCTGCGGCAACCCGGATCGGTCCGCAAATCGGCTGAAATTCCGCGAATTGGACCCCTTGCTTAATCCACCGGCCGCCGCCGGATCAGGAATTTCTGCGTGCCCTCCAGCACCAGCTCCTTGCGCTGGTTGAACACGGTGCTGCGCAGCGTCACCACGCCGGTGCTGCGCCCCGGCACCAGCTCGGTGACTTCGAGCGCGGGATAGATGGTGTCGTCGGCGAACACCGGCTTGAGGAACCGGCTCGACTGCTCGAGGAAGCCGACCAGGGAGTCCTCGACCATGAACGGAAACAGGCCGGCGCCGGGCGCGGTGTGGATCAGGGTCTGGAAGCCGTGGGCGAGCAGATGCGGCATGCCGCGGGCGCGGCAATATTCCACGTCGTAATGCACGGGGTGGGTGTCGCCGCTCGCGGTCTGGAATGCGGCGAACAATGCCGAGGTTTGGGTGCGGCTCGGCAGGACGAAGCGTTCGCCGACGACGAAATCCTCAAACCAGCGTTGCGTCGGGATCATGCGATGCCGTGCCGGATCGAAATCGGTCATGGCTTAGCTCTCTTCTTGGCTCTCTCGTCGCGTGGCCTGTATCGCTACCGCGATGCGAAGAGTGCGACAATCCGTTCAATTCGGCGTTGTGGGCTTGTCCCGGCGGCTCACGTCATTAAAACGACGGCAAGCACCACTACCAGCCGATTCCTGACGCTCTCTCCCCGTCATTGCGAGCGCAGCGAAGCAATCCAGAATCCCTCCGCGGAAAGATTCTGGATTGCTTCGTCGCAAGAGCTCCTCGCAATGACGAGCCCCCGAACGCGTGTTGTCATGCCCCTGTTCAAGAATCTCTCCGCCTATGACGATCGCTCCGCGCGCCTGGCCGGCATCGGGCTCATGGTGCTGTCGATCTTCATGTTCTCGTTCGGCGATGCCATGGGCAAGTTCCTGGTCGGGACCTATTCGGTGGGGCAGCTGCTATTCCTGCGCGCCTGCGCGGCACTGCTCCTGCTGTCGCCGCTGATCTGGAAGCAGCGTCACCAGTTTCTGCATTTGGAGCGGCCAGGCCTGCAGCTGGTTCGCGTCGTGCTGTCGACGCTGGAAGTCGCGGCTTTCTTTCTCGCAACCGTCTATCTGCCGCTCGCCGACGTCATCACCTATTATCTCGCCGGCCCGATCTTCGTCACCGCGATGTCGGCGATCTTTCTGGGCGAGAAGGTCGGCTGGCGGCGCTGGACCGCGATCCTGATCGGCTTCTGCGGCGTCTTGGTCGCGCTGCGCCCCTCGGCGCAGACCGTCAGCCTGCCGGCGTTGATCGCGCTCGGCGGGAGCCTCTCCTTTGCAACCCTGATGCTGATCACGCGCAGCCTGCGCAAGACGCCCGACATCGTGATGGCGTCCTCGCAATTCGTCGGCACGTTTTCGCTGGGCGCGGTGCTGTCGGCGTTCAACTGGGTGCCGCCGACGCCCGGCAGCCTCGCGATCTTCGCCGCCGCCGGGCTGGTTTCGGTCACCGCGCTGTTCTGCGTCAACCGTTCGCTCAAGCTGGCGCCGGCCAGCGTCGTGGTGCCCTACCAATATTCGATGATCGTCTGGGCGGTGATCTTCGGCTTCGTCGTGTTCGGCGACGTCCCATCCATCGCAACACTCGTCGGCGCCGCGATCATTATCGGCGCCGGGTTCTACATTTATCTTCGGGAGCGCGATCTGGGACGTGAGAGCGACGAGGTCAATCCGCCGGCGTAGCCACGCTCACAACGTCATCCCCGGGCGCGCAAAGCGCGAGCCCGGGATCCATACCCACAGGGAGCAGTTGAACGACGACCGGGAGTGGGCGCTTTGCCCCGCACTGCGCTCCGGGATTATGGATCCCGGGCTCGCGCTACGCGCGCCCCGGGATGACAATTGCGAGTGCGGCGCCTCGCTCTACCGCACTCGTCTCGCACTGCTCCAGCTCTTCAGCGAGGCCCACACGCCGCGCGACAGGCGGAAGCAGTCGACGGGCGTGGAGGAGCCCAGCGCCAGGAAACGGTGCAGCTGCACGCCGCTCCACTGGAAGCCGCACTTCTCCAGCACCTTGCGCGAGGCCGGATTGGTGACGCGCGCGCCGGCATAGAGATGCTCGTGCTCGAACTCCTCGAAGAAGAAATCGATCGCGCCGCGCGCGGCCTCGGTGGCAAAGCCCCGGCCCCAATGCTCGACGCCGAGCCAGTAGCCGAGCTCGGCATTGCCGGGCTTGGAGCAATCGATGCCGACCATGCCGACCGGCCCGCTGTCGTGCTCGATCAGGAACACGGTCTCGCTGCCGAGTTCGGCGGTGGCGCGGATGAATTCGGCGGCGTCGTCCTGCGAATAGGGATGCGGCAGGCGGCGCGTGTTCTCGGCGACGCGGCGGTCGTTGGCGAGCCGGGCGATGGTCCTGACGTCGGCCAGCGTCGGCCGCCGCAAGGTCAGCCGCTCGGTGGCGACGACGCTTGGTCTCGCCTCGGCCAAGGTCACGCTCGAGAAATCCTGCAACATGTCCGGCTCCGTGAAAGTCACTAAGTCAAAGTGCAAAGAACAAAGTGAGCAAAGAAAAGGGGAGGCCGGTTTCCCGCCTCCCCTTGGAGCCTTCGATCTCTTGCGATCTCTAGGACTCCGCCGGTTCAGTCGGGACCGGCGGACTCCGTTTTTGTCCACCGTCTATTCAGCAGCCTCGGCAAGCGGGAGCACCGATACGAAGGTGCGGCCGTTGGCTTTGGCTTGGAACGCAACGCGGCCCTCGATCTTGGCGAACAGAGTGTGGTCCGTACCCATGCCGACATTGAGGCCGGGGTGCCAGGTCGTGCCGCGCTGACGCGCAATGATGTTGCCGGGCGTGACGATCTCGCCGCCGAACGCCTTGATACCGAGGCGCTTGCCCTTGGAATCGCGACCGTTGCGCGATGAACCGCCTGCTTTTTTGTGAGCCATGGCTCGTCTCCGAAATCCTGCGTAGTTCTAGGTCAATTCCTTGACGGAATCATTTCAAAACGTCGCACGCATCAATTCGTGAATTGGCGTGATCGGTTTTGCGTTACTCGGCGGCTTCCGCTGCCGGCTCCTTCGTCACCTTTTCCTTCTTCGGACGCGGGCCCTTGGTGGGCTTGGCGCCGTCCGTCAGAATCTCGCTGATGCGCAGAACCGTGATCTCGTCGCGATAGCCGCGCTTGCGGCGCGAGTTCTTGCGGCGGCGCTTCTTGAACGCGATGACCTTCGGTCCGCGCTTGTGGTCGAGCACCTCGACCGCGACGGACGCGCCTGCGACCGTCGGGACGCCCAGCACCGGCGTGTCGCCGCCGACCACGAGCACTTCATTCAGCTGCACGATCGAGCCGACTTCGCCTTCGATCTTGCCTACTTCGAGAACATCATCCGGCACGACGCGGTATTGCTTGCCGCCGGTTTTGATGACTGCGAACATCGTTCTTTCTCCGTGTTCAATCCCGGCCTCGGGACGCGGAGCGTCCGGGTCGGCTTTTTGTCAGTCGCTATGGTTTATGCGAGTCTGCGCGGGCGGGAGTTATCCCTTTGAAAACCCAAGCAAAAACAAGCGGCGCGAGAAACGCCCCGCGCCGGCTGTGGGACTTATAGCGGCCGAGCGCGCCAAGTCAAGGAAAACTGGGCGAAAACCGCCCGGATTTGAAGGCTTTGGCCGCGCTGAAAGCGCGCAGCCGAATCTCGGGTGGGCTTTGCAACAAACGGGTTCCCCCGCAGTTGTCCCGGCCGGAACAAGCAAGCGGGGCAAGGGCTCTCATGGCAACAGACGAACTGGTCAAAACAACGGGCATCGCCCAGCATGGCGCCGAACGGCTGCCGTCGGTCGACGTCGACAGCTTCAACATCGAGATCAAGGACGAGGACGGCTTTCTCGGCGACCGCGCCAGCAAGGGCGCGTTCCGGGAGGTGCTCGAGCGCTGGCGCAAGCCGCTGCGCAAGACGGGGGAGGACCCGTTCGGGAAGGTGCCGACCGAGGAGATCAACAAGAAGACGCTGGACGCCATCCTGATCGGCGACGACACCGAGGCCTCGGCCGTGGTGCACAGCGCGATCGAGGATTTCTCCCAGGAGCTCGCTTATGTCACGCGCCGATTCCTCAAGACCAAGGCCTGGGCCAAGACCGAGCGCATCGTCGTCGGCGGCGGCTTTCGCGATTCAAGGCTCGGCGAGCTCGTGATCGCCCGCGCCGAGATCATCCTGAAATCCGAGGGCTTCAAGATCGACCTGCAGCCGATCCGCCATCATCCTGACGAGGCCGGCCTGATCGGCGCGCTGCACCTGGCGCCGTCCTGGATCTTCGAGGCTCATGACAGCATTCTCGCCGTCGACATCGGCGGCACCAACATCCGCTGCGGCGTGGTGGAAACCGGCTGGAAGAAAGCCAAGGATCTGTCCAAGGCCAAGGTGGTGCATGCGGAGCTGTGGCGTCACGCCGACGACGAGCCGACGCGCGAAGGCGCGGTGAAGCGGCTGACCAAGATGCTGAAAGGGCTGATCACGGAGGCCGAGGCCGAAGGCTACAAGCTCGCGCCGTTCATCGGCATCGCCTGTCCCGGTGTGATCAACCCGGACGGCTCGATCGAGAAGGGCGCGCAGAATCTGCCGGGCAATTGGGAGAGCAGCAAGTTCAACCTGCCGGCGAGCCTGATCGAGGGCATCCCCGCCATTGGCGAGCACGACACCGCGATCCTGATGCACAATGACGGCGTGGTGCAGGGGCTCTCGGAAGTACCGTTCATGCAGGACGTTGACCGCTGGGGCGTGCTCACCATCGGCACCGGACTTGGCAATGCGCGCTTCACCAATCGCCGCAAGGAAGGCAACGGCAAGGACCGGGATTCCACGGAGAACGGGAAGAAAAAAGGTAAAGCGGACAAGGAGTAACCTTGACCGGTTAGGTTAAGGACCGGATTGCGTTGCGGACCGCCCGTCGCACGCTAGGGTCGAATCGTCGCTTCCACTCGGCCGGCGAAGCCGCCCTTCACGGCCAGTATTTCAATAAGCGGCACGGGACCGCCAGTGTTTACCGCGTCTGGCGGTCCCACCCCGTTTTTCTCCTCAGCTCCAGCCGATGCGCGCAAAGAACGCGGCGATCTCGCGTGCCGCGCGATCCGGATTTTCCCGATGCGGGAAGTGGCCGACGCCGGGAAACATCTCGAGGTCGAGATCGCTGAAGGTCTCGGACAGCCGGTCGGTCCAGCCAAAGGGAAACAGCGGATCGTGCTCGGCCCAGCGCACGCAGGTCGGCACCGCGATCGGCGGAAGTGGCGGCGCTTCGCCCTTCATCATCGCCACGCGCCCGGCATGCGAGGCGCGGTAATGCGCAAAGCCGCCGGCGAGGTTGCCGGCTTTCAGGAAATTGTCCGTGAAGGCGTCCAGCACGTCGTCGAAGGCATTTGTCCGGTGCGCCCAGCCTTTGAGGAAATGGCTGATGTAGAGCCGGCAGCTCTCCCGGCTCGCACCGATGAGCTGTGGCGCCATCTCCATCTGGTGAAAGGACTGGTACCAGATGTGGTTGAGCCTATCGGGCGCGGCCATGCGCGGCCCGATCCCGGGATAGACGAAATCGAAGAAGAAGAGGCCCGCCATCCGCTCGGGCGCCTGCCGGGCCAGCGGCTGCATGACAGCGCCGCCGACATCGTGGCCGACGACGCCGAATCGGTCGATGCCGAGCCGGTCCATCAGCGCCAGCATATCGGCGGCATGGCCGTCCGGTCCGTAAGGTCCACCTGGCTTGTCGCTGTCGCCGAAGCCGCGGAGGTCAGGCGCGACAAGCGTGAATCGGTCCGAAAGCCTCGATATCACCGGCTCCCAGGTCAGCCAGAATTCGGGCCAACCATGCAGCAAAAGCAGCGGTTTGCCGCTTCCGGCACGAGCCACGTGGAATTTGGCGCCATTGGCGGTGACCGTCAGATGCTCCATGGCAGTTCCTTCCCAAAGCGGGATAGTGGGCGAAAAGAGGCAGCGGATTTTCCCCTTTCGCGCCTTGTCTGGCCCGCCATCCTCGCCTATTAACGCCCCCAACCACAGGGGCCCAGCTCCTAATATGGCGCCTTCAGGAGAGGTGGCAGAGTGGTTGAATGCACCGCACTCGAAATGCGGCATAGGTGCAAGCCTATCGGGGGTTCGAATCCCTCCCTCTCCGCCAGCTCAGCGACCCCCCTCTCAATAGCTCCGCAAAATCAGCCTGATGCCGGTGCCGTTCGCCCCGCGAGCACCATCCGCGCCGTCGCCACAAACGCCTGCGCCGCGGGCGACAGCGTCCGGCCTTGGCGCTGCAGCAGCGACACGGGGCGGGTGAGGGCGGGGCGCACCAGCGGTCTTGCGATCAGTGTCGGGAACTGGTCGGCCGGCAGCATCGTCGCGGGAAGGATGGCGAGGCCGAGGCCCTGCGCCGTCATGGCGAGCGCGGTGTTGATCAGGGTCACTTCATAGGTCGGATCGAGGCGCTTGCCCTGCGCGCTCAGGGCCTGATCGATCTGCATGCGGATGCGTGTCTCGCTGCGCATCGCAATCGTCGGCAGTTGCACCAGCTCGTCCCAGGTTAGGGACCGACGCGCGGCGAAGTCCGCGGTGCGACGGCCGATCGCGCTCAGGCGGCCGCTCGTCAGCGTCTCGATCGTCATGTCCGCGAATTCGCCCTCCACGCTGCCGATCGCGAACTCGGCGTCGGTCGTGCTCAGCCGTGGCACGAGATCGTCGGCGGCGACATCGCGCATGTCGATCTCGATGTCGGGATGACCAGTGCGGAATTTCGCCAGCACCATGGGCAGCAGCGCCGATGCCGTGCCGGCGGAGGCGAGAAACACGACCCGGCCTGCGCGGGCCTGCGCGAGGTCACGCATGCGGCGCGACAGGCCTTGCGCATCGCTCAGCATGCGCTCGGCGGCGGCGAACGCCTCGTCGGCGGCCAGCGTCGGCTGCACCGAGCGCGTGGAGCGGTCGAACAGCTTGACGCTGAGCTCGGCCTCGAGCTGCTGGATCAACAGGCTCGCCGCCGATTGCGTGATGCCGAGCTCGCGGGCGGCCCGCGTGATGCTGCGCGTCCGATACACGCCGGTGAAGATCCGCAGCTGGCGCAATGTGACATTCATAGAGAAATCTCATGAATTGATGAGTTCTTTCCGACTTATCGCATAAACGGACCTGCAATAAAATGCATGCTGTGCGGACGGAAAGAATCCGCGGCAAGGATTGGAGCGAGCATGAGAGCGCAAGTGCTGGTGGTGGGCGCCGGGCCGGTCGGATTGACCGCGGCGATGGATCTCGCTTCGCGCGGGATCGACGTCGTCGTCGCGGAAATCCGCCACGCCGGCGATCCGCCCAGCGTCAAGTGCAACCACGTATCGGCGCGCTCGATGGAGATTTTTCGGCGGCTCGGCGTCGCCGCTCGCTTGCGCGATGCGGGGCTCCCTGCGGACTTTCCCAACGATTGCTCCTATCGGACCACGGCGACCGGGATCGAGCTTTGCCGCATCGACATTCCCTCCCGTGCGCGCCGCTATAGCGCGACCGGCGGCCCCGACACCTGGTGGCCGACGCCCGAGCCGCCGCACCGGATCAACCAGGTCTATCTCGAGCCGATCCTGTTCAGCCATGCCGCGGCGCAATCACGCATCAAGATCCTGGCGCGCACGGAAATCACCGACATCGAGCAGCACGACGACCATGTCGTCGCGCTGGCGCGCGATCTCGACAGCGGACATTCGCTCCGGATCGAAGCCAGCTTCGTGATCGGCTGCGACGGCAGCCGATCCCTCGTCAGAAAAGCAATCGGTGCCAGCCTGTCCGGCACGCCGGTGATCCAGCGCGTGCAGTCGACCTTCATCGAAGCGCCGCAACTGAAGGAGCTGATGGGGGCGCACAAGCCGGCCTGGATGGTGCTCTCGCTCAATCCGCGCCGCTCCGGCACCGTTGTTGCGATCGACGGCCACGACCGCTGGCTGATCCACAATCACCTCAAGCCCGACGAGCCCGAGTTCGACTCGGTCGATCGCGACTGGGCCATCCGTGCCATCCTCGGCGTCGACGAGCGCTTCGAATACCGCGTGCTCAGCAAGGAGGATTGGGTCGGACGGCGCCTGGTGGCCGACCGCTTCCGCGACCGCAGGGTCTTCATCTGCGGCGACGCCGCACATCTGTGGATGCCCTATGCCGGCTACGGCATGAATGCCGGCATTGCGGATGCCGTCGACCTCTGCTGGCAATTGGCGGCGCATCTGAACGGCTGGGCGCCGGCTGCGATTCTCGATGCCTATGAGGCGGAGCGCCAGCCCATCACCGAGCAGGTGTCGCGCTTTGCAATGGACCATGCGATGAAGATGATGGCGCAGCGCGGCGGCGTGTCCGCCGAGATCGAGGATGACACGCCGCGCGGCCACGCGGCGCGCGCGGCGCTGGCGAAAGCGGCCTACGATCTCAACGTGCAGCAATATTGCTGCGCCGGCCTCAACTTCGGCTATTATTACGACGCCTCGCCGATCATCGCCTATGACGGCGAGCCGCCGCCGCCTTACGCGATGGGCAGCTTCACGCCCTCCACCGTGCCGGGCGCCCGCGCGCCGCATTTGTTCCTGCGCGACGGACGCTCGCTCTATGATGCCTTCGGCCCCGGCTACACATTGCTGCGGTTCGATCCGGCAATCGATGTGACGCGGCTGCAGGACGCCGCAAAGGCGCGCGGCGTGCCGCTCGCGCTGGTCGACGTCGCGCCGGAGGAGGCGAACGGCGCCTATGCCGAGAAGCTCGTGCTGGCGCGGCCCGACCAGCACATCGCCTGGCGCGGGCAGTCGGCGCCGGAGAACGCGCAGGGCCTGCTGGCCCGTATCACTGGCGCTGCGGCGTAGGACGACATCGAGCGGACGGCCTGGCGACGTAGCTCGCCAAGCCGAGTTTCAAAAACAGAATACATGGAGGAGACCGTGTTTCACGTTGCAAGACGCCGCATGCTGGCCGCGCTGACGGCCGCTTCTTTCGCATTGTTGCCGGTGGCGGCGGCCCGAGCCGCCTATCCCGAGCAATTGATCAAGATCATCGTGACCTTCCCGCCCGGCGGCAGCGCCGACACGGTCATCCGCGCGCTCGAGCCGCTGGTCACCGCCGAGCTCAAGCAGGGCCTGGTGATCGAGAACCGCGCCGGCGCCGGCGGCAACATCGGCATGACCGCGGTCGCACAGGCAAAGCCCGACGGCTACACGCTGGGCGTGGCGCCGGCGGGTGCGTTGACCGTGAATCCGCACCTCAATGCCTCGATGCCGTTCGCGCTGAAGGATCTCGCGCCCATCACCCTGCTCGCGGAAATTCCCTTTGTGCTGGTCGCGTCCGCGAATATTCCGGCGCGCACACCTGCGGAGACCATCGCGCTCGCCAAGGCGAAGCCGGGTGGGCTCTCGATCGGGCATGGCGGCAACTCGACCGCGATGCATTTGACTGCTGCGCTGTTCACACACAGAAGCGGGATCGCGATGGAGCTGGTGCCGTATCGCGGGACGGCGCCGGCGGCGGTCGATGTTCTCGCAGGCCATGTCCCGTTCGCGGTGCTGGATATTCCGGCATCGCGACAATTGATCCTCGAGGGCAAGCTCAACGCGATCGGCGTGTCCTCGGCGCGCCGCCTTGCGTCCCTGCCCGATGTGCCGACGCTGGCCGAGAGCGGCCTTGCCGGTTTCGAATCCGTCGGCTGGTTCGGGCTCGTTGCTCCCTCCGGCACGCCTGCGGATGTCATCGCCCGACTGAACGAGGCCTTCACCAAGGCGCTGAAGGACCCTGCCGTGGCCGAGAAGATCCGCACCCTCGGCGCGGAGCCTGCGCCGACCTCGCCCGAGCAGTTCGGCCGCTTCATTCAGGACGAAAGTGCGAAATGGGGCAAGCTGATCAGCGAGGCCGGCATCAAGGCAAACTAGAGCGGATCGATTCGATCTAAAGCCATTCCGCTTTAGCGCTTTCCGCTTCCCCGATAACGCACGTGATCGACCAGCGCGCGCAGCTTCGGCGGAAGATTCCGCCGATCCGGAAAGTAGAGGAAGAAGCCGGGGAAGAACGGGCAGAATTCCTCCAGCAGGGGCACCAATTCTCCGCGCTCGATATACGGCTTGAACGTCTCTTCCATGCCGAATGTCAGGCCGCCGCCCGCGCAGGCGGTCCGCACCATGACCCACATGTCGTTCGTCGTGATCCTCGGCTCCACTGCGACGTCGAACTCGCGCCCACCTTCCGCAAATTCCCAGCGGTAGGGAGCGACGTGCGGCGCCGGCCGCCAGCCGATGCAGCAATGCTGTGAGAGCTCGCGCGGGTGCGAGGGCGCGCCGAACCGCTCCAGATAGGCGGGAGCGGCCACCACCAGCTGGCGCTGATCGCCCGAAACAGGCACGGCGATCATGTCCTGCTCGATCACTTCGCCGAGCCGGACGCCGGCATCAAAGCCCTCGGCCACGATGTCGAATTCCTCGTCGGTCACGGTCACGTCGACCTGCACGCCGGGATGAGCCTGCGTGAATTCGGCCAGCAACGGACCGCGAATGAATCGCTCGGCGATCGATGAGACGGCAAGACGCAGCTGCCCCGTCGGCTGCGCGTCACGGTCGCGGGCGCCATTGATTGCCTGTTCGACTTCGGCGAGCGCCGGGGTCACGCGCTCGTGCAGGCGCAGGCCGGCTTCGGTCAGACTGACGCTGCGCGTCGTTCGCTGCACGAGAGCCACGCCCAGCTGGTCTTCCATGCGTCGGATAGCCTGGCTCACGGCGGATCGGGTCACCCCGAGCCGCTCGGCGGCGCCACGGAAGCTCTTGGCTTCCGCGACCGCGATGAAAACGGCAACGAGGTTCAGGTCCGTGGTCATTGGTTAGCTAGGCTTACCACCCCGGTCATCATTGGCCAACTTCTCTCACCTCTCGCCGGGGGCTATCTCCGAGCCACACGAAGGAGGCTCTGATGACGTCGCTCGATCAATACCGCCTGCTTGGCCGCTCCGGCCTGCGCATATCACCGCTCGCACTGGGCACGATGACCTTCGGAACCGAGTGGGGATGGGGAGCCGATGCCGGCGAGGCACGGCGGATCTTCGATCTCTACGTCGACCGCGGCGGCAATTTCATCGACACCGCGGTGAACTACACCAACGGCGCGTCCGAGCGCCTGGTCGGCCAGTTCGCCCGCGGCAAGCGCGACCGTCTCGTGCTCGCCACCAAGTTCACCATGGCGCGCGATCCCGGCAATCCCAATTCCGGCGGCAACCACCGGCTCAACATGGTGCGTTCGGTGGAGCAGAGCCTGCGGCAGCTCGAGACCGATCGCATCGACCTGCTTTACCTGCACGCCTGGGACGCGACGACGCAGCCGGACGAGGTGATGCGCGGCCTGGACGATCTCGTGCGCAGCGGCAAGGTCCAGTACGTCGGCATCTGCAACACGCCGGCCTGGCGCATTTCACAGCTGCAGACGATCGCAGATCTGCGCGGCTGGTCGCCATTCGTGGCGCTGCAGATCGAATACAATCTGGTCGAGCGCACCGTCGAGCACGAGCTCATTCCGCTGGCGGCGAGCCTTGGCCTCGGCGTGCTGCCCTGGTCGCCTCTCGGCGGCGGCGTGCTCACCGGCAAGTACAGCCGGGCCGACCTCAGGGATTCCCAGGAACGCGCCGTCGGCACGACACGCGCCTCGATCATCGCGTCATCCGGCCTTCTCAACGAGCGATCGCTGGACGCGGCCGAGACGGTGCGATCCGTCGCCTGGGAGCTCGGCGCAACGTCTTCGCAGGTGGCCATCGCATGGACGCTGGCCAATCCCGCGGTCACCGCGCCGGTGATCGGGGCCCGCACGCTGGAGCAGGCGGAAGACAACCTCAGTGCGGTCGGGATCTCGCTGTCTCCAGAGCAAATGGCGCGCCTCGACCAGGCGACCGCGCCCGATCCCATCTTTCCAGGCCGCTTCCTGCGCCGTCCGATGGTCGAGCAACTCATCTTTGGCGGCGCCGCTGTCGCGCGGCGCGGGTAGGTCGAGCAACAACGCGACCGACCTGCGTGCATCACTTCGGGGCAGACGACATCTTGCACCAGAAAGGGAGACACCAATGGCAACCCTGCTTAATCGCGCACTTGCGTCGTGCGTCTACGCGGTCATCGTCACCGCTTCCACCCTGACGACGGCCGCACCCTGCGGACAGGCCAATTCCGTGCAGGACGACAACAAGCGCATCGTCACCGACGCCTTCGATCGCTGGGCGGCGGGAGGAACCACCTTCTTCAATGACCTGCTGCACGACAACGTGGTCTGGCGCATCAAGGGGTCCGGCCCCAGCGCCGGCGAATTCCGGGGCCGCGATGTGTTCGTTGATCGCGCGGTCCGCCCGTTCGCCAGCCGGTTGTCGACCCCGGTCCGCCCCACGTCCGTGAGGATCTACGCTGATGGCGACCACGTCATCGCGCATTGGGAAGGCAGCGGCGTGGCGCGCGACGGCAAGCCTTACGCGAACTCTTACGCGTGGATCCTGCTCATGCAGGACGGCAAGGCGGCGGAGGTGACGGCCTATCTCGACCTCGCACCCTATGACGACGTCCTCCGGCGCATTCCTCTGCCGGCACAATAGGCCGCACATAAGAGTGATATCGCTTGTGGCCATCCTTCGAGACCCCCGCCGTTGGCGGGCCCTCAGGATGAGGACCGCGTGCGTGGCACTGGTTTCAGCGGGCTCCGATGCCGCTGAGCCTCATCCTGAGGAGGCGCGTAAGCGCCGTCTCGAAGGACGAGGCGCGCGCTCAGCTCGCGCCAAGAGCCATATGCGAAAGCCCCACCGCGAGCAGGAGCTTGAACCCATCGCCCGTACGATCCGACCTAGCAAGGTCCCGCCATCCGGCGGCCAGGTGATCCCAGGACGATGTTCGACAAAACCTACCGGCAGCGCCTCGAAGCCGATCTTGCGCGATGGGAGGCCGACGGCGTGATTGCGCCGGCGGCGGCCGTCGCGATCCGCAGCGCGCTGCCGCCGCTTCCGGCCGGCATCAACATCGCCGTAGTCGTCGCCATCGTCGGCGGCCTGCTGATTGCCGCCGCGTTCCTCGCCTTCGTCGCGGCGCACTGGACCGAGATCGCGCGCCTGGCGCGGTTCGCGATCCTGCTGGCCGGCATGGTGATCGCCGGCGGTCTCGGCGCCTGGTTCGCCGCGAGAGAGCGCACAATTCTCGCCGATCTCTGTGCCAGCGTCAGTGCCATCATCTTCGGCGCCGGCATCGCGCTGGTCGGTCAGATGTACCACCTCGGCGACGACTTCGCCGGCGGCATGCTGCTGTGGTCGGTCGGCGCGTTCGCCGCGGCCCTCCTGACCGGCTCGCGCGGCGCGCTCGCGGTCGGTCTCGTCGCCGCCTCGATCTGGACCTGCATGCGGATCACCGACGCGTCCGACGTGCTGCATCTTCCGTACGTCTTGGTCTGGCTCATCGCCGCCGCGACAGCCTTCGCCTGGAATTCGCGCGTCGCGGCCCATCTCGTCGCGCTGGCGCTGCTGCCGTGGTGGATCGCGACCTCGCTCCGCTTCGAATTCGAGGGCACCCAGCCGTCCTTCGTGCTCGCGAGCGGTGCGGCGCTGCTGTTCGGCGCCGGGCTCGCGATCGCCGCCGCGCCGTCGCCGCGGGCGCTCCGGCTCGGCAGCGTGCTGTCGATTTACGGCGCGTTTTCATTGGCCATTGCCGCGTTCCTGGAGGTGACGACGGTCGACGATCTCGTCCGCTTTCGCGAAGGGTCTCTTGCGGGCCAGCCGCTTTGGGCGATCGTGTGCGGAAATGCCGGCGTGATCCTCGCGCTGGCCTCGGCTGCCATCACCAGGCGCGCGGGAGAACTGCTTGCAGCAGCCGCGATCGCCCTGGTCCTGCTCGCGGCGCCGGTCTGGCCGGCCTCCATGGCCGGCGAATCCTGGCTCGCCTATGCCGCGCTGCTTGCGGCCATGCTGTGTCTCGTCGTCTCCGGCATGCTCGATGACGTGCGTCCGCGCATCGTCGCCGGCTGGCTCGGGATGGCCGGGGTCATCGCCGGCATCACCTGGGCGGTGAAGGGATCGCTGCTGCGCCGCTCAGCCTTCTTGGCAGTGGCGGGCGTCGCGGCCGTCGCCTTTGCCACCGCGCTCAATCGCATGCTGCCGAGGGCCGCGCGATGAACGGGATGATCGCACCCGTGGTAGCATCCTTGGCCGCATTCTGGCGGCGCATCCCGAAAGCCATGCTGTTCGGCGTCGCCATCCTGATCCAGTGCGCGCTGCTGGTCCTGATGGTCGCCGACCGCATCCAGATCCTGCGTAACGGCGTCGAGGTCACCCTGCAGACGCAGCCGGTCGATCCCCGCGATCTCCTGCGCGGCGATTATGTCGTGCTCCGTTACGACATCTCGCAAGTGCCGGCCGGCGCGCTCGCCGGCAAGGTAGCCGACGCGCGCCATCCAACCGTGTTCGTCAAGCTCGCGCCCAGGGCGGACGGCGTCTATCAGGCGGTCTCGGTGCATGCCGAGCCTGTTACGGCCACCGCGCCCGAAGTGCTGATCCGCGGCCGCGTCGGCAATTACGGCGGGTCCTGCGGCGACGACCGGCGAAGGTTCTGCGACAACCTGCCGATCAAATATGGCCTCGAAAGCTATTTCGTGCCCGAAGGCGAGGGCAAGAAGCTCGAGGACGCCCGCAACCAGCAGAAGCTGCGCATCGTCGCCGCCGTGCTGCCCTCCGGCCGCGCCGCGATCAAGCGGCTGCTGCTGGATGGGGAGAAGGTGTATGAGGAGCCGCTGTATTAGGGGATGGTTTTAGGGGTACCCGAGTCAAACAAGGCCGCTCAAGTTTTGGTTCCCACGCAACCTATTGATGTTACAAAACTTCTTTGAAGCACCGCGCTCGAAATGCGGCATAGGTGCTAGCCTATCGGGTCCGAATCCCTCCTCTCCGCCATAAGTTGTGGTTCCAAAAAATTCCCCGTAGAGTAAGTGTGGCTTACGTTTGCTTCAGGCGGCGAAATTCGTGCGCGCACAGCCGAGGGAGTGGCCGTCCGCATGGCGACCGTCTTCCAGATGACTGTTGACCTTCGTCTGAGCGAGTAGAGCCCCACTACGAGGTGGGCTAAGCAGGGAAGTTACGATGGGGCCGATTCGGCTCCTAATGGGGGGCTTAGACCGTGCAAAGTTCAAATGCCGCACGAGCAACAAACGTCATTCCGCTCCGCCCTAGGGGCAGTCCCGAGATAGCTGTCGAGTGTGCAGACAATCTTACGTTTATGCGTAAGCTTCCAAACGAGAGCATGCACCTGATCATCACGTCACCGCCGTACAACATCGGTAAGGCGTATGAGAAGCGGACGACAAATGAGCTCTACATCGAGCAACAGGCGGCGACTATCGCGGAGGCAGTTCGCCTGCTCCATCCGCGTGGGTCGATCTGCTGGCAAGTCGGAAATGGTATTGAGGATGGCGAGGTCTTTCCTCTCGATATCCTTCTCTATCCTAAGTTCAAAGATCATGGCCTGAAACTCAGAAACAGAATTGTTTGGACATTCGGTCACGGGTTACATTGTCAGAAGCGACTTTCTGGGCGCCACGAAACCATTTTGTGGTTCACCAAATCAGACGACTACACATTCAACCTTGATCCCATTCGAGTTCCGTCCAAGTACCCACTGAAGAAGCATTTTAAGGGGCCGAATAAGGGCAAGGTTTCGAGTAATCCCCTTATGGGAACGACGGCCGATATGCCTTGGCCTCGGGTCCTCGAAGCGATCCGAGAGTTTGGGGGGCGTTCGGTTCAGCAGTCGCTAAAGTTTCGATTTCGACCAACAGGCGAAGCAACCGCGCGGGTGGCGACCTTCGTACGGGAATTGAAGGAAGCCAGGCAAAAGCGAGACAAGCTGGTACTCGAAATCACGCCCGAGGAGATTGAGGCAAAGCTTGTCGAGAATAGCTGCAGACAAAATGCCGGCATCAGGCAGGCCTCTTCTAAAACTGCTCTGGAGGCAAAAAGAGGCGATCGGATCGCGTTGCGGGGCAGGGGGCGTTGAATGGACGCGGCGTCAGAATTCACGGCTCTTAAGGATGGGGTTCTGTTTATCGTAGCACTCTATGGTGCAGTGCTCTCGACATTCAATTGGCGCCAAGCTGTCAAGAGGGAGCAGCGCCAGATCACTGTAAGTGCAACGATGACCGCGCCAGTATACGACGGCGGTGCCGTTGGGGGCGACTTACGCCAAACTTGAAGCTGTGAATATAGGTCAGCGTCCAGTAGCGATCAAAACAATTGCCTTCGAGCTGCCAAAAGGTGATCGCCTTTCCTTAGCCGCGGACGAGTTTCCTGGGACGCCGAACACGACACTCCCAGCGACGCTTTGTGATGGAGAGACGGCTTTCCTGATGGTGAGTCATGCTGCCATTGGCAACGCTTTACTCGAAATGCGGGTGAAGAAGGTACATCTAACGCCCATTTGTACCGACACCGCTGGCAATGTATATCGTGGCACGCCTTGGCCAGTCGATGGCCGGAAGCTCGCGGAGCGAGTATTCTAAGCTTACGGCGTTGTCGGTGCCGTCCGTAATCCCCCCGTAGACCTTGCAAACCCGCGAAATCATCACGATGATCGCCGCGTCGTAGCATCGCTCGCGAGGTCTTCATGCGAAAATGCGAAGTTGCCGTGCTGGGTCTGGGGCTCATGGGCGGAGCAGCGCTGGGCGCATTGCTGGATGCCGGCGTCGATGCGCTCGGCTTCGACCCTGTCGCAGCAGGTTCGGATCGAGGCTCGTCCCATGGTTCATGTCGCATTTTCCGTCGCTTCAATTTCGAAAACCCCAACTACACCGGCCTGAGCGACGAGGCTCATGCCGGCTGGATCCGGCTGCAGACCGAAAGCGGTCAAACAATTCTGACGGAAACCCCTGTCTTGGAGGCCGGCCGCCCCGGCTCCGCCATGGTGGCGTCCTCGCGCGCGGCCGCGATCGCGAAAGGGCGGCCGGATCCGATGTTGACCGCGGCTCAAGCGAACAAGGAATTTCCGGCTTTCAGCCTGCCCGGCGACTGGGACGTTGTCGTGCAGGACGGTGGCGCGATCCTGCGGACCGAGGTCGTCATGAAACTGATGCGCGCACGCGCTCGCGACCGCGTGATTCCGGAACGCGCGAGCTTCTCGCCGCACCGGGACGGCGTGTCGATCCGCACTGATACCGAAGAGTTCTTCGCCGAGCGCGCTATTCTGGCGCTGGGCCCATGGCTCGGTCGCGCACTCCCGCAACTCGCCGCGCTGCTGAACGTGACCCGACAGGCGGTCGGCTGGTTCGCGCCTGTCAGCCCCGAGAGCGTGTCGCTCGGTCGTTTCCCGATCTTCATCCTGGACCGAGGTCCTGATGACACCGTCTACGGCTTTCCGGACTTCGAACAGCGCGGCGTCAAAGCTGCGCCTCACAACCACGGGCCCGTGGTCGGCCCCGACGACTGGGGTCCGGAGGCCAGCGATGCCGAACTCCGCCCGGTCGGCGAAGCGTTGGTCGCTCTGGTCCCGGGCGCGGCCGGGCCCATCATCGATCGCGACGTCTGCCTCTACACCAACACCGCGCCCGCCGACATCAGGCTAGACGCGGGCGAGGAATTCATCATCGATCGCTGGCCGGAGTCCCGCCTGATCGTCTGCTCCGCGTGTTCAGGCCATGGTGCGAAATTCGCGCCCGCCATCGGGCAAAGGCTTGCTCGCCTTGCTACCGATCCCACCTACCAGGCAGAACCGTTCTTTCAGCTTTCGCGCTATTCTCGATTCGCCTGAGCGGATGCTGGATGTTGCGGTGACAGTGCACAAAAATACGCAACGTCCAGCGGCAGACGCCTTCACGAGACCCGGCGAAAGACCTGCCTGTCCGACCTCCCGCGATGATGCCACTATGCTCCTGTTTTGCCCGACGAAGCAAATCGAGAGACGTCATTCGGACTGCGCGGCAACGATCGCCGCCCATCTCGTCGGCTCGAACGGATGCCCCGAACAGCCGCGTCAAACCACGATCTCTCGACTTTTCAGCCCCCGAAACCCCACCTGACCTGTCTCTTATA
>NZ_JADYVR010000209.1:0-464 GCF_020193935.1 Bradyrhizobium sp. NBAIM08 | reverse complement strand
CACAGCCCCCGGGCGCAGCTCAGAGTCCTCGTTGAGCAGCAGACAGAGCTCGCCCTGAGCTTCGGACAGGAGCAGCGAGTCGAGGGCGGCCTTGCCCTCACGCGCCTCACGTCGGATCAGCCTCAGCGCCGGCGCGCCGCCCTCGTTGCTCGCCGCCCACGCCTCCACGGCGTCCGCCGAGCCGTCGTCCGAAGCGTTGTCGACGACGAGGATCTCGCTCTCGAGATCGCCTGGAGCGTTGGCCGCGATCGAGCGCAGGCAGGCGAGCAGCAGCTCGCGCCCATTCGTGTTCACGACGCAGTAGGAGAGCTCCACAGGAAGAATCGTCGACGATGCGTGTCCAGATCGTCGACCCGCCGGCATTCACGCCGCCATACGACCGCGCGCTCTGTGCCGCGCTGGCGCAGGCGGGCGCCGACGTGGAGCTGGTCACAAGCCGGTTCGAGTACGCGCCGGTGGCCCCC
>NZ_JADYVR010000208.1:0-465 GCF_020193935.1 Bradyrhizobium sp. NBAIM08 | reverse complement strand
GGCTGGGATTGAGGACCGTGCGGACGCCGATCACTGGCCCGAGCACGGCGGCGACCCACAGCCAGGACATGCCCCACGGGTCCAGGATGGATTCGTCGGCGCCGATGATGACGATCAGCGAGAGCAGCGGATAGAGCAGCAGGATCAGCGACTTCTTCGCGATCCCGGCGCGCCGCGCGCCGAGGATCACGCCGAGCCACGCCGCGCCGGCGACGATCACGCCGCTGTTGTCGTTGACGACCCAGCGCTCGGCGAGCACCAGCGCCCACGCGATCGCGATCAGCCCCCACACGCCCATCCGGGCCTTGTCGCCGCGGATGACGGTGTAGACGAGCGCGAGCACCGTCGCGATGATCAGGAAGAAGAAGATCGTGCCGCTGAGCGCGACCGCGAGCAGCCATGCGATCGCGGCGACACCGCCGGCCAGCACCCCGCCGCGCAGCGCGCCATTGACCGTCTTGGCGG
>NZ_JADYVR010000207.1:0-465 GCF_020193935.1 Bradyrhizobium sp. NBAIM08 | reverse complement strand
CTTTAACCTGTCGTGTATATTCGATGATGCCGCCTTCAAGCTGATATACATTTTCAAAACCTTTGTGTTTAAAATACGCGCTCGCTTTTTCGCAGCGAATGCCGCCGGTGCAATACATCAATAATTTTTTATCCTGTTTATGATCGGCGAGTTGCTCTTCGATGATTGGCAGCGATTCGCGAAACGTATCTACATCGGGTCGAATTGCTTTGGTAAAATGTCCGATTTCACTTTCGTAGTGATTCCGCATCTCCACAACAATCGTATTGGGATCTTCAAGCAGTTCGTTGAATTCCTGTGCTTTTAAATGAATTCCGATGTTGGTAGCGTCGAAGGAATCATCGTTGAGTCCGTCTGCAACAATCTTGTCGCGGACTTTAATCGTCAGTTTTAAAAAGGAATGATCATCCTGTTCAACAGCGACATTGAGTCGGATGCCTTGCATGAAATCGTACCGTTCAATAG
>NZ_JADYVR010000206.1:0-465 GCF_020193935.1 Bradyrhizobium sp. NBAIM08 | reverse complement strand
CTCGCTGAACTTTACGTGTGGCTCACGCGCCAATTCGAAACACCTAAACACAGGAGCGGTGAAGCATATTGGGCTGGACCTCTTGATCATATCGATTTGTGGCAAAACGCCATCATCCAGATCTTAATTCATCGAGGGAGTTTTCGTGCCTGCAAGGCCATCAGAAAGATTCAACAAGAGCTTCCTGAATTGGATTGGCTCAAATGGGTTCAAGTGGATGCGGAGGCTGAAGCTCGTCGAGCTACTTGGGTTCCAGCTCGACCACAAGATATTGTGAAGCTTGCGGCTGATCGTGAGTTGCGATTAGTGCAGGGTGGAGATCAACTTATTCAGGTGCTAGTTGACTCATTGGAACGGTTTCAAGGTCTGCTACAAGGAGAGATACCAGAGGCCCAATTCCTCTGGGACAAGGTTGACAAGCGCAGTGCTAGGCCCAAAGATGAGGATGCATTCTCCGACTATGTG
>NZ_JADYVR010000205.1:0-465 GCF_020193935.1 Bradyrhizobium sp. NBAIM08 | reverse complement strand
GTACATGCCGATCGACTTCTCGTCGCTGAACGTCTGGATCTCCTCGGCCGGAGTGGCTTCGGCGGTCGGCACCGGCACGACACCCCAGTCGACGTCTTCGCCGTAGACGGCGATGGCCCACGGCCCGACGATGGACATCGCCGACACCCCGTCGGCGAACGCGTCGGCGGTGTACGCCTCGCGGGGTACCAGCTCGGCGTCGTACAGGCTGCGCCAGAACGCGGCCACGGCGAAGCCGTCTTCGGACGCGAACGTGGCCTGTCCGTCGGCGACGAGCGGCAGACCGCTCTGGGCGATGTACAGCGGGTAGAAGTCGAACCACGGCTGGAAGAACTCGCCTGCCGGCGACGGCCAGATGGCGGCCTGCACACCACCGGAATCCACCAGGGTCTGCGCAGTGGCCAGGAACTCGTCGTAGGTGGCGAGCGGCGGGTTGTCCGGGTCGAGACCGGCCTCCTCGAAGAT
>NZ_JADYVR010000204.1:0-465 GCF_020193935.1 Bradyrhizobium sp. NBAIM08 | reverse complement strand
CCTCGGCACCGCCTACCTCTCGCCGGACCGCTACGAGTTCCAGGTCGACGCCTACCGCAGCAACGAGTTCCTGTCCTCGGGCACGGTCGGCAGCTTCAGCATCGCGGCTCTCCGCGACGTCACGGGCCACCGCGCCGCGCTCAGCGGTACGGCGCTCGACGACCCGACGACGTCCTGCGGCGCCCAGGCGCCCTCGGAGTGCCAGAACCTGCGCCAGACCCCGGTGCTGCGCTGGGACCCGGTCCCGGACGCCGGCTCCTACGTGCTCGTGGTGAGCCGCGACGCCGAGCTGACCAACCCCCTGGGCAGCTACGCCGTGAGCTCGACGATGTGGACCCCCACGCGTGCCTTCGCCGACAGCAACGCGGGCTCGGCGTACTACTGGACGGTCCGGCCCTGCACCGCCGCCGTCACCTGCGGGCCCAGCCGGGCGGCGCAGCACCAGTTCAACATGCTCAGCAACCC
>NZ_JADYVR010000203.1:0-465 GCF_020193935.1 Bradyrhizobium sp. NBAIM08 | reverse complement strand
ACATACAATGAGCGCCGAAATACGCGATTGCCGGCTTCGCTCTTGGCACACCCATGATCGCCGCGGCCAAGCGAGAGATGGGCCTTGCGCGCACCTTGCACAAGCTCGCGTAGCTCACTCGGCTCGAGCGAGAACGCCGCATCCGGACCTCCGTCACCTCGGCTCAGCGTCAGATGCTTTTCGATTACGGCAGCGCCGAGCGCTACCGCCGCGATAGCCACCTCGATGCCGAGCGTATGATCCGACAGGCCTACAGGAACACCAAACTCCCTCGCCAACGCAGGAATGCGCAGGAGGTTTGCTTCTTCGGCAGGCGTCGGATAGCCGGACACGCAATGCAGTAGCACAATCTTACATTCGGGATCGGCGGCGCGCGCGCTATCGATGGCGGCGGCTATCTCGGAGCTGTTGGCCATGCCTGTGGAGATGATGAGGGGCTTGTGCGTCGCAGCGGCGCGCGCAACC
>NZ_JADYVR010000202.1:0-465 GCF_020193935.1 Bradyrhizobium sp. NBAIM08 | reverse complement strand
CGACGACGTCGTCGGCCGGCGCGGTGATCCCGTCGCCATGGGCCGGGACGTCGATCAGGATCACCGGGGTGAGGTCGGGGAGCTGCACCACCTCGACGGTGGCGTCGGCGAGCGATCGGGAGGCGGCCCACGACCGCAACAGCTCCGTGGCGGCGGCGAGGTGCCCGTTGGTGGCCCAGTCGGCGTCGAACGCCGGCGACTCCGCCGGGATGGCGATGTAGTCGTGGAGCGTCGGCACGACGGACGCCTCCCACGCCTCATCGACGAAGCGGATCGCAGCGGCGGCGTCGTAACCCATGCCCGGACCCTATGCCGCCTCGTCTGCGGTCGGGTGCGGCGGGCCGCTGGCGGTCAGGCGAAGTGGCGCTCGACGAACCCGACCAGCTCCGCTGCGGACCACGGCAAGCCCGAACCGGTCGCATCGTGTTCGGTGCGGCCGTTGACGGCGATCGTCGTCCCGTGCTC
>NZ_JADYVR010000201.1:0-465 GCF_020193935.1 Bradyrhizobium sp. NBAIM08 | reverse complement strand
CGCTCATGGAGCTCCACCTGGCGCGGGCCGATGCGCGCTTTGCGCCCGACGGCTCCCTCGTCCTTCTTCCGGACCAGGATCGGTCACGATGGGACGGGCTCGCGATCGGACAGGCCGTGGAGCGACTCGCGCGGGCGGAGCGCATCGGCCGCGCCGGTCCGTACCAGCTCCAGGCGGCCATCCTCGCGGCGCACGCCACCGCTCCGAGCTGGGAACAGACGCCCTGGTCGGTCATCGTGACCCTCTACGACGCGCTGCACCGCACCCAGCCGACGCCGGTGGTCGGCATGAACCGGGCGCTGGCCATTGCCGAGCGGGACGGGCCGACGGCCGGTCTCGCGGCGCTCGAGCCGTTGGCCGATGCGCTCGACGGTTATCACCTGTTCCACGCGGCGCGCGGGGAGCTGCTGCGACGCGTGGGGCGACCTGCGGACGCGCGGGCGAGCGACCTCCGCGCCCTTGGGC
>NZ_JADYVR010000200.1:0-465 GCF_020193935.1 Bradyrhizobium sp. NBAIM08 | reverse complement strand
GCCGTCGCCAGCACCGCCCGCGCCTCGTACGCCGGCCGCCGCCAGGCCATACCGGGCCGGTAGAGGTGCCAGGAGCCGTCCATGCGGAAGTGGCTGTGCAGGCTGCGGCCGTCGTCGAAGCGGGTGAGCAGGTGCTTGCCGACGCTGCGCACGCCCAGGACCGTGCGCCCGGCGAGGTCGTGCTCGGCCAGTCGGGGGTGGCGCAGCTCTCCGCGCAAGAGCAGTTGCCCGGCGAGCGCGGCGTGCAGGCGCTTCCCGGCGAGGTGGACGGTGTCGCCCTCGGGCACGGTGTCGACGGTAGTCCCGGATCGCTCAGTCCACCGGGATCGGGACGCCGACGGCGTAGAGGACGTCGTCGCGCGCGTGCACGAACCCCAGCCGGGCGGCCACGGCGCGGCTGCCCGCGTTCTCCGGGCTCGTCGTCCAGGTCGGGCGGCGCCCGCGGGCCCGGATGTCGGTGACGAC
>NZ_JADYVR010000020.1:0-79996 GCF_020193935.1 Bradyrhizobium sp. NBAIM08 | reverse complement strand
TTCAGGATAAACGCCTTCTGGGCGTCCGAAAACTTCGAGGCCTTCATCGTCGTCGCTCCTCCCAGTCGAGGGATTTACGCAGCGCCAACTCTAGCCAAAAATGGTCCAGTTTGCCGGCCTCAGATCATGGGTCACAAAGAGGATTGCCATGTCTGGGCGGAGCCGTTCGAGCAAGTCAAGAATCTGCTTTTGCGTGGTTACATCGAGAGCAGAGGTCGGCTCGTCAGCGATGAGAAGCTTCGGCTTCATCGGGAGCGCCATTGCAATCATGACGCGCTGATTCATTCCGCCTGGCATTTCGTGCGGATAGTTTCTCATCGTCTCTTTGGGATCATCGATCCCCACATCGCAGAGTAGATCTGCAGCTCTTTCGCTCGCCTCTTTCTTGCTAGCCGCCGATCATCTGGACAGTCTCGCGAAGCTGGAATCCAATGTTCCGAACGGGGTTAAGATATAGGCTCGGCTGTTGGTAGATCATTGCACGCAGGCGGCCGATCGACATCGGCAAGAGGCCTGCCTTCGATGTGAATATCGCCGAGACATTTCAGCTCGGTACTTGCTACTCCCATGATGGTCGAACACAAGACGCTTTTTCCGCTGCCGCTTTCGCCGACAAGCGCGAAAAACTCACCTTTCCGCAACTCGAACTGAACGGCATCCAAGAGGCGCGTCTCGGGTCGGTCTGCAAGAACAACCGTCAATCCAGTAATGCTCAGAAGCGGCGGGCTGCCAGCCGCCATGGCTGGGCGCCCGGCATTCCCTTGCTCAAAAGTGTGAACAAAAGGTGCTTCAAGTGCGTGCAAACTGGTTTGGTCCATGATTCCACCTTTCGAGCAGACAATAGTCTTCTGCGTCTGGCCCAAGGCGTTCTCGGCTAGGCGTTGATTGCGCCTGGCCGAAAATCTATTAAACCGGTTGGCGTCGGTGCCCACTTGATGTTGGCGCGCTTTCCAAAGAACTCGCCAAGCGAATGGAGCACCGTTCCTGGTGGATCAATCTCGTCGAATATGTCCAGCATCTCTTGATAGGCAGCTCGCCTTTGCGCCGGGTCCTTCACCGTCAGCAAAGTTGTCTCCAGCACATTGAATCTGTCGTTCCGCCAATACCCACCCCTCTGAAAGTTGCTCTGAGACCCCCAGCGCGAGACGAACGATGCTGTGGGATCGGGGTAGATTGCGCCAACCTTTCCCATGCTCCCTCCCGAACCGTATTAAAACATCTGCAGCGATCGGGATTCAAGGTCGGATATGAACTCACGCCCGACGTAGACGCCGCAATAACAGCTGAACGGGTCGTCAACATTTGGGCTCGGGACAGAGAGAGCCATCTTCTGACAGAGATGTATCACAGCCTTTCCGAGGAGCCATGGTTTGGCGTCGCCTTCTCACGTCAGACTTCCGATGGCTCTCCACTTATCGCGAGTACCCTCCCGCTTTCCGCTGTCATGGCCGAACACCCACGAAGTGCGGACCTCGTCGTTTGGTCTCGCCGATTGCGGAGCGGCTAATCGGAGCGCTTCGCAAGATGCCGTGTACTACGATGGGACCTATCCGATCGGCGTTGGTATGCACGGAGGGCTTTCGGGGCACGAGCTGACTTCATTATGCATCCTTTGGCGATGCCTTTAGAAGCGGAGTTGTTGCTACCCCAACCAGTATCGTTGATCTGGTGCCGACGATCCTTTCCAGCTTGGGACTGCCGCTACCGTCGACGGTGCACGGCCGTATCATCGATGAAGCTTTGCAAGATCGCGAGGTCGGAGGTCAGTATGATGTCGAAGATGCGAGCGTCTCAATTGCCTGTTCAGCGCGCCGGTCAACTGTCTGCCGGGAGCTTTACCGGCAACGTCTTTATCTGAGGGAAGCGGCCGTGACCCGGCTCGTGCAACCGAAGAATGATAGACCTGGCGCTGATCCGACGCAATTGAAAGCCTGAACCACGGAGCATTTGACCTATGTATCAAGGAAAGCGCTAGGAGTTTGTTCGGTCGAACATCGAAGAAGCCATTGCCTCGAGCCGATTTCGGCCAGGCGAAAATTGCCAATGACGTAGAGCTTGCTCTCGAATATGGTGTCAACCGGCACACCGTAAGATACGCCATTCGGGCACTTGAGCAGGAACGACTGCTCCGTGTCGAGCAGGGGAGGGGCACCTTCGTTGTCGAACATCCAACACCCTATCTGCTCTCCCCTCAAACCCCTGACCGATAATCTCTTCTCCCAACGTCGCCTGGCGCGTCGTAAGATCCTGTCTGCTGCAACGATAAAGGCAGACGAGCGGCTCGCCGGCTACCTCGACTTGCAAGCTCGTGACGATGTGCTGCGCATCGACACGCTGAGCTATCAGGACGAGATCCCAATCGTCATTGCGCATAGCTACTTTCCGGCGAAACGCACTCCCGGACTGCTGGACAAATTCTCTGGCGCCAACTCGATCTCCACAGCTCTCAGGCGCATCGGAATTGACGACTACTCGCAACAGTGGGTGACGATAAGCGCACGTCTGCCCTCTGCGCAGGAGGCGCGCCTGCTTGGAATGTCCACTTCGGCGCCGGTCTTCGTCAAGGAGAGCCTTGACTGCTCCGGCCGTATTCCGATCAAATTTGGCGAGAATGTACTGTGCGCACCAAGAATCAGCTTCAGATTCGATTTTAAAGAGATTAGTTCCGCGGAGCAGCCGCTTGCAGGAAAGCCTCGATCCGGAAAAGCGCAAGCGAGGAAATCGAGATCATCTGCCCCCTTCAAGGTCTAGGTCCCTCCGGTTCCTGCGGTCGAAGCGGCTGGGAGCGCAATAACTATTTTCTACCACCTCGCTTGTGGGGGTGTGTTTCACGCTTCATGCCAGGACGAGCCGCTCGCGTTTTGCTGAGGCAATAGGCGGCCGCGTTGGTTGCGGCCCCCGATCAAGCTTGCGGGGCTTGGCATCGTTACGCGGCCTGGGAGGCAGCCGCGCAGGTCGTGAAGAGGCGCAGCGTCAAACCTTCCGTGATCGTCGTGAACCTCGCCCCTGCGCGGTTGGATCAAACGTCGGCTTTTGCGAAGATGCGTTCGGCGGTACGAAGATCTTCCGCATCATCAATTTCGTACCACCTGAGGTCATCGCATCTCACCGCAGCAAGCTGCAGGCCTTGTGTTTCCACGAGATAGGAAAGAAGCTCCTCAGTGTAGGCCTGGGTAGCTCCGGCCTTGATCATATCGTCTAGGGCCGGAACGAGCTCTGTCCGCAGAGTAGACGCGGACAGCCGCAACAGATTCATCGTCTTGTAAAGAGGCGGGTCATCCGCCATGAGATTTCTCGCTGTTTGTTTCAAACGAAATTCTGAAATGAAGCCAAGATCGGACAACAGGACCGCTGATCCCTGCATCAGCTGATCGAAGGGAGCGACAGCCGCTGCGTCGGGCGCTTCACTGATGAGCAGCTGCCGCAATACATTTTCCTCGAAGAAGACGTCGCCCTCAAGAAGAAAGCAGTCTCCGGAAAGCAGCGCGTCTCGCGCCAGCCATAGCGAATAGGCGCTGCCAGTACGATCGTAAACGGAGGATTCGACATATTTGACGTCAACCCCGCCAAAGCGGCCACCGCAGCTATCTTTGATCGCCTCTTTGCGATACCCGACAACAATCGTTACCTGTTCGACGCCGACACGGTCAAGGTTATGTAGCGCGTTGTGCAGGATGGGAGTGCCGTTAACTTGGACAAGGGATTTCGCGGTTAGATCCGTTAGCGGCCGCAGACGAGAGCCAACGCCAGCGGCAAGAATGAGAGCATTCTTGGGAGCATTCACTGGCATTTCATTCGCTTTCTTTAATCCCGCGCCTAACTCCGTGAGCATCGCGAGCGTTCTGTTCTTCCCTTCGGCCGCAGACCTGTTTAGATCGTCCCGGAGATCGAAAGGGCTAGGTCGTCACCCACGTGCATCTGGATTGCCTACCGCCTGGCGAGGGGAAGCTGTTTAGTGCTGTGCAAAGCTTCTCTGGCATTATAGGTCCGACTGCCTGTTGGTTGACACTTAGAGGGAGACCGCCGAGAGGGCACATCGGAGGACTTTCGAAGAAGGGGACGTTATGTGATAAACCCTCTCAGCATGGACTAGCGAGGCTGCAGATATCGCTTTTCGGCCGCGGCGAGCTCGTCATACCTCAGAAGCTCGAATATCTCGCTGAGCGGGGCGATATGGGGCTCAATGCCCGCAACGCCCTCTTGAGCTGCGATACTATCGCAGACGCGCCGCATTGCAGCTGCCGCAGCTCGCAAGGAGTGATTGGCCCAGATGACCGTGGAGATCCCCGCATCACGAAAGGTTGACACTGGTGTTCGATAGTACGTCGTCGGAACGATCACAACGGGTAGCCGGTTCCGCCACTCGGTGACGAACGAAAGCATTTCGTAAGCGGTACTTTTTCGCGAGTGAATCAGGATTGCATCGGCGCCTGCCTCGGCATAGGCATGAGCACGCAAGATGGCTTCATTCAATCCATGTCCAGCGATTAGCGCTTCGATCCTGGCCACGAGAACAACGTGTTCAGCGACCGTGTCCTTCACCGCCCGTAGACGACCGGAAAATTCATCGATATCGGCGAGCGGATGCCGCTCACCAATGAGCGAGTTCAGCTTCGGGAAGCAGCTGTCCTCAAGCGAGACGCCCGCCGCGCCAGCCTGATGAAGTTTGCGTGCGAGGAGGCGAGCATTGTTGAAATTGCCGAAGCCCCCGTCACCGTCAACGAGCACAGGTAGCTCGGTTGAGTCCACTATGCGTTCCACGCTCTGGACGAGCTGGGTCCATGAAGCTTCATTGGCATCGCGATAGCCGAGCGAACTGGCAATCGACAAACCAGAGGCCCAGAGCCCCTTGAATCCCGAGCGCTGCGCGATCGTGGCAGACAGGCCATCATGCGCTTCCATCAGAAACGACAGATCATCATTCGAGCACACCTGGGCGCGAAGCATTTCGACTGGCGACGACTGTGTGCATTGACGACCTGCGGTAGGCCGAACGGCTTGTGGTTGATACTGCATGCCTAAATCCTGGAAGCCGATCCTCGATTGGCGCAAATTTCACTGTTCATATCGTTTTGTCGTGAAGTCGATCAATGACCAGCGTTGGTAGTTTATTGGGGCGTAAAAGCTTGCATGATCGCCATAGGGTTATCGGATGAGCGTCGAGCCGACACGCCGGTTAAAGCTTTGGTGCAAATGAAAGATCTGGGCTCGCGAGCCGCGTCCTACGGCCCTTCACAGAGCATTCAGCCCTGGCGGGAGGAGCGCCTAGTCAAAGGGTGATATCCAGCTCACACAGATGTTAAAATATCGACTGCTACGATTGTCGTAAGTGCTGCTATTGCGTTGCGACGTATGTCGCAATCCGGTCGAGAGGGCTGCAGTTCGATGGCAGGCTCCCGAGAATGGACGGGCATCTCCCAGGAACGTGTCCTGCCGCGCGAGTTTGCGTGTGCCACTGAGTGGCATGGCACTTGCTGATCTCGTTCTTGCCCTCTCGGCTCCGGGAAAAATTCATGGCGGATGTGCAAGAAGTTGTGCTGTCGGAACGGGAAAAACAGTGTTTGCGATGGGTGGAGAAGGGGAAGTCATCCTGGGCCATCGGAGTCATCCTGGGCGTGAGCGTTAACACGGTCAACTTTCATATCAAGAATGCGATGCGAAAGCTGGAAACGACCAGCCGCACCCAGTGCGTCGTCAAGGCGGGGCGTCTGGGTCTTCTTGACTAACGGCCGCAGTTTCGTTGCCGCTGAAGATGGCGTGCAGCTATTTCGTCGCCGGCGCTCGCGTTGGATAATCGGACCCTGCATTCCAAAATGATCCCGGCCATAGGGTTTGGAAATGAGATTTTTCGGCTGCGAGCGGCCTGTTCGGATTGTTGTTGAAATCGATGTCCAAGGCCCAGCTTTCGGTCAGCCGCCCCAGACCAGCCGATATCGAACAGCTGCAGCTTGGCGAAAAGAATAATAATCAAGAGTTGTCGGGGCTAAGATTCGTTCAAGGCGACTCGATTGATGATTGAGGTCTATGCGTGTCTCGATCAATTCTGATGAATAACCCACGTTCGAGCCTTTGGGGCCTGAAAAACTGATAGAGCTCGTGGTGTCGGGAGGGATGCGCTTTGTGAATTTCCGCGACCAACGAGTGAACGCCGTTGATTGTTAGGGCTTCGCCGCTCCTGGTACCTAAGTGCGCGCAAACTAGCGCAGCCCCGTCAACTACTAAGGCTAATAATTGATCTGGATCACAGAAGCTGTCACTGTTTAGTTGAAGAACATCGCGCCGATCAAACTCACCTCCAGGTGTGGCATGCAACGTCAACCACTGTTTGCTCTCGCTAGGAGCCCTGAAAGGCGCGCCGCCTTGGCGCCTGCAGAATTGCTGGGCGGTCAGATCTGCTCCGAGAGCAAGCTGTTCTTCACAGAAGCTCATGATGCGGTCTGCGGCTCGAACACCAAGCGCGGAGGTCACTCGGCGTCGGCCCTGTCAATTGCCTCCTTCGTCGAGGTCGAAGGCGACGAGCATCATGGAATCAAGTCGTTGACGTGGCCAACGCCCATCGTGGGCTTGACCGAACTGGCTCGCGGTGACAGCGGCTTCGGGAAAGTCAACAATGCACATCTACGTGCGGAAACTCCGTCATCGGCGCTGCGGCGTCGCGCTGACGACAGCTGCTATACGAAGATGACCCCGTCTGGCCAACGACATCCGCTAGCCAAATGTGGAAGCCTCTCAGGCCGTCTACGGGCATTAAAGGGAACAGTCGCGGAGGTGCTAATCCGTGGGGCCGGAATAGCAGGGCTGATCACCGTCCATGGAATGGATGAAGCATTTTCAAGTGCTAGCGCCTCCGCCCTCTTGAAAACATCTGGCGTCATTCGCCTCGTCGTGACAGCATTTTGCGTTAGGCCACCCATCGTACTTGCGACGAGCGGATATGACTATGCGGCCTGACATCCCACAGGCATTCGCTCCGCCCGAACGCGACCACGCGCGCGGGTGGATCTACCGAGAATTCGGCGTCGAGCCGTTGATCCAATGCGCTGGCGTCCGCACGAATTATGGAGGAAGCAATCCGAGCGACGAGGTCATCGCGGCAATGAACGCGGCCGCCCGGGCTTTCGTCGACCTGGACGAGCTCGCGGAAGCCGCAGGCGAAAGGATGGCTCAACTCACCGGCGCCGAATGGGGTGTCATCACCGCCGGCGCTACAGCGGGGCTAGCATTAGCCACTGCGGCGTGCATTGCAGGAAACAACCCGGAACTGATGTTGCGGTTGCCGGATACGTCCGGGCTACGCAATACCGTGTTGATTCCATCCGACCAGCGTTTTGCTTATGAACAGGCGCTCCGCGTCGCGGGCGCTGAAGTCGTCAGCATTGGCACCACAGAGGAGTTTGCGCACGCACTGGATGGAAGTGTAGCGATGATCTGCTTGCTCGGTCGCATGGACGATGAGTCGGTATTGCCATTGAGCTCGCTCCTCCCTTTGGCACGCGCGCGCGGTGTTCCGATTCTCGTCGATGCCGCCGGGCTTTCTCCAGACAAGCCGGATAGCTGGATTAAGAAAGGAGCCGATCTGGTCGTTTACGCCGGTGGCAAGTATATCCGGGGGCCACAATCCACTGCTATCGTTCTTGGTAAGGAGCGGCTTTGCAGGTCGATCTGGTGGAACGGAACACCCCACCAGGCATTTGGCAGGTCGATGAAGGTCGGCAAGGAAGAGGTGGTTGGGGCCGTAGTCGCGCTCGACCGCTGGATCAATTCTCAATCGGCGAAAGATGAGCGTGATCAGTGGCTTGCGCGATCGAACCGGATCGAGGCTTACCTTGTCTCGCTGCCAGGCGTCACTACGGAAGTGCTGCCTTGGGCGAGTTTTGCAGCAGCTATTCGGCTGAAAATCATCTGGGATGCCGACATCATTCCGTTTGATGCGGAAGACCTAAGGCTTGCGCTCTTGCAACAACGACCGCGGATCCTGATCCACGATTTTTGGTCCACGCCGACATCAATCATGCTGGATCCGGTGAATCTCTCGGATGAGGAGGCTGATATTGTCGGCCGCGCTTTGGCATCCGCATTTCGTATGCCCCAGTCCATCGTTCGAGTGACTCCCTACTTCCCAGCGGAAGTGAATTTCTCCGGCAGCTGGCGTGTCGAAATGCAATTCCTTCATGGGTCTGCGACACACCACATCAAGATTCAGCAGGATGGTGAACTCATATCAGGTGTCCATCACACTGCATCGTCCTCCGGAGACATATCTGGTGAAGTTCATGGTCGCCATATTCACTTCGAGGCTGCGCACGAGCAGGTGCCGATTTCCTTGTTCTACGGGTTCGAGGGCGAATTCGCACAGGACGGCTCCGTCAGTGGAAAAGTGCGGCTAGGCGGTGCCACCAAAGAACATCTCGGGCCAGTGTTCAAAGGTCAGTACGGTTTTGCCGAATGGCATGCAACACACTGCGCATAACCGGTGTCATAACTCGGCCGAGCACGCAGCTTGTCAAGCGCGGCACAAGCCCGATCCACCATGGCTTCCGCAGACAGGAATAACTCTTGGCGGCGAACACCAAGGATGGCGGACCGCTCAGGTTCGACGGGCGAAGGCGGCTCTGGTGTGTCGAGGGCCGCTCGGCTCTTGTGCGAGCTTGGCGGCACAGCAGGCGTTTGCCATGAAACCAAAATGACGGGGGCGGCGGAAATCCCTTCGGCAACCCGCGGGGTAGAAAGCGCTGGTGAGCTCCTCAATGTCCAGCGTGATCACTTCGGACTTGTTGCCGGCGCGATCAATTCTTTCGCCGCAAGCGGATGATCCTGCTCACAGGTGAGGAGCCGATCCCTGGGGACCGCAACGTGATGGGGTGTAGCTGGCTGAGATAGACAAGACGTGCTTTGGATACGCCGAACGGAGCTTGGCGCAGACGTCCATTCGACTTTGCGGAGGGCGTCGACATGGTGGCCAAATGCCGCCCAGCTCGCTCAGGCGCGCCAGGTGGCCGAATAACCGGAGTTTCGCGTCCCCGGACGCTTCCTGCAGGCACTACACGAACAGCCGCCGGCAATCGTAATCGAAGCCGAACGAAAAGGAGGAAGCCCGGGCTAGCCAGCCCGGTTTCCACCAGGGGCAATCCCGCCCGCTGCCAGGCAACGAGAGGCGATGTGCACCCGGATGATGCGTCAGGAGCCGGCCACGGCATGGAAAAGTGCAATCATTCGGTTTCGGCTCCGATATGCATCGGGTTGGCGCCGATAAGACGGAGCGTCTCGGCTGCCTGCTTGAGCAGGATGTCATTGACCACCGCCTTGTTCTGAAGCGCGGTGGTGGCCACTGCCGGCACGTTGAAAATAAATATGGAAACAGGGGACAGGCAGCGGATCGGCTAGGCTCATCTCGATCACGACATCCAGCTGGTATGCTGGTCATAGGCGGTGAGGTACCTACTTGATCAACGGGTGGCTACATTTCCGCGCCGCATCGGCGGAAGTTCAACGGGAGAGGGGGCCAGCCATGGCCGCTCACCCATTAGCCTCGGCGTTATCGAAGCCGCGCTTCGCAAGCTCCTTGTTCCGATACGCAACAAGCTAGAGACCAAGAAGAAGCCCGTGGTCCGCTTCTGTCAGATCATCAACTGAAGCAATGTAATTGAGCAGTTGCGTATCTCGCTTGGCACCTACCAGAGTTGGTAGTGTCAAAAGCAGATGAGGCTTGGTTTGACTAGGTGCCCACGCGCCTTGCGACACGCTCCACTTACCCAGCGCGGCGAGTGCAAGCTCAACGTGCCTCGAAGCGCCGCACAGAAGCAATGCGAAGGCGAGCAGCCGTAGGACCTGCGATCACCAAGAGGATAACATAGTGGCTCGAAACCTCCGATTCTCGACCACGGCCAGTGGCAGCTGCCGCGCATATAGGCGCCTAGCTCTTGCGGAAGACGCTATTGCGCGTGACGCCGCTCTCTGGGCAGAGAGCGAGCAAGCAGCCCAGATCATAGTCGGTCCGTTGTTGAGGCGAGCGTCGCTCGGTCGAGTGGCAGCACAGGACCAAAAAAAAGCGTGCCGCCGTTCTGCTGCAGAGACCGATCGTATGCTGGCCTTTCCAAGCCTCGCCACAAATCTACCCGTCCGGTGCGTCAGCCGGGACAGCCGTCTGTTCGACTGGAGCGCTTGCGTTCCGCCTGCTCCGTCATCTCCGTGAGCATTCCCCCCACGACGAGTTCGTGGCTGCGGCACGACGCGGAGAGCACCCACCGGCTAGCGAAACGCCGTCATTCAGCTTGCGCAAGGCGATCCGCTGCGGCGGCTCGCGTAACTATACCTGGCCGTGCAAATTCTCCTACAGCTAGCTGTTTACCGCAGCTCGTGTGAATGACTGCTCAGCAGATAGGAAATTAGGTGACTTGATTTATGCGTCGGTCGGCGGGGCCTTACAGCCTTAATGAGCGTCTTGCGATGGATACAAGGTACAATGCCGCACAAATTGGCAAAGCTAATGCGCGTTCGGATCATCTGTTAGCGAGGTCAGCGCTCGATCACAGCAAAGAGGAGTACCGTTCGATTGTGCAAGGGGGAAAGCGTACCCGGCGAAATGTATCGGTGCCGGACCATTCTAATCCGCCAAAAGGAATGAGAGCCCATGAACCGCCGAGCGGCTTTGCAGGAGTTTCATGCCTCCAGAAACTCGTCCGACCGGCGTGCTGCACCGCTGAGAAGCCAAGGAACGCGCGTTATCGTAGGATAATTACGAGACTGATATGCGGCCCATCGATCGCAAGAAAAAGTCGGAAAGCACACGCATAGCGCCCTCTCACGACAAGTTGGTGTTTCTAGACCTGGTCCTGGATGTTCGCGCCCAACGCGTCAGCCGCAACGGTCGGCCGATCAAGGTAAGGCCGTTGGAATTCCGCTTGCTGCAGCATTTCCTTGAACACCCCGAGCAGGTGTTTTCTAGGACCGAGCTCCTATCAATCATTTGGGGACAGAACCTCCATGTCGGGTCGCGAAGCGTCGACCTTCAGATCAGCCGCCTACGCAAGGCACTCAATAAAGGCGGCCAGCGCAACTATATCCGCACCGTACACTCGCGAGGTTACTCCCTCGATGCGCAGGAGTAGCGCGCCCGACCCGGCGGCTCCGGCCATTAATCGCTTGGCCAAGATTAAGCCGCGACATTCAATCACTCTCGCACGCTTCGATAGTGTTTGGGGATCCGGGCGACATCATCCCGGAACAATAGGCGACATCATGGGCATCCGCGGTATCATCGAACGCCGCCCGGGGAGAAGCCGAATGTCGGCTGAACTTTGCAATCGCATAGATATAGGATTTGAGTTGATGGCGACAAATTGCGGATTGTGACGTTCTCGATATCCCGCACAGAAGGTTCCTCGTAGTCATCTGAATCTCCTGTCTGGATGGAGTGCGCAATGACCGAGATCCTCTCCGACAGAGCATCACCGTTCAGCATGCTTGCCCTCACTTCGCGTAGCGGCTTCGTATGATCATTAGTCGGCTCGCAACCTGACCACGCGCTTTGGTCAGCGGACAAACGTCTCAGGTGAACCATCTAACACTTTGTGTTTGGGTTGTCAGATCGTCGACACAGGCTTGTTTATTCAATCACTTATTGGGGCCTCTCTAACAAAATTGCTGAACGCAACCAATAAAACGTTCTTCGCATCGAGCAGCCAAATTGGCACGCGTTTTGAAGCCCTTCCTTCGGGAGCGGGCGGAGCTGCCGATTGGCGTTCATCTCTGGTACCGACTTAGGTCGGACGAGAAGGAAAGCAACGTGCCAGATTTACGTCAGAGTGCATTCGACAGTAAGGGGGCATCGGCAAGGCTCACTACCCTGCAAAATACGATCGCAGCCTTTGTCGACCTCGAGCAGTATATCCTTATCGTCGGCTGCGACCTCAAATCGGCTTCACCGCGTCGTGTAGGTTTGTTCGTTCCAAGATTGCCAGACGGTTACAGCAAAGCACTTCGGCGCCTTGGCTTTCGAGCGTCTACAAAGACGCGATAGTTAGATCGAGGCTGAAGCGAGTCTCAGGATTGCCCGGCGATCCCACGGCGATGGACTACGATTTCGAGGGGATCATCGACGGCGATAGCTGACCGGGATCGTTCACTCAGACAATCGCATCGGCGTGACGATCAAGCGGCAATTCAGACAAGCTAGCTGGCACGACCAGCCTGATGGAGGACGAGATGCGAGTTGCTAAGAAGCGGTCCTTTGGAAACTTTTCCGAAGTAGCAGAGACTTATCCGCGGCGTCCGCCTTATTCACGTCGAGTCCTTCAGATGCTTGTCGACCAGGTAAAGAACTTAGCCGACAGTCCGACTTTCGCGGATATCGGCGCTGGTACGGGCGCGATCGCCTATGCCTTGGCTGACATGGGGCTTACCGGCTATGCGGTCGAACCTGATACTGAGATGGTCGCGGTCGGGCAGAGGCTCGGCCGAGCTTATCCAACCGTCTCTTGGATTAATGCGCCGGGCGAGTGCACGGGCCTGGCCGACGGTACGCTCAATTGGGTTTGCTACAGCTCGTCGTTCCATTGGACGAACAAGAGCGAAGCGCTTCGCGAAGTTATGCGGATCTTGCGACCCCGCGGGTTCTTCACAATTACAACCTTCCTTAACGATCTTGAGACCGACCCCTTTCAACTCGAAATTGAAGCGAAGCTACGCGATATGGTGCCGGCGTTGCGGCGGGCGCGTCTCCCATTCGTTGCCGAGATGGAAACTTACGAGGCGCTGCTCAACCAATATCCGGAGCTGGGCAACTGCATTTCTCTTGCTACCACCGAGACGATCTCCATGAGCGAGGAGCAGTATCTCAACTACTGGGCTGGTTTCCACGATATTCCGAGTCAGGTGTCCCCCGAGGTATGGACTTCCATTCTGCAAATGGCAGCCGAGACGTTCCGACATAGGCAGCCGACGGGTATAAGATTTCGCTCTATGGCATGGCATTCTCAACGAGACTGAGCCGAGTGCCAGTCTCATAAGCTCAGATTAAAGACAACGAATCAACAATCGGTCGACGCGACGGTTAGGTATGAGAACCGAGGAGAGGGCTAGCGATCATCTGGAAGGATGACAAAATCGTTGTCGCGGCACTGGGCTGCGCAGAAATCATCAGTTACGGCACACTCTACTATTGCATCGCCGGTGTGGCTAACGAGGTTGCCCGTGACCTCGCAGTCACAGGTGCATGGATACTCGCTTGTTTTTCCTTCGCTCAATTAGCGAGTGCGCCAATGTCGTTGATCGCCGGTCGCCTTATGGACCGATACGGTGCCGCCAGAGCGATGGAAATCGCCTCAGTTCTGGGCGCTACCAGTTTAGGAATAGCCGCAGTCTCCTGGAATGCGACCGTATTCGCGTTCGCGCTGTTCAGCATACAAATAGCGTCTGCCTTTGTTTTTTACGAAGCTGCAGTTTTGTTCTTGATCCAACGAGATGGGGTGCAGGCAAAACAGCAGATCGCTCTGCTGACCTTGATCAGTGGGTTATCGTCAACGCTGTTCTGGCCGCTCACCTCTTTGTTGCTCATTTGGATATCCTGGAGAGAGGTGTTTGGGATCTATGCGGGCTGTAATGTTCTCATTGCTCTCCCGTTAATGGTATGGGCTCGTCGGAGAGCCCCCGTTGGCCCTGCAGCTCTAGATAAATCGCACAAATCGCAAGTCCACTCACAGTCCTCCCCCAAGGCGATTGATTGTGCGTTGATAACGTTTGGTTTTTCGCTCACCGCATTTATCGTCTCAGCATTCCTTAGTCAGATGACTCCAATCCTCTCAACGTTTGGCTTAGGTCCGGAGGGCCCTTTGATTTCAGCGCTTTTTGGACCGTCTCAGGTCTTAATACTGCTTTTTGCGGCTTCGCTCACCGAGAGAATGGCCGAAATTCATCTCACTCTTCTCTCATGCCTCCTGCTCTTCGCGGCTACGCTTATCGTTGCACTAGCTTCTCACTCCGTCCTTGGAGTTACGGTTTTCGTTGTTTTGCTCGGATTCAGCTCCGGTCTAAACTGCATCTGTCGTGGAACGCTACCCCTGGCGACGTACGGGCAGGACAGATACGGAGGTCGAGTTGGGTTGATCAACGGCTTTCGACTGTTATCGGCGTCTCTTGCGCCATTATTCTTCAGTTCGGTGCAAGATCATTATGGCGTCACCGCCGCATTAGTATCCCTTGCGATCTGCGGAGCGGGGAGCGTGCTCGCATTTGGCCTCGTGAGCATCCGATCAAAGCGATCTTAGCGTCGAGTGATAGTGTGGTAGAGGGAAAGAGATGAGGTGGGGCGTCGATCCTCAAGCACGAGTTACAAGCGATCCGGCCGCCATGCGAGTGCCAACAAAACGATCAAAAACGGAGGTCGCCACAGACGTTGGAATCTGATCGGCAAGCATCGCGAATTCACCTTGTCGTTCCATGGAAGCCGCAACGCGATCCTCTCACCGCTTTGGCGTCGTGGATCCGGGGGCCCGGCGGTAAGCCGGCATCGTGATCGCTGGCTTCGGCCGAAACATCGCCATCATTCGGCAAGCCTAGTTATGCTAGAAGGCGCTGCTTGTCGGGGAAAAGATAACAGCGGACATTCTGGCTTTCGATCGTTGGCGGAAAGGCGATCGATTAAGAAGCAAGGCGCCCAGGCGGATTGAGGCCGGCGAACTGCTCAAGGGCCTCTTTTAGACCGGCAGGGGGGCCGCCGTCACGGGGCTTGTGAATTGCATTATCCGGCGCGCAGGCCGCTGCAGAACTGCAGCAGCGATTTGCACCGACGAATTCGGCGACTCCGAGGGCCTGTGTCGATCCGGGTTATACTCCAATAGTTCGATCGGTTTCGACCTTGGGTTTCGATCGCGGCGCATTCGCGCTGTACTCGGGCCATGCATGTGGACCTCTCAACCAGTGACATCCTTGTCTACGCGTCAATACCCAGATAGCAAGCGGCGGAACCATGGTCCAAATCGTTCTGCCGGGCGATTTGTTCACGAGGTTGCGAGTGTCATCAATATCTACAATCTGTCGAACCGAAATTGGACCCTATCGGCAGCATAGATCACCTGGTAGCACCAGACTGGTTCATCATGCTGATCGATGCTTGATGCGCGCTTTTCCATGACCGGCCTAGCCAGGGATTGATCCAGCAGGGTTGCTTCTTCCTCGCTCGGCATCCGCGCGAGCAGGTTGACATCGATCTGGGCTTTTTCCACCAAAGCGAATTGCTGTAGCGCGTTTTCGACGTTTGCCTCGGGACCAAGCGCCGAGACGAAACCGTCGAAACGCGGTAGTTCCAGATAGCACGTGCTCAATGCGAGAGGGCGGTTGTCGGCCTCGCTGACGAGTCGGATGCGTAAGGCCGAAGAATCTAGGGGTAAGCGAAGGGATTGCCGCACCCAGTCGTCGGGTTGGACGATATCCGCCGCGAGCAACCTACGGCTCGGCCTCATGCCATTATCGATGACGTTCTTCGAGAAAGTGTGGCGTCCGCTGAGGCGGTACTTGAGGGCATCGATCTCCACGAACGAGCCACGCCCGTGTTCAATGCGGATGATCCCCTTGCTTTGAAGGCTCGCTAAGGCCTTGCGAGCCGTCATGCGGCTCACGGCAAAGCGTTCGGCGACTTTGGTGTCGGATGGCAGTGGCCTGTTGATCTCGAAATGCCCGCTCAGGATCTCCTGCTTCAGCGTTTTCGCGATAAAGCGCCACCGGGGTCCTTCCAAAGCATCGGAATCGGTGTCAGCCCCATCGAGAGGGTCATCGACTTTATCCATATTGTATCCATTCTGTGTCATGAGGCTGTCATCTCAACTCGTATATACGAGTGCGGCCGTCAAGAGCGGGCTGCTTGGCAAACACAATGCGGCGGCCGTTCCGAGCGGACCAATACTCGATGGGGGTGAGGCCGTTGCCATGGCATCTCATATGATCACGCGTCGCAACTTCACTGGTTTGATCGGTGCCGCTGCCCTGTCCACGGCGTCGCGGCCGTCCAGGGCCCAGCAAACCGCGCCTCGCCGCGGCGGTCGCGTGCGGGTCATCCTGCAGGAGACGGCTTCCTCGTCATTACTTGATCCGACCAAGGTTGCATCGTGGGCGGTCTATTTCGCCTATGAGCTGATAGGAGCTCGCCTCGTTAATGTCGATTCGCATCTTCAGCCCATTCCGGCCCTGGCGGAGAGCTGGGAAGCCGCAAACGGCAAGGTGAACGACTGGATCTTTCGCCTGCGCCGCGGCGCCGAGTTCCACGATGGCAGATCGGTCACGGCGCGGGACGTGATCTACACCATCAACCGATTGCGCGATCCGGCAGCGCAGTCGCCTCTGCGCGTGCTTGTTGACCACGTGAGCGATATCGTTGCTGAAGACCCGCAGACGATCCGCTTCAAGCTGACACGTCCCGATGCCGATTTCCCGCTGCTGCTCGCCCAGGATCGCTTCCATATCTTGCCTGAGGGATATTCGCGCTTCGACAAGCCACTTGGGGCGGGCGCCTTCATCGCCAATGGTCTCGATCCGGCTGGCGTAAACACATATCGCCGTAATCCGAACTTCTGGGACGGCGGCAAGCCCTATCTCGATGAGGTCTCATTTCAAGGCAACCAGGATCCGATCGCGCGCGTTTCGGCTTTGCTCGCTGGGGACGTCGACGCTGTGCAGACAATCAGCTTTGCGCTGGCTAAACGCGTGGCCGCAGTGACCGGCCTTGAGGTCGTCTCATCGCCCAGCGGTGTGCACAACGTGGTCGCGATGCATGTCGACAAGGCACCATTCGACCGTGTCGAGGTGCGCGAGGCACTAAAATGTCTGTTCGACCGCTCCCTTCTCCGCGACAAACTGTGCGCGGGGCAGGCGAGCATTGCCAATGACCATCCAATTCCTCCGTTTAGCCCGTTCTACCATTCCGAGTTGCCCGTCAGACCCTACGATCCGGACCGGGCGCGGACGCTGCTTCGCCAGGCTGGCGTCGACCTCGGCCAACTCGTTTTGCACGCCTCTGAGGCCGTTACGCCCAATGTGGCTGTCGACCTGGCGCAGATGTTTGCCGATACGGCGCGCCAGGCGGGCGTCAATGTGCAGGCGCGACGGGATCCCGTTGCTGGCTATTGGGACAATATCTGGCTCAAAGAGCCGCTGATGGTGGGTGGTTGGGGCATGCGCTACACGCCCGACGCTATGCTGCGCGTTGCCTATCGATCTGACGCCAAATGGAATGAGACACGGTGGAGACGACCCGAGATCGACCGTATGATGGACGATGCCCTGGCTACGACTGATCTAGAACGTCGACGCCTGTTGTACTGGGGGATCCAAGAGGCGATCCACAAGGAGGGTGGTGCCGCCATCCCACTGTTCTTCAATCAGCTCGATGCCAAGGCGAGCTATGTCAAAGGCGTTGCACCGTCACCGCTCGGAGCGCTCAAAGGCTCGGCGTTCTCCGAGATCTGGCTCGATCGCAAGGTTTGATCCCGTGCAAGTGCTGACACCATTTCACGCCGCGCCTGAGCGCGTGCATTCAAAGCGTGCCAAAGCGTGGCTGCTGTTGCGTGGCATCCTCACACGTGTTGCCATTCTTATCGGCGCATCCGCCCTGATCTTTCTCGGAACGGCAGTCATTCCGGGGGATTTTGTCACAGAGTTGCTGGGCCAGGACTACACTCCCGAGCTCGCTCAACGCATGCGCGCTGACCTCGGCCTCGATCGTGGCCTTGTGGAACGCTTCGTCCTCTGGCTCTGCGCCTTCTTGACCGGCGATCTTGGCCGCTCGTTTACGACCCGCACCGGCGTCTGGGAAGTTGTCGAGCCTCGCCTCGAAAACACCCTCGCCCTCGCTGCCGTGACGTTTCTGTGGTTTCCGGTCGCGATCGCGGCAGGGCTTGGAGTGTTCATGACTGGCCGACGCACGCAGCATTTCTTCAGGCTCGTAGCGCAAATTGTCATCTGCACGCCGGAATTCCTAATCGCCTATATCTTCATCTATGTGTTTGCCGTGGAGCTTAGGCTTTTACCTGCGGTTTCCCGCATTTCGCAGGGACAGCCTTTCCTGGACCAGCTCCGTCTCCTCGTTCTGCCGAGCGCTTGTCTCGGTGTCGGCATGGTCGCCTATGTCGGGCGGATGGTGCTCGCGCTGCTCGCCACGGAGGAACGCAAGGATTACTTCGAGTTTGCCCGGCTCAAAGGCTTTGGCCGGGGCGAAACTGCGCTGCGTTATGCATTGCCTGCGATTACACCATCGATCCTCAATCTCGCACTGACTTATTGCGCCTATCTGCTGACGGGCGTGCTCGTGATCGAAGTCGTGTTCGGCTTTGCGGGGCTTGGTGACCTTACTGTGTCCTCTGTTGTGTGGCGCGATATCCCCGTACTGCAGTTCTGCGCGATGCTGATTACCGGCATCTATATGCTGCTCTATTCATTGTCCGATCTCGTGAGCGGTCGCTTCGTCGCGAGGACTGCGCTGTGACAGAGGTGCTGCGGATACGTGATCTCACAGTAGAAATCGCAAGCTCGGACAGCGCCGTGAACCGGATCGGCGCGCTTAGTGCCACTTTCACGGGCGGTCGCCTCTATTCCGTCATAGGTCCCTCGGGCATCGGTAAGACGAGCCTGTGCCTGGCCCTTATCGGCTGGCAGCGTCCCAATCTCCGTATCACGGGTGGCGATACCTCGTTTCTGGGGCGATCACTCACCGGAATGGCTCCCCCTGATCGGCAGGCGCTTTGGGGGCGGGACATCCTCTACATTCCCCAGTCGTCTGCCACGACTCTCGTTTCAAGCCGTGGCGTGGTCGATCAACTCGCGGCCTTCCCCGGGGACACGAGCTCGCAACGCATTGAGCGCAGGCATCTGCTTCGCAGCGCCTTCGATCGCCTCGATATTCCGGGGTTCAACGAGAACCGCTATCCGCACCAATATAGCGGCGGCCAGCTCCAGCGCATTCTCGTCTCTAGCTTGTTCTGCGCTGCACCGCGCCTCGTCATGCTGGATGAACCGACGAGTTCGCTCCAGCCGGCACTGAAGAGCACGGTTATGACTGCCATCAAAGCGCGTATCCAAGAGATCGGCGCTGCAGCCATAGTGGTGACCCACGAGCTCGCTTTTTTCGAAGCCTTGTCGGATGGAACTATCGACCTTGCTAGGCATCTGAAGCGACCGCTTCCCACCCAAGCGGCCACTTCCCGCCAAAAAGACCGCAACAGCATAAGGGCGCTCGCCCCAGAAGACCGTCCTACTCCTCTCGACTCGAACACGGGCGAATCACCGCCGCGGCATGCTGTGCCGCTCCGTGTCGACCGACTGAGTGTGCATGCGCCAAGCGGGCGTTCGCTTGTCGCCGATGTCTCGTTTTCGCTGGGCGCTGGCAGCTGCATCGGTCTCGTCGGCCCGTCCGGCGCAGGCAAGACGACAGTTCTTCGTGCACTTCTTGGTCAGCACCGTGACTCCTCGGGGGAGATCTTGGTCGGAGGGCGCCGTCTACCTCTGCACTATTCGGCCCGCACAACCGCCGAGAAGCGTGTTTTCGAGTACGTCCCTCAGTCGGTTCGGTTGCACCTCAACCCGGCGCTGACGATTGCCTATCTGATCGGCCGCAGATTGCGTCAGGCGGGGGAGGCCGGCAACTCAAACGGGGCTGCAGAGGTTCTCGACTCGATTTTTCTTCCGACCAGTTATCTGCCCAAGCTCCTGTCAGAGCTTTCGGGCGGGGAATGCCAACGGCTTGGGATCGCCTTGGCTCTTGCGTCGCGGCCACGCATTCTTCTCCTCGACGAGGTGACGGCCTCGCTCGACTCTGCCAATGGCGCTCTTGTCGTGGAGCTTCTGCGCAAAGTACGTGATCATCGTTCGGTCAGCATGCTCTTCGTTTCACATCAACCGGACATGGTGGCGCGGCTCGCTGATGAAGTGGTCGAAATGCGTGCCGGACGCGTGCTCTCCTCTGTGATCAGCGTCGACGCGGCATCGCCTCCCACGACGTTCCCGAACTCGGCGAGCGCTTTCGAGCCGGCGCATTCTGTTGGACGGGGCCGCACATGAGGATTGCCGTTTTCGCGATCTTTTCGCTTGTTCTCTTCATGGCACCATCTTTGATTGACGCGCGATGGACGGAGCGTTACGGCGCCGAGCGGTTCGAGCCACCATCCGCGGCACACATTCTTGGAACCGATCACCTCGGGCGAGATCTATTCGCCGAGACACTCGCGGCTGGCCGTGAGACTATGCTCATTTCCGTGACTGCGGCATTCGTCGCCTTTGGTCTCGGCCTCGGCCTCGCGGTGCTCACGGGCCTGTCGAGAGGTTTCGGCGGCTCGGTGCTCGCCCGATCGATGGATGCGCTGATCGCGATCCCGGGTCTGATCGTCGCCTTCGTGCTGATCGCGGCCCTCGGATCGAGTACGTCCAGCCTGATCGCCGTCATCATCGTCGTCGAATTCTGCCGTGTGTTCCGATCCCTGCGCACGCCCGTCGCTCAGGTGATTGCGCAGCCGTTCGTGGAGCTCTCGCGCATTCGCGGAGAGGGCATCGGCTACCTCGTCTTTCGTGACGTCTGGCCAAATATACGGGCCTATGCAGCCGTAGAACTCATCAACCGCTTCGTGTCGTGCCTGATGTTCCTGAGCGCGCTCAGCGTGTTGGGCCTCGGTGTGCAGCCTCCGGCAAGCGATTGGGGCACACTCATCAAACTCAATGCGGCGGGTCTTCTTCTCGGATCGCCTGCGCCAATTCTTCCTGGCCTATTCATCCTTACTACCTCGCTGCTTGCCCTTTGGGCTGTCGGCGAGGAGCGTCTCACCGCGTCCCGCAACCGACCCTGACACTTCGAAACCGGACATGACCAAGCTGTTCTTGCACTCTTACGGCCTGCGCTATCACTATCGTCACAAACCTGGCTTCGACGTTTTCTCATTGATCGATATCGCGGCCGAACTCGGGTTCGACGGGATCAACGTATCAGCTCACCTACCGGGCTATATTGAAATCTCCGGACGCGGACGCGATCACCTTCGGAAGGTACGACGCCATCTCGATCACCGCGGGCTACTCATCGACATCGAGACCCGCGGGACGGAGGTCGCCCATCTAAGCGATTGCCTCGCCATGGCCGCTGACGTCGGAGCTGGATACCTCAGGACCTTCACGACAGGTGCGCCGGATCGCCGCCATCGCGTGAGTGAGGCCAAGAGGAATTTATCTCAGCTCACTCCGATAGCCGAGCGGGTCGGCATTCCAATTCTCCTGGAGAACCACGAAGATTTGTGCGGCGCCGAGGTCGCGGAGATCCTCACATCGGTCAATAGCGCTTGGATCCGCGCGTTGTTCGATTACGTCAATTCGATGCTCTTCTTTGAGCATCCCTGTGATGCCCTCGAGGCGATGGAGCCCTGGGTATGCTCCGCACATCTAAAGGATTGCGTGCTATTACCCCCTGTGCGTCAGGGGGAGGAGGGGACCCTGCTCGGTGTGCCGATCGGTTCCGGCGTTGCACCTGTCGCAGAGCTGACGCAAAAGCTCGCAAGGCTCGGGCTCGACCGCATCTGCTTCGAGAACACGTGGTCTTATCGCGCCCCGCTGCGCGACCGACGCGGCACGGGCGAGCCTGGAGAATCCATTTTTGGTTGGGCAAATCTCCGGGAACTGCCCGCTGAGTGGATGATTAATGCCGCCGAAATGGCGCAGTCGGCCCCTGGAAAGGTGGTTGAGCTGGAGATGCAAGCTCTCGATCAATCCCTCTGCTGGCTTAGAAAACTGTCGATCGGCGCCGGCCTGACGAGGTCGGGTGCGAAGGCATAGCGCACCGGATGCCCGCGGGCGCGCAGGAGACGTCGCCGATCAGTGATGGTTCTGTGCGGGCCGTCGATGGGTTCACGATCATTCAGAACGTGCTCGAAGGCGTGGACGGATGGCGACAGAAGTGTGGAGTTCGACATGTCTCTGGACGACGGCGCCGGCCCAAGTGTGGGGCCCATCTGTTTCGTGGCCGGGCTTGCTCTGCACGCCTGTAGGCGGAAACCAGCGGATCGTCCTTATCTCGTAGTTTAAGAACTCCCGTCGGTTCATACCTAACTCGCGTTGGACGATGTGACCCAAGAGCAGAGCAGTCTATCGATGCTTCCGCGCCCTGGCAGCTGCGTCGTGCGGGCAAGTATGCGGTCCTTTGTCAAAAATGCGATCCTGGCGAGGCTGCCTCTCCAGGATCTCGCAGCAATAGGGCAGTGTCTTGAGCCTATCGTTCTGGGAGAACGCATCGTTCTGCAAGAGCCGAAAAGGAATGTTGATTACGTCTATTTCATAGAGTCGGGGCTCGTATCGCTAAGGATTGTCACCTCCGGCATTATCCTTGAAACGGCGGTAATAGGATTTCGGGGAGCGGTCGGCGCTTCGGTTCTATTGGGAGGTCATCTTTCGACGCATCAATCTGTCGTGCTTTTTCCTGGAACCGCTCTCAGGATCCGCGTCAAAGATTTGCGTCAGCTGATGAACGAGCGTCCGCAAATCCGGGAACAGCTATCTCGCTACGTCGACGCGCTATCATTGCATTGCGCTCAGACAGGATTTTGTGGCGTTTGGCACCATCGCGAAAAGCGGCTCGCGAGCTGGCTCTGTCTATCGAGTGACTCAGCTGACACTCATGTTCTTCCAGTTACCCATGACTACCTTTCGTCCGTCTTGGGATTGCCTCGTCCGGGGATAACCGAGACCCTGAACAAGTTTGCTGAACAGCGTCTTATTCGCAAGGTGCGCGGCGTGTTGCGGATCGATGAACGCAAGTGCCTCGAGCAAAGGGCATGCACTTGTTACAAGCTTGTTTCCGAAGCGTATGCCTCCTTGGGATCCGCAATTGCAGCGAAAGAGTCGACCAACTAAAACAAGTGCAGCCAATTTCGGCTTCGCCTCTTCTGTTCAATTTGTAAACGACTTGTACGGCAGGTGTCGCCTGGAGGTGCGCATGCATATGCCTCGGCTAATGCTTTCACGGCGTTCAGCTCTAATCTCATTGAGGCGCAAGATGCGTTGCTATGAAGCATACGTTCTTAGCCGATTGCAGTCCGAAGCATACCGTTGTGAGACGATTAGAGCACACCTGCCAGAGCGAGCGTGAAGGTTCGTCTGTTTCCTACACAGTTTCCGCGCCGATAACGAGGGTGATCTGACATCATAGCGATGCGAGCTGCGGAATGGTCCGCGCCGCGACGTTCACTGGTTCAATCAGTCAGGTGGCGTTCGAATAGAGCCCTTTCTGTCGAAAGTGATTGGGGGGCGAAGGTGATGGTCTCTTCGGTGCGCCTTGCTGGCCGCCTTTGAGATGGTACAGTTTAGAGGCCAGTTATGAAGTTCGTGGAGAAGTTTTTGTTCGGTTCGGCGGTCGGTCTGATCGCCGTGGTCGAGGCGCATGCAACCGATCTTCCCTGGAAGGCCAGGCCAATCGAGTACGTGAAGATTTGCTCGTTGTATGGGGCCGGCTTCTATTACATTCCCGGCACCGATACGTGCATCAAATTGGGCGGGTATCTGCGCGTTGAAACCACACTGAACACGAGCGGCCACTATGACATGCCCAGCAGCGGCGTCCCTGGGGCTCGTAATCGCCTGACGGACTATTACAGTACACGTTCTCGCGAATATCTTTCTATCGATACACGCACTGCGACCGAGTATGGTGTAGTGCGCACCTTCTTCGATGGCGCCTTTACCTGGACCACAGGTACCTATGCCGGCGTGGGTACAACTGGCGTGAATGGTTCGACAGCGTATACGTCGTCACTCGGTTCTGCGGTTGGCGCTGGTTCCCTTGGTGTCTACGACGCCTTTATCCAGTTCGCTGGGTTCACTTTCGGCAAGGCGGCTTCGCAGTTCAGCTCGCCTTGGACGGGATATCCCGGAAACAACATCGAACTGCCTGGCGGCGGCGGCTGGGAGCCCGTGAACCAGTTCACTTACACCGCTGACCTCGGTCAAGGAGTCACGGCTTCGTTCTCAGTCCAGGATCAAGTCGCCAATTACACGAGCAATGTCTGGAACGTGAGTGGTGCGACAGCCAGCGGTCTAGCCGTCGGCGCATACGGTGCCAACGACATCGGCGGTTCGCGCACACCAGACCTTGTCGGTATGGTGCGCGTTGACCAGGCTTGGGGCCTCTTTCAGGCGTCGGTTGCTGCACATGACAACCATGCTGCATATTATGGCGCATCCGAAGTCACCGGCAATCCGAGTGACAAGTGGGGCTGGGCCGGTCAGTTGGCATTGTCCATCAAGAACGTCCCGACGGGGCCGGGTGACACCGTCAACATCCAAGGCGTGTATACGAGCGGCGCGAGCCGCTACAACTTCGATAGCTATAAGTCGACCACCTACGCGATGTATGGTGGCACCGGACTTTCGGGAGCCTACCAAAGCATCGGGCTTGCTGGCATCTCTGACTCTGTGTTCATAACTGGCGCCGGCCAGGAGTTGACCACGAGCTACGGCTTTAACGGCGCGTACACCCACAATTGGGATCCTCATTGGAGTAGTGCCATCTACGGTGCGTGGACGGCTGTGCGGTACAACAACACGGCCAAGGGCTACGTCTGTGGCACGTTCGTCACGTCCCTCGCGTTGTCAAGCGGCGGTTCCGGCTGTAATCCCGATTTCAACTATGCCGTTCTTGGTACAGTTACGCGTTGGACTCCCGTCAGGAATCTGACTTTCTCGGCTGAACTCTCCTACATGGTGCTCGACCAGAAGTACGCGAGCGGAAGCACTGTGACGCTGCCGCAGCAAGCCAATATCGCTAAGCCGGGTACTGTGTACGAACTCAAGGATCAGAATAGACTGACGTTGCTGCTGCGCGCTCAGCGCAACTGGTAGATCTTGCGAACTAGGGAAAGGAGAAAAGTAACGGCTCCATAGATCAGCGTTAAACACCCAAGAAGGCTTTCGGCATGTCCGCCGGAAGCCTTCCAACTAGACGCGATGATCCGACACGAGATCGTGAGTCCACATTAGTTCCAGCGAGGTAGGCGAGCCTAGCCGCGAAACATGCTTTCAGCCGAGGACACTACAAATGTTGATGCGTTGGAATGCTCGCGGAGCGGCACTGAAGCTCGTATGTTCTTGACGTGGTTCCCACGCCGATGACGAACGCGACCTGCGAACGCAACCATGCTTACGCGGACTTATGGGCGCCGAGATGTTCGCTGGCTTTTCCAATCGTTTCGCCAACATAGCCGATCCTGAGCGATCATTTAACAACAAAACTATCGCTGGGAGGATTCCAGGCGTGAAAAGTGTCAAGAAGGTTCTTGTACAGGCCGGGCTTGTTTTGGCCTGGAGCTCAGGTTTCATCGGTGCACGGATGATCAATGGCGGAGAATCGGTTTACCTGGTCCTCTTCTGGAGGTTCGCAATAGCTGCAGTCATATTCTCTCCATGGCTGGGCTTGACATTGATCCGAGGGGTGGCGCTCCGCGACGTTGCGAACCAAAGCTGTCTTGGCTTCTTAGCAATGTTCTGCTCCACCACCTTTGCAGTAAAGGCCGTCGCAACAGGCCTGCCTCCTGGAACGGCAGCATTGATAAGTGCATTGCAGCCTCTTGCAACGACAATTTGCGCTGGGCCTGTATTAGGCGAGAAGATTTCTGCCAGAAAGTGGCTGGGGTCCTTGATTGCTCTTGCAGGCGTAGCACTTGCAACGGGAGGGCCAACAGGGCATGCCCCGCTTTCGGCGTATGGATTGGCGGTAGCAGCTAGTCTATGTCTGGTGTTGGCGACGCTTATTTCAAAGCTGAGTTCCAACTCTATGTCCATTTTTCCTGCATTAGCAGTACAAAGCGCGGTCTCAGCGCTTTGTATGCTCCCCTTCGCCGTTCTGGATGGAAGACTCGCTCCTCACATGACGGCGCAATTTGCCACTGTCGTCCTGTGGTTCGTAATTATCTCAACCGCCGTGGGTTATGGACTTTACTGGTTCTGCCTACGGGAAAATGCGGCGAGTGAAGTTGCAACGCTGATCTATCTTACTCCCGTGATTACGGCGGCCTGGGCGTACGTTGTGTTTGGCGAGCCGACGACAATGAAGGCAACTCTCGGATATTTTGTGTGCGTGATAGGTATAGCTATAGGAACCAGCGCGTTCACAACCAAACTAAACTTAAGCAAAAAGTGAGATTGCCGGTTTTCCAAATAATCGATTTCTCAATTCACGCTTCCGCCGCCGCGTGGGAAGAACTTCGGGCCATCCGCCAGTGCCCCTGGAACGAATAGCGCGGTTCCCAAGTTGCTGGACGGCGAGGCTAAGCTGGATCAAAATTACTCACGCCGGGCTCTCCTTTGTGAAGGTGCACTCCGCGATCAGCAGATCTTCGCTGGTGTTGATTTCGGAGCATAGCATCTGAGGTCGTCGCGACGTGCCGCTGTCACCTGTAGGACACGCTTTCCACTGGCTAAACAAGAAGCTAGTCGGTGTAGTCCTGCCCAGCACGGGACCTCATTATATAGTCCGGCGCTGGAACGATCATCGTGCTGAGGGTTGTCGCTGAAAATTGTAGCAGGTTCATGGTCTTGAAAAGTCCTCGGCGTTCGCGCTCCGGTCAAAGGTGGTGTATCCCTTCTTCGGACGAAGCCGAAGCAATCGATCAATTTGCCCAGTCTTTTCGCCGGCAGACGCCGGCCGAGCTATTCGCGCGGCAATGGCTAGTGCCATACTTCGTGCGTTTTCCTGGCAAGTGCCCGGAATTCGAGTGATCTGAACCCGACCATTTATCTCAACCTTGTCGTGCGATGTGCTCCCACTGGAGGAGCACGTGCTCAAAGACACACGCTTAGGCCGTTAAGCCCGACAACTGACCTCTCGAACGTAGTTCGGCTGTTTCCGGAATTCGAAGCTGCCGCCCAGCCGGCTTCGCAATCCGAATCCGCCTGGGCAACAACCCGCAACGTCGACCAGGAAGCCGTCGCCGGTGTCGAGAACTGGCAACAACTGCCATAGCGGCGCAGGCTGTCCGGCAGCAGGCGGCGAGGCCGCCGGTTAATGATCGCCATCTGTCCGTCGCACGGCAACCAATTGTTGCACCGACGACGATCGTGCGGTTCACCTCTGCGTTAGCTGTAGATCACGACCAGGCGCGATGCCGCACTTGCGACCTTTCTTTGCGATGCCCCAACATGATGATCGGATTCTCAGCAGCACCAAGCTGGCACCGTAGGCGATGTGGAGATGACTCCTATGCGAAAGAGTGCCACGGGACGAGGGCATCTGGTGCGCTCCACAGCTGCACATGAATGGCCATGCGCACCACCATTCCTGCGATGAGCGGAAGAACGTCCAAGGACACTTCGAAGGATCGACCACTTGACCACGCAAATCTTGTCATCAGCACCGTGGCTGGCCGCACAAAGTGCGTCTGATTAGCGGGGGGCGGCTGGAGAGTGATGCGCGGTGCTGGTCATCCAGAACCTTCGATCCTGCTATCTAGCTCGGCGACCGGTCAGCTTTCGGAAAGCTAGACCCGGCATCCTAGCGTAGTGGAAAGTTGCGGCCAAAGGGAGTTACGAGATGGTTCGAATCCATGACGCGCTCGATACCGCAACGGTGGATTCCGGCGGTACATCAGGCGCAACCCAGGAAGATGAAACCTCAGCCCAAGCGGCCTTCGCCCTGCACCTCGACGAGATACCGTTGGAGCAGGAGCAAGAAGGAGGTGCAGGTCCTTCTCATGCTGTTGCCTCGGGCGACGCGGAGCATCGCTCGGTAAACCAGCAACCCGACATGAAGCTGGTCGTGATTTCGAACCGCGGCGCGCCGTTCGACCCCAATAAACCCCAGACCGGCGGACTTGCCGCAGCCCTCGAGTCGGTCGTCGAACGTTCCGGCGCGGTCTGGATGTTCTCCTCGGAGAATCGGCGACGGGACTGAGCGGCCCCTGCCACTCGTGAAGGCTGGCGAAGGCCATGTGGCCGAACTCGATCTTCCGGCCGCGCACCATCGCGGCTACTATCGAGATTATTCGAATTCAACCTTGTGGCCGGTATTACACTCCCTGTCCGACCGGATGTCGCGCGCGGAAGAGGGATACGACAGCTATCGACAGATGAACAACTTCATCGCGCGTGCGGCGTTCGACTTGCGGGATCGGGACGCATTCTGGGTGCATGATTATCACTTGCTCCCGCTCGGGGGCGATCTGCAAAAGCTCGGCATCGAGCGGCCGACCGGCTTCTTTCTGCACACGCCGTGGCCGACGCCCGACATGATAGAGCGAGTACCCAATCATCGCGAACTGATGAAGTCGATGCTGGAATACGATCTGCTCGGCTTTCAGACGAACCGGGATCTGAACAATTTCTCGGCCTGCCTGCGAACCTATTTCGGGCTGGAGAGCAAGGATGGCGTCGTGACCACGGAACGTGGGCAGTCGCGACTTCAAAAATTCCCAATCGGTATCGATCCCAGGCAGTTCGCAGAGTATCTTTCGGCAGAGCTCTCGCCCGCAGAGCAAGAAAAAATCTCGTCATTATTGCAAAACTTTGAGGGCGCGAGGTTTGCGATCGGCGTGGACCGCCTAGACTACACGAAAGGTATCGACAAACGCGTCGAAGCATTTAACCAACTATTGGCGGTCGAGCCGGGCAGCATATCGCTGTTGCAGATCGCGCCGTCCTCGCGCGCCGACGTCGACGAGTATCGAAAGTACAAGGAGGACGTGGAGAATGCGATCAACCATGTCAATGCCGAGCATGGCACAGAGGAGTGGAGGCCGATCCACTACACGAATGACCCGTTCAGCCAGGCTGCACTCGCGCGTCTTTACCGCGCGGCACATGTAGGTGTCATCACGCCGCTGCGGGACGGCATGAATCTGGTAGCGAAAGAATATGTTGCTGCCCAAGATCCGAAGGATCCCGGCGTTCTGGTACTATCGAAGTTTGCTGGGGCGGCTGAAGACTTCAACGAGGACGAGGCGCTGCTGGTGGATCCAAACCATCCCGAAGAAATCGCAGCCGCCATTTCGAAAGCGGCCAATATGCCGCTTGAGGAGCGTGTCAGGCGCTGGCGGTCGATGATGGATAAGATCGAATCCTATACCATCCACGACTGGTCGGCGGACTACCTCCGGGAGCTGGACAAGAGCCGCATCACCGTTCCGGCTGATCAGTTCCACCATCTCGGTCTCGGATGGACCAACGAGGCTCAAATGCCCCTGTACCAAAACTATGCCGCGGCGCTGACCGCCTATAACGACATCGATCCCGCTGATGCCGCTTTGAAGGAGGCTGCCTATGCAGACGTGAAGTTGGCCTTTGTGGCTTTAGCGGCTCCACTGAAGCATACACAGGACAGACTCTGGGATCTGCCGGCGCCGGCAGCTTCACGCGATGGTCATCACGGACAAGAGTTCGGTGCCAGCGAGGACTGACCGCGAAAAGCATAGCACGGCGGATGAGGCTTCTATAGCAGGACGGAGGAGCAATCCAGGGCGATGACGCGGTTCTTGCGCGCGGCGCAGGGCCGCAGGAAATCAAGACATCATGCGAGTGGTCCATGATCAGAAGGGGGCGATGCAGTCAACTCAGGTTGTATCTCTAAACGACGCTGATGCGGGTGGTGGCGGCGGCAGCCGGCGCGCTGCTGCCCGTTGATCGTTCCGCCCGGAAAGCGGCGCTTGTTCTGGGCCGCAACAGCACCGTTACGGAACAGTTCGCACTGAGGGTTGCACTAGCCTTGAACCAGCCCGGGTGATCTGGTCGGAGCGGGCGTTCTCGACCGAAAATCTCGCCCTTGATCTCGTTTGTGCAATAGGGCTTCGATGAGGATCACGGCTCGTGCGTCGGTCCCCGCCGGGTGGATCAGGATCGTTTAAGCTGGACCGTAGCTCCCTCAATTGCTGCTCATGCCCAGCTTCATTTCGCCGTTGCGCCGAAGAACCTGATCTGGTGCTTGTACTTGTTGTTGATTGTTGGCTCAATCTCAAGACGTAGCGTAACTAGCCCGTTTCTAGGGCGTTTTTACTCTCTTCGCTCGAGCGCAATCCTCTCGACAATCAGTCAACGAACCGAGCTATCGGCTTGACTTGTGGGTTTCGCGAGGACAAAGCTCGTCCAAATCGGCAACGCTTGCAGTCAACGACCAGGAGGTCGCCATGCATACCACCCTTGCCGATGTCGATCTGGCTTCTGATCAATGCGCTGCTCTTCGTGGGGATGATGCCCGTCGACAAGTCTGCCCGGTGACGCCAGCGAGAAGGCGCAAGCTCATATGCGGAGGAAAGCAGCATCGCTGCGTCCCGGTTTTTGACGCTGGCGCTGTCTGGCAGGCGCTTCGCCGACCCGCTGTGATGTCCGCTTGGCAAGCAATGTCGGCAACCGAACAGGGTCGTGCAGCTCCGAACGGCTGAAACTCACGACTCTTTAGCCGGCACGCAGCTTGCAATAAGGGGGCGCGACACAGCGTAAGCCGCGCTACGTCATGCGCTTGCGTGCTTTCCGCCGCTTCTGCTTGACGCGCCAGGGCCCGCGACTGTGGCCACTCGACCTCGGCCGGAGCAAGTCCCTGACGAAATCACTCCTATGCGCCACGTTGCTTTCGATTGCCTGCGCACGGCGCTTTCACACAAGCGAACGGATGCGGCGGTGACTGATGACCCATTCCTTTGGCTCGAGGAGATTGAAGGGCCAAGCGCGTTGGCTTGGGTTCGCGCCGAGAACGAGAAGACGCTCGGGGTACTCCAGTCGGATCCTCACTATCGGCGCTTCTACGAACAGGCGCTCTCCATCCTGCAGTCCAACGATCAAATCGCAGATGTTCGATCGGAAGAGCGCGGTTTGGAGAGTTTCTGGCGAGACGAGGACCACATACGCGGCGTCTGGCGGCGCACCACGCCTGAGAGCGATCGTAGTCAAGATCCAACGTGGGAGACCATCCTCGACGTGGACGCCTTGGCAGTCGCCGAGAAAAGAAACTGGGTCTTTCAAGGTGCGAACTGCCTTCCGCCTGAACAGCGCCTCTGCCTGATTAGTCTTTCCGATGGCGGCAAGGATGCCGCGTCCATATGAGAGTTCGACTGCGACGCCAAAACCTTCGTTGCGGATGGCTTTTATCTCCCAGAGGGCAAGCAGACGTCAGCTGGGTCGATGGTGACACACTCCTTGTTGCACGGGAGTGCGGTGAGGGGACTTTGACGCAAGCCGGCTACCCCTTTGTGGTGAAGGAGCTCAAACGCGCTCAGCCGCTCAGTGAGGCTCGCGAGATGTTTCGTGGCGAGCCCACCGACGTTCTGACGTCCCCCTTCGTGCTTCGTGACAGCGAGGGCAATATTCATGCGACCGGCGCGGGCCGCGCGATCAGCTCTTTTGAGTTCGAGTATGTGGTCTTTCGCCCCGACGGACCCGTCAAGCTCAATCTGCCGACGAAGGCCGCGATGAATGGCCTAGCGGGTGGTCGCCTGCTTGTAACGCTTGATGAAGATTGGACGCCGCCGGGCGATATCAGCTTCACCGCCGGATCGCTGATCTCGTATGACCTCAACGAATGGAAACAGGATCCGCTGCGCGCCAGACCATCGCTTGTTTTCCAACCTGGGCCCCGCCAGGCCCTGAGCGGGTGGGGCGCCACAAAGAATTTGTTGATACTGACGATCCTTGAGAACGTTCAGAGCAAAGCGTTCGTTTATAAGTACGATCGGGGAGCTTGGTCGGCGGCGTCGATCCCGCTACCGGAACATGCATATGTCAGCCTGTCAGGCATCTCCGATGAAGCGGACCAGGCCATGTTCACCGTCTCGAGCTATCTCAGCCAACCTCAGTCTGGTATTTTGATGCCGAAAGCAAAAACCTTAAGGAATTGAAGACGACACCGGCTGCCCTCGATGCGTCCAATCATGTCGTGGAGCAGCTCGAAGCCACTTCGCGCGATGGCACGTCAATTCCCTATTCTCTGGTACGGCCGAAAAACGCAAGGTTTGACGGCACAATTCCGACACTTCTCTATGGCTATGGCGGTGTCCTGGAGTCGCTTCTGCCCTCTTATCTGGGACCGGTCGGGCGGCTCTGGCTCGAACAGGGCAATGCCTATGTCGTGGCGAACCTGCGCGGGGGCGGCGAGTTTGGTCCAGAATGGCACCAAGCGGCGCAGGGAGCAACGAAGCAGACGACATGGGATGATTTCATTGCCGTTGCAGAGGACCTGATCCGCCGCAAGATCACGAGTCCACGCCGGCTAGGAGTCATTGGCGGCAGCCATGGCGGCCTGCTCGTTGGCGCTGCAATCACCGAACGTCCCGAGCTCTTCAACGCGGCGATCATCCAGGTGCCGCTGCTTGATATGCTTCGATACACCAAACTGGGCGCCGGCACCGCCTGGATCGGCGAGTACGGTGATCCCGCCATTGCCGAGCAGCGTGCGTGGATCGAACGCTACTCGCCCTACCAGAAGCTGGTCGCGGGCAACACCTATCCTGCTCCCTTAATTCTTACCTCCACCAAGGACGACCGCGCGCATCCAACGCATGGCCGCAAAGCTGCCGCGAAGCTCGCCGGGCTGGGCCAGCCTTACTTCTATTACGAGAACATCGACGGGGGACACAGCGCCGCGGCCATTCTCATGGAAGATGCGCGTCAACTGGCTCTTGAATACACCTATGCATCGAGGCGGCTTTGTTCTGAGTAAAGTCGGTGGACGGGCTGATCGAAGCAGACAAATAGAGACCATCGGTTATCTCAACCTCTTCACGGTGCTCAGCTGAATTCATCGAACCCAAGGCGAGAGGCTGATGAACCGCCGGCGGCGCGAGGAAGTTCGTCAGTAGTTACCGTTTTGAACAAGCTCCACAGTTGCCGAGCGGGTTTGCTGGCTTCCCAAATACAACATGACGAGCGGATAACTTGCCAAATGCGCTTTATTCAGGATTGTCTCGGCAGACCCTGCTCGTTCGATGGGACTCGACGTGCGGTTGACATCCGAAGGCGAACAGCCAAAGCGCAGCCCTGCGGGCCGTCTTCAAAGCACGTCAGGTAGCTTCAATACAGGCATGCGCGGATTGACAATCCTGCTCTAGGCTGCGCAAAGGAGTTCACGACCGCCCTGTTGTTCAACGTCGATGAAAACGATCCGCCGGCTCAGGATGAGCGCGGCATGTTCGAGGCTCCGCAAGCCTTCTGTAAGCCGGTCGCGCACGACGAGTGAGGCGAAGGTCAAACGTCATCTGGGCAGAAGCCTTGAGGCGAACTGTCGTCGACGTCAGGACGCTTTAGTCGCTTGCACAATGCGGCCTCAGCTAGACCACGCGGTGAAAAACGAGCACGTGACTAGCGCAGCGACTCGTCTCTTGCCGACCCTCTTGATGGCCGGGAGACTCTTCGCTAGATCACAACGGTTCACTATGGAGATGCTGCCGTGGCAATGGGTATTGTGAAGTGGTTCAACTCGACCAAAGGTTATGGCTTCATCAGGCCTGAGGACGGAAGTCCCGATGTCTTCGTGCACATCAGTGCCGTCGAAAAAGCCGGTTACACCACTCTCGAAGAGGGGGCCCGGGTAAGTTATCAGCTCAAGGCCGGGCGTTCGGGTAAGATGTCAGCTGAGGATCTCCGGGTTGGCTGATCCGACTCGCCTCCGGAAACTGCTCTCTGCAAAGCGGGTTCTCGCACCCCGTCGGGCGATGCCTTTGACGGCGCGCTGGGCGTTTGGCCTTTCTACGGTCGGGGGCGGCGGTCTTGCGGACCGGATCGCGCCGGCCCGGCGCGGTCTTACAATCAGGATCATCGGGGTATCCGAAAGGGCTTCTTCCGCCCAACGTTCGACGAACCGCTCCAACACGCAAACTCTAAAATCCCGGTCGATCAGAACTATCAGGATCGGCTGATGGAAGTCATGAGAACGGCGATCTAGCTGGAAGCCTGGAAAACCTTATCCCCACTCCGGCACTTAACTTCTAAGCCTTCAATCGGAATTCGCAGATGTAGAGCGAGATCGCCCGCGCCAGTACTCGTCAGCATCATACAAAGGCGCGCGGCTGGCCCGACACGGCACGCGTTGGGGTGGTGCCGTTACATGGAATTGATCGGCAATTATCTCCGGTGGATCGCGTACGCGTGTCCTTTATCTCAGGCGCAAAAGCACAGCGCATCCCGAAATCCCTGCGCTTGGAGGAGATAGATAAATTGGCCCTCACTTCACGTTGCCTTTCAGCGTCCCAATGAAATTAAGCTGGTAGTGTCGTGTTGCGACATCCTCAAATCGGCGTTCGCAGGTGTGCCATGAACACGGCCTTTTCCTGGCGGCGATTTGGCTACTGCTAAACGAGCTCTTCTTTGTCGCACGATGCCCGCTCGCAAATCAGGCCGCCAACACTCAGGCCGCTAAGAGCTCACACGCCCTCTGTCCGAACGCAAGCGAGAAGCAGCCCCGCCGCAATTTCGCACTGCTGATGCGGTTCCGCGGTCGAACCGGCGGCCTCAAAGGGTGATGCCGAAACGTTACTCGGCGGACACCTGATTGTCACTTCAGAGCCAATGTCGGGAAACTGGCATGGCGATGCGGCACGATGCGGCGGAAACCTGCTGTTTGTCGGCGGCATGCTGCTTGCACAGATCGAGCTGCGAGTGGCGCGACACAGCGCGTGCACGGTCGCAACACGAATTTCGCTACCTTCGCCCACACGCAAGAACTTGTGGGCTCGGCCTGCGTGCCTGGTCCGAGGATAAGCCAAATGAAGAAGTCCCTTCTGCGCGCCGCGTTGCTCTCGATGATGTGTTTCACGGTCGCGCTGCTCCATGGGCAGTCTGGTGCGACTCCAGTGGACGATCCGTTCCTCTGGCTCGAGGAGGTCGAGGGACCGCGCGCATTGGCCTGGGCACAGGCCGAGAACGAAAAGACGCTCGGCTTGCTGCAATCGGATCCTCGCTACGATCGCTTTTACCGGGACGCGCTGACGATCCTCCAGGCAAAAGACCGGATTCCGTTCGTTTCGCTGCAACGGCAAGGTCTCGAAAATTTCTGGCAAGACGAGAGCCATGTGCGCGGCATCTGGCGGCGCACTACGCTTGAGAGCTACCGCGGCCAGGATCCCCGATGGGAGACCATCCTGGACATTGACGCGCTCGCTCTCGCCGAGAACAAGAACTGGGTCTACAAGGGTCGCAGCTGCCTTGGGCGGCGCTGCCTCGTCAAACTCTCCGACGGTGGCAAGGACGCCGTGTCGATACGCGAGTTCGACAGCGAAGCCAAAAGCTTTGTTGCAGGTGGATTCCAACTGCCCGAGGGCAAGCAGAGCGTCAGCTGGATTGATCGTGACACCGTCCTTGTTGCACGTGATTGGGGCGAGGGGACCGCGACCGAGGCCGGCTTCCCTTTCGTGTTGAAGGAACTCAAGCGCGCTCAGCCGCTCGATCAGGCGCGCGAAGTCTTTCGCGGCCAGCACACCGACTTCAGGACCTTGCCGTTTGTGCTTGGTGAAGGGTGGATGGATGTAACCGGCGTGGTCCGTCAAATCAACGGCTTCGAGCGGCAGTATGTGCTGTTCGGGCCCGCCGGGCCGATCGAGCTCGATCTGCCGAAGAAGGCCTTGATCGTCGGCATCGCGAGTGGCCGGCTGCTTGTGAGACTGGACGAAGACTGGATCCGCTCCGGCGATACCAGCTTCAAGGCTGGCTCAATGATCTCGTATGATTTGGCCGAATGGAAGCAGCATCCGCTGCGTGCGAAACCCTCTGTCGTTTTCCAGCCGAACTGCCGGCAGGCACTCAGCGGATTTGGCAGCACCAGGAATTTCCTGGTCCTGACCATTCTTGATAACCTTCAAAGCAAGGCGTTCGTCTACAGGTACGATCAAGGTGCCTGGCTTGCCACACCAGTCCCGCTGCCGAAGAATGCGACCGTAAGCCTATCAGCCACTTCCGCGCAAAACGATGAAACGACATTTACCGTCTCTAACTATCTCACGCCAACATCGCTTTGGTACTTTGATGTCGAAAGCAAACGGCTCGAGCTTTTGAAGACGGCACCTGCGACGTTCGACGCATCGAAGCATGTCGTGGAGCAGCTCGAGGCGACTTCGCGCGATGGCACGCGGATCCCGTACTTTCTGGTGCGGCCCAGGAGCGCCAGATTTGACGGCTCGACCCCGACGCTTCTCTATGGTTATGGCGGGTTTCAGATTCCGCTTCTCCCCTCCTATGGAGGAGCTTTGGGTCGGCTATGGCTCGAACAGGGCAATGCGTACGTCGTTGCCAACCTGCGGGGAGGCGGCGAGTTCGGTCCACTATGGCACCGGGCTGGCCAGGGAGCAACGAAGCAAAAGACATGGGATGATTTTATCGCGGTCGCCGACGATCTGATCCGTCGGAAAGTCACAAGTCCGCACCGGCTCGGCGTGATCGGCGGCAGCCAAGGGGGCCTGCTGGTTGGCGCCGCAATAACCCAGCGCCCCGAGCTTTTCAACGCGGCGATCATAGGGGCGCCGCTGTTCGACATGCTTCGATTCACCTACTTGGGCGCGGGCGCGTCCTGGACCGCCGAGTATGGCGACCCGGCCATTCCCGAACAACGAGAGTGGATCGAAGCCTACTCGCCGTACCAAATGCTGGTACCGGGCAAGACCTACCCGGAGCCTTTCATTTTTACCTCCACCAAGGACGACCGCGTGCATCCTGCGCACGGCCGTAAGGCCGCCGCGAAGCTCGCTGCGCTCGGCCAATCTTATTTTTACTTTGAGAACATCGATGGGGGGCACAGCACTGCCGCAAATCTCATCGAACGTGCACGCCGGCTGGCTCTGGAATACACTTATGCATCCAGGCGGCTTTGCAACAACGCCGAGATTTTGCCGCCGAAAGCGCGGTAAACCTGTGCCACCTTCGCAATGAAGTGGAGATCTCAAAGTGCAGCGGACGATTGGGCTGATCGGAGGGATGAGCTGGGAAAGCACGGCCATCTATTACAAGGAAATCAATGAAATCGTCCGTCAGCGCCGCGGCGGTCTCGCCTCGGCAGACATCTTGCTGCGCTCGGTTGACTTCGGCTATATCGTCACCCTTCAGAACGCAGGAGATTGGAAGCAAGCCGCGGCTTATTTAACGAGGATAGCCCGGCAGTTGGTTGACGCGGGCGCCAGCTGCATCCTGATCTGCACCAATACGATGCATGTGATTGCCGACATTGTTGCTGCCGAGCTGAGTGTGCCGCTCATCCACATCGTCGATGTGACCGCTGCGGCTCTTCTCGCTGCTTCCTTCAAGCGACCACTGTTGCTTGCGACGCGCTATACGATGGAGCAGCCGTTCTATTGTGATCGCCTGCGGCAGCGCTTCGGCCTTTCACCTGTCATACCGGGGGAGGGCGAGCGGAGCCGGATCCACAATGTCATCTTCGATGACCTGTGCTGCGGCACTGTTTCTGATCTGTCGCGCCAGGAAGTTATCGACATGATCGCGCGCGGTCGTACACGGGGCGCCGACGCCGTTATCCTCGGCTGCACGGAGATTGGGCTTCTCATCGGCCCGGAACATTCAGAATTACCGGTGTTCGATTCGGCGAGGCTGCACGCCACAGCGGCAGCTGATTTTGCTGAGGGTAAGCTGTCAGTTGGTGCCGTCTCCATAAACGCGCAGCGATGATCGTCTTGCCGATCGACACTTGATCTTGTCCTCGGTGATGCCGACCTCGGCCTTAGCCGGGGTCCCAACGCCATGGCGGGCAGCGCGGTCGCGCAATGCAATTGTCAGCTTGTGGCAAGATCAAACCGGCGTCCCGATCACGATGAGCTGCCGCCGCCTACAACATCGCCGAGATCGTTGTGGGGCCGGCAGCGCCGCTCGACACCGAGCGGACGCTAAGGAACATGCTTCGCTCGACGGAGATTAGCGCGGATTTTCCCGCCGGTCGTCTCGATTCTCCTTTTCAAGGAACCCAGTGCTCGGGGAGCAGAATTCCCGACCGGTAACTTTTTGGGCCGCTCACCGTTGGCTTGAGGTAAATGTTCCCGCCCGGTAACTTTATCCTTTCTTTCCATTGGAATGGTAACAAAAGTTCCTGATCGGTAACTTTTTCCTGGACATTTGCTGTTTCAACCCATAAAGTTCCCGTTCGGTAACTTATAACGAGAGAGCTATGAACAAGCCTCCAAACGGCACTCCCCCCTCGGGCGGAAACGAGGCTCCTGGCGAGACCGGTGTCGCCCGCCAAGCCGCCGAGTTCGCTGCAGCATTCGGTCGCCTCATCCAGAAAGAACGCAAACGCCAGGGCCTCCGGCAGGACGAGCTGGCCATGGTGAGCGGGACAGGAAAGCGCTTCATCGTCGACCTCGAGGCCGGAAAAAGCACCTGTCAGCTCGGGCGCAGCCTGCACGTGGCAAACGTGCTCGGGCTGCGCATCGAGGATGTTCTCAGGGATGCCCAAGCCCGCCGCGCGAACACTTCCGAGACACCGGACATTCCCGACAGCGACGAGGAGGAGCCTCATGGACCGTCTTCCGGTCTACTTTGAGACGCGAGAGGTCGGCTGGATCACGGCCGCCGACGAAGCGTCAGGCTTCACCTATGCCGAATCCTGGCGCGGGCTGACCGGCGCCTTCCCTGTGTCGCTCACCATGCCGCTCTCGCGGGCGTCGTACGATGCCTCGGTAATTCTGCCATGGGCGGCAAATCTGCTGCCGGAGAACGCAACTCTCGGGACCGTAGGTCATATGCTCGGCAAGTCGCCGGCCGATGTCATCGGTCTTCTTGCCGAGATGGGCCGCGACACCGCCGGCGCGCTCTCCGTCGGACAGCCTGGCACCGGGCTGATCGCCGGCAAATGGCGAGAGATCCCCGACAAGGCCTCCCTCGAGCGCATCCTCAATGAGCTACCCCACAAGCCCTTCCTCGTCGGCGAAGATGGCGTGTCGATGTCGCTTGCCGGTGTGCAGACGAAGCTCGCCGTCGCTCTGGATGGCGACACCCTGTACATACCGATCGACGGCGCGCCATCGACCCACATCATCAAGCCCGATGGCGAGCGCTTGCCTGGCGCCGTCCAGAACGAGGCATTCTGCCTGACGCTCGCGCGCATGATCGGAATCCCGACGCCGAAGGTGACGACCGGGACGGCAGGCGAACGTACCTACCTGCTGGTTGAGCGCTATGACCGGCGTCATGAGGGCAAGAGATGGCGGCGGCTGCATCAGGAGGACTTCTGCCAAGCCCTGGGCCGACCGCCAGCTGCCAAATACCAGAACAACGATAGAGGCCTAAAAGGACCATCATTGGCCGACATGGTCGGCGTGACCCAGCGCCACATGACAGCACAGGAGACCGCCCGCTTCGTCGATCTTGCAATCTTCAATCCGATGGTTTGGAACACGGATTCTCACGCCAAAAATTACTCGTTGATGCTATCGGCGCGCGGCGCCGCCATGGCGCCAGGCTACGATATCGTCTGTGCGGCGCCATATCCGAAGATCACCCGCAACATGGCGCAGAAGATCGGCGGGCAGAAGCAGGCTGACCAGCTCGGACGCAACCACTGGGAGCGCTTCGCCACCGACTGCAAGCTCTCTCCAGCGCAGACGATCCGGCGCGTCTCCGAGATTGCTCAGGCCGTGACGCAACATGCAATGGCGGCCAAGGCCGCGGTCGAAGCCATGCCTGCCGGCGGCGATCCCGTCCTGGACACAGTGGTCGAGGCGGTGATTTCGCGCGCACGCGGCTACCTAGAGCGCCTGAAGCAAGCGGAGCCAGCGCCGGAAGGCGCAGCAGCCCCATCGCCCTAGGAATAGACGCATGTGGCGAGAAAGCCGAGCCCGCCTGCCTCACCGCCGGAAAACGTGGCTGCACTGCGCTCAAGGCTTCCGGGGGGAGGTGCCCGACGATTTTCCGCACAAGGATACGATTATCGCACTCGAGGCGCTGCTCGAAATCGACAACAAAGATTTCACCCAGTAGGCCCCGATCTTCCGCATCGCTTATGTAGCTTGGCGCGGCGCGCAGGATAGCAAGATGTCTGCTCCCGGCACGATATTCGCGACGTGGCGCGCGAAACCGCAAACGGCGGTTAATCGCAAGGCTATGATGCGTGCCGATCGAGTGGCAGACGCCAGGCTACGGCGAGCTTCGTGCTGATGGTCGTAGCCTTCTTCGCCATCAAAGAGACGAACTCGGCAAGCCGCCGCGCCTCATGCTGGTAGTTGTCTCCAAATCCTTGTCTCCAAACGCTTGGCCCGCTCGCGTTGCGAATCGCGCAGTGGTCATTGGATGCGTACCAGCGGCGGCAGGGTCAGTGTGCGAGTCTTTGGATTTCTACCTCGTCAAAGATGCCGCTTACGACATGGCTCTCGCTTCGGAGTTGGCCGATCTCTGACAAAGTCGCGCCGGACCGGAGAAGCTCGCCAGCAAGGCGGTGTCGGAAGATATGGACCATGCAGCGGCGGACATATGACCTTACGTTCAATGGACCACAGGGGTACCGACATTGCGATTTTTCCCAGCATGAATTTTCCAGCGCCCACAAGCCCGGACGTTCTTGACGGGCATCATTGAGATCGAAAAAGAGGTTCGTTGAGCAGCTCATCGCGCATCCCACCATTGAAGCTGTCCATGAAACCATTCTGCATTGGCTTTCCTGGCGCGATGAAGTGCCAGTCGATAACCGGTCCTTGCTCCAGGCCAGCATGGCGTTGCCGGTGAACTCGGCGCCATGGTCAGACACGATCAGTCCTGGCTTGCCGCGTCGTGCGACGATCGCCGTCAGTTCGCGGGCGACGCGCCGTCCCGAGATCGATGTATCCGGAATGGCGCCAGACATTCCTTAGTCACGTCATCGACGATGTCGAGGATGCGGAAGCGCTGCGTGTTGGCGAACTGGTCGTGGACGAAGTCCAGCGACCAGCGAGCACTGGGCTGACCTTCATCAGCATATCGGGGGCTCGTCGCTTGCGGACAGTGAGCCATCCTCCCGGCAAACCCGGTAGATCCGGTTGAGCCTCCCGCCGCAGCAAGTCGAACGGCCGGCGGTATCCGAAATGCAGCCCATCGTTGGCGCGATCGCGCAATCGACCGGGCCGAGGCGTGTCTGGAGGGCGGCTGAAGCTGTAGCGGATCATCGTCCGATCAGCGCTGACGCGCGAACAGGCCCGCCGCTCCCCGAGAGAACGCCGCCCAATGTGCTGAGGTCTTCGCGCGCTACCAGCTGATCTCTGATCCGGCCGCTGACGCGCGATCGCTTCTGTACCCGCGGCCGGATCACCGGCCTCTGATCGCGTTAGGCGAGCCGTTTACGGATATCGAGCTGCACGCCTTCGCGCGATATGGATCGCAGTCGCGCTTAAAGGCTTAAACAATCCAGGACGCCCAGCCCTGGTGAGGTGGGGCACTTGCTATAGGTGTCCCGTCCATTTGGCGTCAGTGGAAAGGTTGAGCGCGCTACCGAGGAGTGACGCACGCGGATTCCTTCGTGCGCGGAGGAATTCTTACAGCGCGACCGCACCGTAATTGTACGGAGTTCACTTGGCATTTAGATACCGATAATTTGACCCTCGCCGGGGCTGGAATTTCATCCCGAAGTCGATTGCAACCGGCAAAGGGGTCGCTAAAGGGCGACCCCTTTTCGATTGTATCGCGCTGTTCGACTTCTTCGAGTCGCACATCACCGCCTGAAAACAAGGGGCGCTCACTCGCGATCGGCCTGCACGCGCATCCATTCCAATCTGATATCGATAAATCCCAAATTGGTATTAGCGTGATCATTGGCGGCGATGGCGTACCTGCAGTACCGCATGGGTACATCGATGCAGTTGATTTCTTCGATGAACTCCAGCGCGAAATGATGAAATTCGCTTGATATCTGCGGTGCCTGGCAGAAATTGACGAATTTTCCTCTTCGTGACGAGGTAAGTTTCCGTTCTGGACGGTGTCCGGCCGACGGGCCCGGGTCCAGATCAAGACTCAAGCCGAATGAGCTCACGCAGCAGCAGCTTTCGATCGATGCCGAGCAGCGAGGCTGCTTCGGATGCTCCGTACCAGAGTTTCTGACTCCGGAGTTGCAGAAGATGAAGTTGGGGGATCGTCGCGAAGGCTTTAAGTCTCTCCGAGGAGCGACAACTGGAAGTGATCGGGTACCTCGGCAATTCGGCTCGCTGCGATCGGGTTCCGTGAGAGTGACCAAAGTTGGTCGTCTCCAAAGCGATAGCTCCGATTCTTTGAACGAGCCGCGTGAATTGTGGGTTCGTTTTCGCGCTTGCACTTCCACTGCACAAGCTCGGAGCCCCGTTTGGCTACGACAACGAATCGGCTGTAATCGGGTCGATTTCTAAGGGGCCGAAAAGCAGTGCGATCCTATTGCATTGGTTACCACAAGGCCCGCGACTACTCTCCGGCCACGGCGGCGCTCCATGTTTTTAGCGATAATTCCATCGCGCGGCAGGATTGCTGCCTTCCGCAGTGAAGAGCCTCTTTACCATTATGGCGGCGTCTTACGTTGCGACGAGGCGGCAGTATCGACTACGAAGTCGATGTCGCAGCGGCCTGTCTTGGGCCGGTCTGACAACCAAAGTCGTCATCTGACGAAGGTCCTGGGCGGATAAACCGCGGTTGCGGCACGGTGTGTGTTCCCAGCCGATCGCCGCATTTGCGAGAATTTCGACGCGAGGTCGCTAGGAAAGCGGCTCGCAGGACTGGGGAGCTAGCTCAGATAAGACCTTGTCCGAACCGTTACCGAAGACACGCTGTCCGCAACATGGATAACGCGATACTCATGTTAAACGTGCCACCGAATCTTCGCGTCGCCCTCAAATTCGGCGGCCCCTTCGAGTCCTCATCGACAATCCCTTTCCGCGTTTGCGGATACTTGGTGACAACGCTCCGCTCAAGATTGCGATAAAAGGATTTTACTAGTTTGTTCTGATTGGAATTAAGCGAGTCCTGTTGTGAGCACTTTCCAATTTATCCATACCGGCGACATACATCTGGACAGCCCCCTGAGAGGCCTGAGCGGACAGGAGGGGCCAGCGGCCGAGCGCATTCGAACGGCGACCCGAACTGCCTTTGAGGACCTCATTACTCAGGCGATCGATAGACAGGCGGCTTTCGTGGTCATCGCCGGAGACCTCTACGACGGCGATTGGCGCGATTTTCACACCGGCCTGTTTTTCGTTCGGCAGATGGGTCGTTTGCGGGGGGCGAAAATCCCCGCCTTCGTGTTGCACGGCAATCATGACGCCGAAAGCCAAATCACGAAGCGGCTGACGCTTCCTGACAATGTTGAGGTGTTTAGCTATCGAAAGCCCCAAACTTTCAAGCTCGATGATTGCCGCGTCGCCCTTCACGGTCAAAGCTTCCGCCTGCAGGCGACGACGGAAAATCTGGCAGCAGCCTATCCCGCGCCGATCAAAGGCTATTTCAACATCGGCGTGCTGCATACTGCACTCGGCGGAATGGGTGGTTCTCACGAGAACTACGCCCCTTGCACGCTCGAAGAGTTGGTTAACAAGGGGTACGACTATTGGGCGCTCGCGCACGTGCATCAGGGCGGCGTACTGCATCAAAATCCGCACGTGGTGTTTTGCGGCAATCTACAGGGGCGCCACATCCGCGAAGCCGGCCCGAAATCGGCGCAGCTCGTTACGGTCCAAGACGGAGCGATCGAAGGCGTTGAGCTGCTCCAAACGGATGTCGTGCGGTGGATGCATGTCGATGTACCGGTCAGTGGTAGCGCGCGGTTCGGGGATGTTGTAGATCAAATCAAACGTTCGATCGACGAGGCGGCCAAGAACGCAGAAGGCCGACTGCTGGCTTGTCGCATCAAACTAAGTGGCCCGACGGCTCTTCACGCCGAACTGATGGCGTCTGCGCCGCAATTGTTGGCTGAAGCGAGAGCCGCAGCACTGGCTCTTGGCGAAGAGGTTGCATGGATCGAACGTGTGATCAATGCGACCGTGCCTGCGACGGCAGTTTCTATCCAGTCAGCGGGCAGCGCGATCAACGATCTCAAAGTCCTGCTAGCTCAGGCTGCGGGGGATTCCGATCTCCAGGCAGAAATCGCGAACGATCTGGGCGACCTTGTCCGCAGGCTTCCTCACGACGCGGCACTTGATATTGACGATTGTCTTCTCGAAGCGGTGATCGCGAAACAATACTCGGTTGTGATTGAGCAGGCTGGCGAATATCTGAGCGCACGTCTGACCGCGGAAAGGCGTTGATCCGTGCGTATTCGTTCTCTTGACCTGATCCGTTACGGACATTTCACCGGCACGACGCTTCATTTTCCGTCAGGCGAACCTGACTTTCATATCGTGTATGGCGAGAATGAGGCTGGAAAGTCGACGACGATGTCGGCGATTGAAGATCTGCTCTTCGGTATTCCCGGGCAATCATCCCGTAATTTCCTGCATGAGAATGCGGCGCTGCGCATCGGCGCCGCCCTAGAACGCGACGGCGCGCTGCTTTCGGTCCGGCGTCGCAAGGGCAACAAGGACACGCTTCTCGGCCCGGACGATCTGCCGATTGCGGCTGGCGATGGCCTGCTTGCTCCTTTGCTCGGCGGGATGGACCGCGCGTTTTTCTGCCGGATGTTCTGTCTTGACCATGAGCGCCTGCGGGCTGGCGGACGGGATATCACCCAGGCCAAGGATGATATCGGCGCGGCATTGTTCGCCGCAGGGGCCGGTGTGTCAGGTCTCCGCGATCGGTTGGGTGCGATGCAGGCAGAGGCGGATGGGCTCTGGGCCAGCCGCAAGGCGGGACACCGAAAATACTACCAAGCGGAAGACCGCCTTAAAGAGGCTGATGCGGCGTTGCGTCAACACATGGTGAGCGCAAGCAAATGGCAGGAATTGAAATCCGCCCTTGAAGAGGCGCGCGGCCTTTGCAATCAGATCGAGAAGGAAATCGAAGAGCAAGTTTCCGAACTTGCAAAGATTTCTCGAGTCCGGCGCGTATATCGCGGTGTGCGTCGGCTTCAAGAGATTGAAACCGAGATAGTGGACCTCGGCGCGGTGGTCGAATTACCTCCCGACGCGGCTAGGCAATTTGAGGAGGCCTCGGGCGATAACGCTGCTGCAGAAGTGCGCATAAGCGCATTCCGCGAACAGATTGCAACAATCGGCGCGGAAATTTCCGGACTTGTGGTTGACGATAGCGTTCTGCTCCACCAAACGGAGATTGAACGCCTCTCGAACCGCAGCATACAGCTCTCTTCGGGCCGGACGGACTTACCGAAGCGGCGGGCCGAACTCGCCGCAGCGGAAGAAGGCCTGAAGCGCGCGGCGATTGAATTGGGTTGGACAGGTCCCGTCGCCGACCTGGTCGAGAGAATTCCGCCGCGGGCCAAGGTTGCAGCAGTCCGCGGACTGTTGACATCGCGTGGCAGCCGATTTGCCGCCGTTGATAGCGCTGAAGCAGCGCTAGAGGGCGCCAGCGAGAAACTCGCTGATATCCAGGCACGGATTGAAACGCTCGGAGCGCAGAAAGACCTTTCGGCGCTGGCTGGGGTCGTCGAGTCCATTCGTGCTTTTGGCGATCTCGATGCGCGTCTTCTGAGTATCCATCAAGAGCATCAGGATGCCGATAGATCATGTCAGCGGCAAATGGCTGATATGAATCCGCCTATCGTGAGTGAAACGAGTTTGCAGGCGTTGAAAAGTCCGGCGGAAGAGGCGGTAAGGGTGCATCGCGATGCTGCCCGCGAGCTTCAGGCGCGTATTCAGCGCCAGCAAGCTGTGACGCGTGAGCTGACCCGTACAGTCGAAAACAATCTAAAGTCTTATGCTCGTCTTGTGTCAGATGAAAGAATTGTCGGCGTTGAGGAGTTGAAGAAACTGCGCGAACGGCGGGATGCCGGATGGTCTATCATCAGGCGCAGACATGTCGACAAGATCATGGTGCCAGAATCGGAGGAGCTCGCTTTTACAAGCGGCGAGCCGCTGCTCAATGCGTATGTGAAGGCCATCGAAGACGCCGACGCCGCGGCGGACCGTCGTTTTCAGAATGCGCAGTCGACGGCTGCGGCCATGGTGCTGGCGCGGCAAATCGCTGAAGAGCAAGACGTCCTTGAATCCGCCAAGCAGGAGCTGTTTTCGTTAGCCGAAGAGCAGAAGGCATTGGCCGAGGCCTGGGCGATCCTGTGGAAACAGGTTACCGATAACCCGCGTTCTCCGGACGAAATGCTGGATTGGCTCGATGCAAGGGCTGGCGTGCTCGATCAAATCGCCAAGCGTGACGCCGCGCTTCATGCAGAGTCCTCGCTCCAGCAGCAAATTGCAAAAGCCAAGCAACAGCTCGCCAGCTTGATGGCGGACACGGCAATCGCAGCCTCGGCAGATAGTCTGCCGCTGAACGGAATTCTTGCGGCTGCCGAAGCGCGCCTCCGTATGGAGGAGGGCAACACACAAAAGAGGAATGAACTCGCGCTAGAGCAACGGAAGGTCGCAACAGAAGTCGAACGCAGGCGCGTGGCTGTTGAAAACGCTGCGAAAGAGCGTGATGTCTGGAATGCGCAATGGAGGGAGGCCCTGAGGGGTATCAATCTGTTACCCGAAGCCCCGCTTGAGACCATTCAAGCGCAAATCGAAGCAATCGATCAGATGCGGGAGACGTCTGCCAAGATCGCGGATTTGAAGCACGAGCGCATTGGAAAGATCGAGCGGGACATCACGGCGTTTACCGATGATGTCGAAAAGCTCGTAAATGCGATCGCGCCGCGGTTTTCCGGGCAGAATGCAGATGAAGCAATCCTCCAACTCCATGCGCAATTGAATGCGGCGAGGCAGACTGTCGTGTCCCGCGACGAAAAAGCTGAGGCGATGCAGGGCCTGCAGAAGAAATTGGAAGAATGCGACAAGTCCAGGACGGACGCCGAGGCGGTAATAGATCGCCTCAAGAGGGCCGCAGCCGTCGATTCGATCGACAGATTGCGAGCGGCTATTCTTCAGTCCGATCTACAACGCGCGCTTAGGGATGAGCGATCGCGCTTGCGGACCACGCTTGAGGCTGATGGCGATGGGCTTGGTGTCGAACAACTCGCCGAGGAATGCCGCAGCGCCGATCTCGATCAAACAACGGCTCGGGAGCAAACGCTGAAGGCAATACTCAAAGATGCCAGGGAACGCCAGCTGATCGCAATTCAGAGTCGCAATGATGCTGAGCGTTTGTTCGAAGCCGTCGGCGGCGACGCCGCTGCGGCCAAAGCTGCTGGTGATCGTCAGCTGGCTTTGGCCGAGATGAAGGAGGTGGCGGCGCAGTATGCGCGCGTTCGCTCCGCAACCATCATCCTGAGGTGGGCGATCGAGCGGTTTAGGCGCGAAAAGCAGGCACCATTGCTCAAACGGGCAGGGGAGCTGTTCTCTATTCTGACCGGCGGCTCGTTCCAACGCCTTACGCTCGAATACGACGAAAAAGATGTGCCACATCTGGCGGGCGTGCGTGGGGACGGTGGAGCGGTGCCCGTATCAGGTCTCAGCGAAGGAGCCGCCGATCAGCTCTTTTTCGCGCTGCGCATTGCTGCCGTTGAAGAGTATCTGATGCATGCTGCGCCGGTGCCATTTATTGCCGATGATCTGTTCATCAATTATGACGATGCGCGCGCCTCGGCCGGTTTCAGGCTGTTGCAACTGCTTGCGGAGAAAACGCAGGTGCTTTTCTTCACCCATCACCAGCACCTGCTTGATGTGGCGTCTACCGCGTTTGGCAGGAGTGTTTCGACGGCAATGCTGGAGCCTCGTCCACATCAAATGAAAAACGTTGCTTAGATGGATTGCAGAATGCAAGTCTCGAGATCATTATCTCTAACTACAAAAGCCGTCCGCGACGCGGAGTTTGCGTCGACATGCTTCTCGGACTTCCTTTTGGGGAAAATCAATCCGAGAAAGTTCACGGTCCTGCAGGCCCTTCGTCGTCTCGACACCAAGCGTAACCTGATCGGCTAAGGGCTAATTTCAGATTTAGCGAGGATGCAATCCTCGCCGAAATTGATCCATTCACTAAATCTCATAGGGATGACGACGGCTGTAGTGGATACAGTCGGCGTTGGCCGGGAAGGGACTGTATGGCGGCCAAGAGCGCGCCGGAGATCGCGCAGGAATTCGCGCAGGCGGCGCTCAGCGCCGCACCGGTGATCATTCTGGGCAGCGGCGCCTCGGCTGCGCACGGTGTGCCCGGCATGGGCGCCTTGGCGTTGCAGCTTTCCGCTGTCAAGCCGCCCACAAGCTGGACAGCAGACGAGAGGAGCGAATGGGATAAGTTCATCGCGCAGCTTGCGGCCGGCGATGATCTCGAAAGCGCCCTCCAGGCCGTGCGCCCGACGGAACGCCAGACCCAGTTCATCGCCAGCGAGACCCGCGCCTTCTTGCTGCCGCACGATCTTCGCGTCCTCCAGACGCTTGTGGCGGACCGGCGCGCGCTGCCGCTCTCGCGGCTGTACCTCCATCTCTTCGACAGCACGCACAAGACCGTTAATGTCGTCACGCCAAACTATGACCGGCTTGCCGAATATGCCGCGGACGCCGCCGATGTAAGCACGTTCACCGGCTTCAACTACGGTTATCTGCAATCGCGCGCCCGCGATTCGAACACGCGCATTTTCGTCAATCGGCAGGTGACCCGTACCGTTGCCGTCTGGAAAGTGCATGGCTCTCTCGACTGGTTCCAGGATTCCGCTGGCCAGATCATCGGCGTCCGCGGAATGCCCGACGTGCCGGCCGGATACTCGCCGCTGATGATCACGCCGGGAATCGACAAATACCGGCTGACACATGGCGAGCCGTTCCGAACGATCCTAGGCCGCAGCGATGCCGCGCTGGAGAACGCCCGCGCCTATTTCTGCGTTGGTTATGGCTTCAACGACGAGCATCTTCAGACCAAGCTGATCGAGCGTTGCGACCGCGATTCCGTCCCGCTTGTCGTGATTACCAAAGAGCTGACTACGTCCGCCCGGACCTTCCTCGGCGGCGGACGCTGCCGGCGCTATCTCGCGATCGAGGAGGGGACGATAGGCGCGCGCGCCTACATGCACGACGTGCCCAACGGGTTTGACGTAGATCAACCGATCTGGCGACTCGACCGCTTCCTCAATGAGATGACAGGAGTTTCCGCGTGAGCATTCTGAATTTTGCGGACGAAGAAGCGCTTGGCCGCGTCCAATCGGTCGACACGACCACGGTAATCGTCCACGTCGATGATGTCGAGGCGCTGCGGGCGCTGCAGGTGAACCGGCTGGTTGCGCTCCAGAGCAGCCTTGCCGGCCACAAGTTGATTGGCGTGATCCAAAAGATCATCCGTACCGCGCTCGGTGAAGCGAAGATCGCCGATGTCGAGCTAGGCGAGGCCGCGCATCCCGAAGTCAATCTGGTGCGGATTATGTTGATCGGCACGCTGCTCGATCGGGACGGACCGCGCGCCAATGTCTTCCGCCGGACGCTTGAGACCGTCCCGGAGATCGATGCCTGCTGCTTCGCTCTCGAAGGCGAGTGCCTTACGCGATTCATGGGCGTGATTTCGGAGGTGACCGGCGGCGCGCAGCGCCTGTCGCTTGGCGCCTATACGCTCGATCCCAACGCTCAGGCGTTCGTCAATGGCAATCGGTTGTTCCAGCGTCATGCGCTCATCGTGGGCAGCACCGGCTCGGGCAAGTCGTGGACGACCGCCCGCCTGCTCGAGCAAATCGCCGAGCTCGACAGCGCCAATGCCATCGTGTTCGACATGCACGGAGAATATGCGTCCATGGCTGGCGACGGTTTCGTCCATCTTCGTGTCGCGGGCCCAAGCGACATCGAAGCGGGGAAGGGGCTGAACGATGGTGTGCTGCATTTGCCCTATTGGCTTATGAGCTACGAGGCGCTTGTCTCGATGTTTGTTGACCGCTCCGATCAGAACGCCCCAAACCAGGCCATGATCATGTCGCGTACCGTCGTGGACGCCAAGACGGGCTTCCTGGAAGCCGGCGGTCATGTCGAGGTGCTCGCCAACTTCACGATCGACAGCCCGGTGCCTTTCAGGATGGAAACCGTGCTCGGCGAGCTCAACCGGCTCAACACAGAGATGGTACCGGGAGCCAGGACGGGGGAGAAGCAGGGCGATTTCCACAGCAAGCTCAGCCGGCTAATCCAGCGCCTCGAGGGCAAACGCACCGATCGGCGCCTCGGCTTCCTATTCCCTGCGTCCGGCGTGGCGGACAGCTATGATTGGCTCGATCGCGCAGTTGAGCTGCTGCTCGGTGGCAGGACGGCCAAAGGCGGCCACGGTGGCGTCAAGATCATCGACTTCTCCGAAGTTCCCTCCGACATTTTGCCGCTGATCGTCGGCATGGTCGCGCGCATGGCCTTCCACGTGCAGCAGTGGAGCGCGCAGGGGCTTCGCCATCCGGTGGCACTGTTCTGTGACGAGGCACATCTTTATATTCCACAGGATCCGACTTCGGGCGCCGCGGAGAATGCGATCGCTACCTTCGAGCGCATCGCCAAGGAGGGGCGGAAATATGGCGTCGGACTGGTGGTGATCAGCCAACGCCCCGCCGAAGTGAACCGCACGGTCGCCAGCCAGTGCAACAATCTCATCGCGATGCGGCTAACCAACGGTGACGACCAGGCCGTCGTGCGGCGGCTGCTGCCCGACAGCCTCGGCGGCTTCGGCGACCTGCTTCCGGTCCTCGACACGGGCGAAGCACTCGTCGTTGGCGATGCGATTCTACTGCCCACGCGTATCCGCATTGCCAAACCGATAAACGAACCGCTTAGCGGCACGATCCAGTTCTGGGATCGTTGGGCCGACCCAGCGGCTGCGGCGACGCTCGATAAGGCTGTCGAGAGCTGGCGCCGTCAGACGCTTGTCAAATAGTTGCCTTCCGGCAAGCCTCTGGCGCATCTCGATGCTGGGCCAAAAGTGACTCGCTCATCGACATTTGTGAAGTCTGAAGTGAGTTGTCGCTCGCGGAACCAAGCTTAAGGTTGCTTCTTCACCACAGTAACGATGCCGTAGATATACTGCGGCGCGGGCCTCTAAAGTTCACATCCGCTCCTAGGGAAGGCAATCGCAGATTTCCGCAGATTGCGCGGCACCCGCGCTTTGCCTCTGCGTTCTCGAAAGATAGAATATGTCCCCTTGTCATCTCGCTCGACCTGTCGATCACCAGCTTGAAGCGGCTGGCGAAATGGCGGTGTCGGTCACGTGACGCGGATTGCGGTCGGAAACCTCCTGATGTGCGAGTCGACGGAATGGCGGAAGCGCATCGAACTGAAGTTTGTGTTTTGGCTGGCGATAGGTTTTAAGCCCTTCACTCCATGACCTCGGCGTGAGCGGAAGAGGCTCAAGGGGGCAGTTGACGGGCGGCCTCAGCGCGTCGAGCGTGAAGTGAAGGACGTCGCTCATGGTTAGTTTGGAAACGCAGTCGCTTTTGGAGCTTGCATACGGACGGCGCGGGCCGCTCGCCGTCGAAGGAGAGCGGCAATCGCCGTTCGAGAACCGGGCCCGTTTCTTGAGCCGCTGGTTGGCTGCTTTCGGGCAACGCTCCCTATTGCTGATCGCGCTGCTGCTCTTCTGGTAGGCAGCATCCAGGTTTGGATTGGTCGATCCGGTCTTCCTGCCACCGTTCACGGAGGTCATCGTAGCCGGCTGGCAGCTTGCGCAAACCGGCCGAACTCTATGACGTCTCCGCGAGCTTGCTGCACGCCTTGAGCGGATTTCTGATCTCTGTTGCCTTGATCGTTCCGCTTGGTTTGGCTGTGGGCAGTCAGCCCGGCTGGGCAGCCAGCGAATTCACACGACGCTTCGCGCCATCAGCAATCGATATGGCCATCTTCTCCGGAAATCCTTTTGGAAGCGCGTTCAGCACCTGATCTATGGCTTTTGCGGCTGTATCGCCGAGCTGCTGGATGACAAGCTTGACTGTTTTGTCGGGGAGACCGCAGCTTTTCGCAGTCTGCACGACATGTCGGCCGAGAACCGTGTGGACGACGTAATGCCGGTTGCTGCCGATCGCCATGGCCAGCCTCATTTGGTTTTGACTGATCTGTCCAGCGTCCAAGCTCGGTTGGGTCGAAATGATGTCGTAAAGCGGGGCAAGATGAAAACGTCCGCCCGGCGCCAAATGAACGCTAAAATTCTTCGCATGGCCATCGGTGGCGGCGAGCAGCCAGAACACGATCTGCGCCTTGAAAGAAAATGGCCTGGTCGTCCTCAGGCGTATCGCTGCCCTTGAGGAAATCCGAGATTTTGCGGATGCCGGGTCCGCCATCGGATTCATACTTTCGCGCGGGTGGAACAGACAGCGCCTGGCAGCAGTCTTCCTGCGGCGGCCGCAACAGGCGGCCGTCGCGCGTCCAGATGCGATCGAACCGCTCAACTGCGAGCACTCGGCGTCCGGCGAAATCGATGATGCTTGATTTGGCGACGGCCGGTCGCAAAGCCGCGAATGCCGCGGCTGCCGACGGTGAATTGGCCGCCGGGGCAAGCCGAGTGCCGCAACCAGCTCAAGGCACAGATGCTCGTTTTCAACGCTGCCGGTCAGGTCGATTCCGTTCGGCAACTTCCCGATCTGCGGCTTGATAATGTGCGTAGTTGCGGTCGTGCCATGAGGCACGTGCCACCTGTCTTTCCAGTAAAGCAGCGCTGTCTTTTCCTGCGCGCCCGCGAGAGAAATGCGGAAGTCCTGGTCGGCGCCGATGCCGAGCGGATTGCTGGCAAGATTGCCGAGAATGGCGGCGACATCCTGATCGCTAGCGGCGCGGCCATCAATGGCGCCGGCGCCCCCGGGTGCGGCACCGTCGGGAAGGAATTGCAGCGCGCCGATGCAATCGCGGCCGATTGCGGAGAGCAGGCTGTAAGCGTCGGCGCCATCAGCATGCGCGCGTTCGGCGACGCGTCGGCGGATGTCGTCATTATCGGGCAGAAGATTGTCAAAAACGGCGACGACGGGATCGCCGATATAACGATCCTCCCGCAATGGCAGCGACACCGAAACGGGGGTGGCATTTTCCCACGCGAGCCACTGCTTGTCATACTGGAAATCGATTGCGCCGCTGCTCTCGCGCCGCAGCTGCCCGACCAGCGGTGCATTGAGATAGACGTTGAGCGGCGCGCGGGCAGGACGACGCGCCATCAGAACAGATCCTCAATCGCTTCAGCCGTCAATTTGGTCCGCGGCCGGATGACCAACTCGAGGTCGAGCGCGGCCAGCGCATCCATCAAGGTGCGCAGCCGCGTTGCAGGTACACCGGCTTCCAGCTTCGAGACCGTCGCTTGACGCGCATGCATCTTCTCACCGAGGCCAGCCTGGGTGAGCTTCTTCTGCCGCCGGTAGCGCCTGATCCCGGCGCCAACTTGTTGGGGGGTGCGGGCAATCGTATCCATAGGTTACCATACGCGAATGCGTATACATCGTCAATATACGCGATCGCGAATATCAGCACGATTATACGCGTCCGCGTATATCTGCGCATAATACGCAATTGCGTATGAAGCCCCGCGATTTCCCACGACCTTATTGAAATTATTAAAAAACCATCACGGGCCCCTGCTCGTATCTGCCAGTCGGGCGTACGTCGCCTTGATCAGGTCGTCCAACGCCGCAGCGGCGTCCTCGTTGAGATTGGGATCTTCGCGCAGGATGGACGAGACTTGGGTCAAGGGGCTGGCCGCGCCGAAAGCGACTTTGAAAAAGACACCCGGGCGGCAATCCGGGCCAGGGCGGAGGTCATGGCGGTGGCCCCGACAAGCCCGTCAGTCCGTTCGTCATCGAAAAACCGGTCACGGTCGAGGACAACAAGCAGACCGGCCATCAAACAGGCCAGCACGTTCCGATCCAGCTCTACTTCGTGCTGAGCCTCGAGCGCGTCGGCGGCAAGACCGAGCTGATCGAACGGCATGATGCACATCACCGACATGGTCAGCTGCATCGGCAGCGAGATGATCAGCGAGCCAATCACGTGATTCGGCATGCCGACGCCGCCGATGATCAGCAGCAGCACCGGCGCGCCCGTCGCCGATGATGGGCGAGACAGCCTCGTCGACCGAATTGGCATCACGGCGTTGGCGACGCCGTCGGCTTCGCAATTGAAACGCGCGCCAGAAGACCTTCCTTGCCTCCCGTAAGCCCGTACTCCTCTGCCGGCTTGCCGTCGAGTTTGGCCGCTTCGGCTACGCCCTTCGCGAGCATGTCGAAAGTGTCGTCCGAAAGACGCAGGGCGCCAACACCAAGCCGTCGTCGCCATCTGGCTCCGCGTTCCCAAGCTTCGATCCACCCAAAGCCTAGGTCGCTGCTACGTTTGACGGCATTGAATGCTTGAATGAGCGCGCCAGCCTGGTTGATGTCCTTTTTGGCCTTATCCGCAAAGAACACATTCCGTTTGGTCGCGATGATCAGTTTGTGGACGGCGTAGCGCTCCGGGGCCGGTACAAGGACCGGCACTCCGGCGTCGTGCAAGACCACAGAGCGGATGGGCTCATGGATCAGGTAGTCTAGGAACCGCAACACCTGCGCACCTACAGACGGTCCCAATGAAGGCATCTGCGTCAGTCTGGAGGAGTAGTCCTCGTCGCCACGGTTTGGTGTAAGGAATTCGACCTTGAAGCCGGTGGCATTGGCAAAACCGCTGAACAGCTTGGTTTCATCGGGGGAGAATGAGGGCGCAAATGTCGGATCCACCTTTTTCAGGATCTCTTCGATGTCGGGCATGCTTTCATCGATCGAGATCGAGATGCCGTAGAATTTCGCGATGTCCAGATCCTCGGTCGTCACGAGCTCGTCGGGCAGCTTGACGCCGAGTACGCCGCTGTATGTCTGATAGGCCATCGAACCGACGAGCGTGGCGCGAAGCCGGAAGAGTCCCGCGCGCGCGAGTTCGTTGACGACGAGACCTTCCATGTGGGGAGGGGCAGGGTAGCCGGCCCGCCTCAACTTCGCTGCCAGCTCGCGTCGCGCGCGATAGCCAATCTTGGTGCGCTGGAAAGCTTCCGCGCGTTTGGCAATCTCGGGATCATCGGCCGGACCGACATATTTGAGAGTCGTCTTCGTCGGTCCCTCGCCACCGGAGGGCTCGTAGGCCTTGTAGTAATAGTATTCGCGGTTGGCTCGCTTCTGTTTGAGAAAGGTCCCGTTTTCCGGGAAGTTCTCGTCGAAATCCGCGTCGGTCGCCTTCTGAACCAGGTCGGAGAACATGACTTGGTCGATGTTGGAAAACTGCTTCATAGGTATTTGTTACCATTTTGGCGGAGTGGTAACAATGGTTTTGTATCCATCCTGCCAAAATGGTAGCAAATTTGTATCCATTTTGCCATAACGGTAACAACAATGAATTCAATGACTTGAGGCCGGATTGTTCCGATCCACGACCGGCACTAGCTTCGATCGGACTTTTGGAGTCTCGACAGCGATTGAGCTGGAAAGCTATATTAGAACATACTAAGAACTGATCTTCCGGTTGTATTTTCCAAACCCACTCTCAACAACATTTTGCCCGGCAGGCCGTGCGTTTAACGCCGCCGACCCAAGATGAAGTCGGGCCCAGGAGCTGCGTCATTGACCTTGTTCCGCCATTTGCATGACGATGCGTTTCTAGCTTTTTCGCGCGATCACAAGCACCTGTACGCAGCGTGTCTGCTCGATCTACATGAACGCTTCTTTTCAGGCGCCCCGTCGTTCCCGACGCCGCAGCAGGTGGTCCACGCCATCTACGACGTCATGCGCGTCAACCCCGCCCTCTGGAACGAGGGCGATGATTTCGGCAGCCTGCCGGAAATGATTTCCGCGGGACGCCGCCGGATCCGGAAGGCCGACGTCGCGCTCGCTTCCGAGAAGGGCGACAAGGCGCTCGGTCTTGCCCGACAATTGTACGCCCGGCTGCTCGCCTGGGGATGGCTTGAAGAGGAGGAATACGGGCTTCGCGTCACCGTGGACATGGCTATGGGACCGCTGCTCGTGATCCAGCGGCTCGCGAGCCTCAACAAGGATCTCTCGCAGCGATTCGGCGGCTTGATCGTGCAAATCCGCCTCAACCTGGAGGCCGTCGAAAAACTGAGGCCCGAGATCACCGACCGCAAGCAGCGCGAAGCCGCGCTCGCCGTCCGCGAGGCGCGCAATCAGGCCGACCAGTTCACTAAGAGCCTGCGTGCGATTCTGGCCGACCTGAAGCGCGTCCGACGGACCGTCATGGAGTCGAAAACCGTCGCTACCCGGCTGGAAGCCTTTTTCGAGGAGTTCGTCGACCAGCTCCTGTTGAAGGATTTCGAGTCCATCCTCACCGTCAACCATCCGTACCGCTTCCGCGACGCCATTGTCGACCTCGCGCGGAGGATCTCCTACACCCCGGAAACCATGCAGGTCCTCGCCGAGGAGTACACAGCTTCCAGCATGGCAGCCGACTTCGAGGACGGTCGAATGGCCGCGGCCGACGACCTGCTGGCCATCGAAAGCATCTTCGATCAGATCGGGGAGATGTTCGATAGGATCGAGGCCTTCCGCAGGCAGCTCGAAGCCCGGGTCCGCAACACCATTAAATACGCCGAGCGGGGCGGGCAGGGACTCGTCGGCCGGGCCGGCGACCTGGTGCGGCGCCTGGATGCCCTACTGCGCGACGGCAGACACCAGAAGGCTGCAATCGAATGGAGCATCGAGCCGTTGCGGTCCCCCTGGTCGGAGCACCATCAGGCGCCGGCCAGGCAGCCGCGCCGTCCCGTCGAAGCAAGGGAGCTCTCCGAGCCGCCGTCGGATCCGCTGTACGAACTGCGCAAGAAGCTCCGCCTCGAGTACATCGCTCGCATCGCGCCCCGCCCCGAGGATGTCAGACGATTCCTCGAGGGCCAGGTGCCGCCATTCGCGACCAGGGAAGCCCGCTTCATGGAAATCGGCACCGTGGACGACTTCCTCGCCTTCGATTGCGCCCGCCGATATGCGTTGACGGGCGAGGTTCCGGCGCAGGTCGCGGCCGGGTTCGAACTCGAACCGTGCCCCGACACGCCACCACACGACAGCGAATGGCTCCGTTGCGCAAACTTCCTGGTCAAGCGATCGGGCGCAGTCCGGAAGGCGAGGGCGGCTCATGCTTAGTGAATTCGAAAATGTCGAGCGCTCCTTCGGCGCGGAAAAGGCAGCCGACCTCCGCAAGGCGCTGCACTTCCTGCTACGGCGGCAGTTCGTGTTCGCGGGAGACCCCCGGACCGGGACAGTCTACAACACGATCATGGATGGCCGCTTCCGCGACGTGGTCGACGGCTTCTTCGATAGTTGCGGATACCGCGTCCATCGCGATCCGGAGGCGCAGTGGGCCGGCATCGTCGCCATGGACGAGGACGTGCCGCTGCCCCGGATGAAGCTCGACGAAACCATCGTGATGCTGGTGCTGGCGGCCTACTGGCAGCAGGAGGTGAACGTCGGAGCAGTCGAGGACCGAGCCGTCGTAGTGGCCACTTTGAACGACCTGTTCGATCGCTACCGCGAGATGGCCCAACACGGCGGCGGTGGCGCGATCTCGCCCGCCCGCTTCCGGGACATCCTGCGCGAGGCCGCCCAGCGCAGTTTGGTCGAGATCGGTGATTTTGACGACGAGCAGCAGGACTGCGAGATCAGGATCCGCCCGATGATCAAGCTGATTAGTGGCGGCGATGCCCTCCAACGGCTTGAGCGCTACGTCCGTAGCGAGGAGGCGCGGTTTCCGCAGCCCGCAGGAGACGAGGCATGATGGAGCTGCGACACCTCACGATGGTGAACTGGCACCTGTTCGACGTCGCCGACATCGACGTGACAGGACACGTCGGGGTGCTGGGCGAGAACCGGTCCGGCAAATCGACGATCCTCGACATGGCACAGGTCGTCCTCACCGGCGGGAGCCGGCGGTTCTTGCGCCTGAACGCGGTCGCCGGCGATAGCGGAAAATCGCGCAGCGGCTCGAAGCGCAGCGTCGTCGATTACTGCCTTGGGACGCTCGGCGAAGACCAGCGCCGGCGCGACGAGGCGCGCACTTACATCGCGCTCGGCTTCCAAGACACGGAAGGCGCCCGGCCACCGGTCACGATCGGCATGGCGCTCGAGGCGCGCAAATCCGACAGCAGGGAGACTGTGCTGGCACTGTTCGTCGCCGTCGGGACCGTTCTGAGCTCCAAGGACTTCATCGAGCAGCGAGGAAAGTCGCAATTCCCGGCGCAATGGGAGGACGTGCGCGCCCGGGTCCTCGCGGCGGTCGGCGAAGGCAACTTCGTCAATCATCGCGACCGGGCGAGCGACTACGTCCGCGAGTACATGCGCCATCTTCTGCCGCATTCGCCCTATGGCGAGCAGAACGCCAGCGCCCTGCAGAAATCAATCGTCAACGCGATGACGCTCGACCACAACCAGACCGCCACGCAGTTCGTGCGGAACTACATCCTCGAGGACAGTCCGATCGGCATCAAGGAGCTGCGCGAGTCGATCCAGACATACCGTAACATCAGCGAAACCATTCGAAAGATGCGCCTCAGGCTCGAAGCCCTGAGGGCGCTCCGGGGCGTCCTCGGCACCCTTGAAGAGGCGCTCGAGACCAAGTTCAGGGAGGAGTGGATCGCAAAACGCGCGACTTGGCTCGCGGCGCGCGCGACAAACCTGGACTTCAAGACCAAGCGGCGTAGCGAGATGGCGCGCCGGGACGCCGCAGCAAAAGAACTCGAATTCATCGACGACGACGTCAAGGCCGTCGACAACGAGATCGAACGGCTCACGGCCGCGATCGCCGAGCACGATGCCAAGACCGGCAGAAAGTCCCTGCAGCAGACCGCCGATGTGGCCGGGCAGGCGGCGCACCGCGCCTCGGCGGACTTCAAGGCTCGCATGGAGAACATCCGTCGCCTGGAGCCGCTAAGGGCGATGTGCGCGGACGGTTTCGAGGACTTCGTTCCTGCGCTTGAGCGTCTTGTGACGGCCACCGCCGGGGCGGACATCGAGGGCGTCTCCGACGAGGTCACCGCGGCCGAGAAGTCCTTCGCGGCAAGCGGCGCCAAATGGCTGCCGAAGATCGACGAAGCGCGTCAAACGATCATCGCGGAGCTTTCCGGGCTCCGAGGCCGCCGCGACGAGGTGCTCGAACGGATCCGACAGCACGCCGCCGGAGGGGCGCGCGCCTATCTCGGCGACGACACTGAACTTCTTTGCCGCAGGCTGCGGCAGAGGGGAATGGTGCCGCGCGTGCTCTGCGACATCATCGACGTCGCCGAACCCGAGTGGATAGGAGCCGCCGAGGCGCTCCTAGGCCGCGACCGGGAAGCCGTGTTCGTGGACAGAGCGGATATCAGCGCCGCCACGTCAATCTTCAAGGAAGGTCGCCGCGAGTTTCGCCATGCATCGCTAGTGAGCCTAAACAAGCTCGAGCAGTTCAGGGCCAAGCCGGAGCGCGGCACTTTTCCCTCCATCTTCCGGAGCCAGGATCCGGACGCGATGGCCTTCATCATGCGCCGCTACGGCAATGTCCGTCTCGCGGACACGCTCGACCAGTTCAACAGGCCCGGCCGGGCTATCATGAAGGACGGCCTCTACGACGACGGACTCGTCCGGAGCCATCGCTGGATCGAATCCTCGCAGCATAAGATCGGAAAGGCGGCCCAGGCGAACGCCCTGCGCTCCCTGCAGGATCAGGCCGAGGAACTGGGTCGGATTCTGACCGACAAGGGAAAGGAGGCCCATGCCGCGGAGCAGGCTTTTGCCGCTCTGAAGAACATCTGCGAGGAACGTAATGACCTCGCGGCTTGCGCGGCCGCTTTCGCGGCCGCGCAGACTGAGATCGCTGAAGCTCAGGCCAGGCTCGATGCTCTCGACGGCGCGGGGGACGGGGGGCTTCGCGACAAAAAGAGGGCGCAGCAGAAGCTGAAGGAGAAGAGGCTGGAGGAGAGAAAGACGCAGCAGAAGGCGTTTGGCGAGCACGACGGCGAGGTCAGGTCGGCGGAGAGGAGGCTCGGAGAGGGCGAGAACGTGCCCGGCTCCGAACTCAACCTCAGGGTCGCGCGGTCGATATACCGCAAGTTCTTCTCACTCTACTCCACCGCGAAAGGCAGGGCCGTCTACCGCGACCGCCTCGATGCCGCAGCCCAAAAGGGCTCCGCGGAGAAACACCGGGCCATCGCCGAGAAGGCCTTGAAGGATGCGGACGCGTCCGACAACGAGCGCGCCCGGATCGAGCGACGGGTCCGCGAGCTTCTTTACGATTACTTTGACCAGTTCGGGATGAGTTCGCAGGTCGGCGCGGAAAGCGAGCCGCTGCGGGAGGTGAAGCCGTGGATGGAGCAGCTCATCTCGGATATCGAATCCAACGAGCTGCGCCAGTACGAACGGCAGGCGCGGGAAGCGGCGGAGAAGGCGTCCACCCTGCTGCGCGGCGAGTTCATCAACGCGCTCACGGCCCGGATCGGAAAGATGGAGCGGGAGCTGCAATCGTTGAACCGTAGCCTCTACGCACATCCCTTCCATAACGAGCGATACTCATTCCACCGCACCCAGATGGTGGAATTCCAGCCCATCCTGAAGATCATCGAGATCGCCAAAACCTCTCCGGAGGCGCTCGATATGCTGTTCCGGGGCGACGTGCCCGATGACTTCCCGCACAAGGATACGATCGTCGCACTCGAGGCGCTGCTCGAGGACCCCGACAAGGATTTCACCCAGTTCGAGGACTACCGCAACTTCTACACCTTCGAGATCCACATGGAGGATGTGGCCACCGGCCGCTCGACCCGCTGGGAGCAGCGGCGCGGCACCGGGTCTGGCGCCGAACAGCAGGTGCCTATCTACGTTGCCATCGGCGCTTCGCTGGCCGCCGTCTACGGCAGCGCGGAGCGTCGTGCCGGCAAGCCCGCCGGTTTTGCCTTGGCCATGTTCGATGAGGCCTTCTCCAAGATGGACGGCAAGAACCAGCGGCAGATGATGAGCTTTTACAAAAACCTCGGCCTGCAGTTCGTGATTGCCGCGCCGTTCGAGAAGCGCGTCGCCGTGCTCGAGCACATGGACACCATCGTGGAGGTGGACCGGATCGGCGAGCAGTCCAGGGCTACCGTGGTGGAACTCAAAGAGAAGGCCAAGCGCGAACTCATGGCCATCGATCCGGACCTGATGTCCGAAGATGAGCTCGCCACCCGTCTGGCCGCCGAGTAGCCATGGCTCGGCGTTTCACGGATGCGCTCGGCCTGCTGAACGACCTGCTCAACCGCTTCGAGGCGGGGGCCGCAAGCCCGATCGCCCACCCGGACTACCCCGCCTTCCCATCAGTCGTCGCGGCGGACGCCTTCCTGAAACAGATCAGGGAAGCCGAAAGTGCCGGCGCGGTCTCCATCCGCTGGGGGCGCGGCGCCAGCCGAGACCAAGTGGCGCACGTGCGGTTGGTCTCGGCGGAGATCTTATACCGATATCTCGGCCGCACCCCGGCCTCACGCATCGCGGAGCATGCCGCCGTCCGGCTTGTAGCCGGAGTGGCGCTGCACGAGTCCTTGAAGAACAGCGGCTCTCAAATCGCAGAGGTGTGGGCGCGGGGTAAGACGTGGCACGGATTCGGTTCGTCCGACGTCGACACGCTGCGCCACGCATTCGTTCTCGCCCAGGCGATCCTCGACAACAAGCATCTGGACGTCGACTACAAAACTTTCTCGCGACGTACGGTGGGGCACAGCAAGATACTCGAGCGCATCGAGGGGGCCGTGGTCCGGCTTTTGAGCGGCATGATGGACTTTCCGCCTGGCGCCCGCCCCCGCGAGGCACTGCGAGCGATCGGGCTGGAGCGCTTCGCGCCGCCCCTGCTGATCGCGGGCAAGATCGACCTCGACGGAGCCGATCTTTCCAGGATATCTCCGCATTATCTCGGAATCACTCCCAAGGAGGCTGATCGCGTCCGGTTCCGGGAGCGGCCAGCCTACGTTCTGACGATCGAAAACTTCGCAAGCTTCAATCGGCACATCGCCGAGGCGGACCCAGGTCGATTAGGAACGACCATGTATGTCGGCGGGTACCCCTCGCTTGCCACCCAGCAGGCGCTGCGGACAATCGCAGGATTGGTATCCGAACAGACGCCGATCTTTCATTGGTCGGACATCGATCCGGACGGCACCTGGATCTTCCACACCATCGAGCGCGCCGTCGATCGACCGATCCGTCCCCACCTCATGAGCGTCGAAGTTGCCGAGCGTTTGGGACAAGTGCCGTTCAAAAAATCGGCACCCGCTCGATGTCCAGCGGACTCCGGTATCGCAGCTCTGGCAGCGTACCTGGCGAAAGATGGAGCCAAGACGCTCGAGCAGGAAGAACTCGATCCAGTCCTGCCAGAGTTTCATTAGAAAGTGCGCGGATGCTCGTGGTTGCGACCTTGGCTGTCTCGCTCAAGACGCCGTTTGTTTCAAGCGCGACAACAACACCGCCTGCAACTACGTGCTGCGGGAAAACCGACATCGTTTCTTCATAAAAACGCTCAATCGGCATTGGCATGCCGGTTGCTTGAAGATGTGACGAAACCACCTGTGACTATGATGCTCCTTCAGCATCCGGTCGAAGTATTCAGATGAAACTTGCCCGCTTGATCGATGGCAGAGGTCCCCTGATGCGCTTTCCAAACCGTGCGCCTGCCTCGCGAACTCTGCGATCTCCAGGTCGCGCTCCGGTTTGCCGGGCAGAAGCCGATTGTCTTCTAAGGGGCTCGCAACGAATGGTGGTTCTCAACGAGAACGCCAGCGTAAAGGCGTCCTCTGGGCGGTCGTTGGACATCGCTTTAGCCCATGGCTCAGGGTGGGGCATCTGCGACATGCGGAGCCTGCATTCTTGAAGCTAGGTGCCGGCCTTGCATCGGTGCTTGCAGATGGTCAATGAGCTAATGCAGAACGATTCGGATCTTGAGAAAATACTCAGGCAACAGGACGAGCTCAAGGTCAAGCTGCTTCGCGCCCAATCGGTTGTCGCCGAATGTAAGGCAGGATTGGCGGATCTGGAGCGGAGGCTTGAGTCTCGAGCGGTCTCATCGTCCATCGATGAACGCCAGCGCAACTCTGCGGCAAACAATTCAATACGTAACGCACGACCGCCCAAATCGCGAAGCGTCGATGATCCTGTTGACCCGGATGCAGCCGTGGCGTTTCCGCCTCGATCATGGGACCGTTGAAAGCTGCCGCCGCGCACGTTGACGGCGACAGGTTTGGTCACGGACCTGGCGAAGATCTGCCGCAAGGCCGGGATCAGCCAGGCGACCTATTTCAACTGGAAGAAGCTGCGGACGCCCAGCAAAAAGTGGAGACTTGGCGCAGATAGTACAATGAAGAACGGCCCCATGGGGCAATCGGAAATCGACCACCGATTTTGCTGCACACCCACGTCGGCGCCACCAGCCCGCCAACGTGATCAGAGGCGCAAAACTCTAGTTCCGGGTGGTCCAAAGTTCGGTCTCGCTGCAAGAGGCGCAAAACTCTAGTTCTGAGTGGTCCAAACTTCGGTCTCGCTGCAAAAACCCCGAGACTCTAACTGCGGCTGGATGAAAAGCAATGGCAGGTCACTCCTTCGTCAAGCTAATCGCTGTCGCTCAGGGATGCTGCTCATGTACCCTTGAAGCACGACTCAACTTTCAGGAAAAGTGGGGACTACGCTAGGCCAATGCCACGGCTCTTCATGTATTCGCCACTATCGAAAACATGGACAACAAACGCTCTAAAACGCAGTGCTTGGACCATCTCGCGCCAGCTCTCGTGGGGTCATCGCATCCCGGCTTGGTTCGGTCCGCGCCAAGATGTCGAAGTCCAGGGGAACGTTATGGACCCTCTGGAACTGGTGGACGAGTTGGAGCCGACGCCTTGCGCTTCACGCTGACCGCCATGTCCGGAGCTGCACGCGATCTCAAGCTCTCGCGGCAGCGCAAACCGCGGAGATAAACTGCGATGAGTGCGGCGCAACTGCGCGCTGAGGCTTTCTATCGTTGCGGCTTCGTCTGTGGCCGACGTACCAATCTACGGCATCGCGGGTAATCTGCCGGGCAAGGTCACCGCTTGTTTGGCCAGAGGTTGAACCGTCGAGAAGGAGAAATAACACGGCATCGGCGCGCACTCCGACTCCCCCGCAATCCCGGTTATCGCGCGTCCTCTTTCCTTGCTCACTGCGCCAGTTGATCTCCATTCCCCTCTCACTCGCCAGCATCGCTCTGGCTTATGGCAACAAAGCGCTCTCGTACAATATCGACCCGGCCTTCAGGTCCCTTGATATTGCCGTCGAGGAAATGGTCAAAATCCTCATGACCTAAGAGCGCTTTGAACTTCTCTGCAATGTAGCAGCGAACATCATCGTCTGCGTTTTGGATTTCAACCGCCAACAAATACTAGCCGCTCGCGCAGTTCATCTCCCAAAGATTGCGCGACCGTTTGCAACATTTGAAGCAATCGGTCTTTAACGGTGGTCATTTTCTGAGAAGCCTTTCCGATAGACGCTCGGCCGCGAACCCAGCCTCCCTTTGATTTCCAAGCCTGACACCATCGATAGGGCCAGATATTCATACAGACGATCGTCTTTTTGAATGGCCTGGGGCACGCTTTTGTACAACGGTTCTACCGCCTGCCCCATGTCTTTGCCTTTTGCATACGGCCAGACATAAATGTACTCTCCTGCGCTGATAAGATTTTTAAGCGGGGCGGCGGCAAAGGCGGTGGGGATGCCCCGGGTCATCGCACCCGGTTTAGCCGGAAAAACGAACTTCAATCCGTGCACCACAAAATTATGAAGATTGCGGCGGTTAGGCTTTGCGTGGCCGGATTCCCGATCTTTGACCGCAAGTCCCGACGAAAGGCTCCGGTTGATCGAGGCATTGACCTCTGTCTTGCTGATACCAAGGGCTGATTCCAGGCTGCGTACGGAGTAAGGGTCATCGTGATACGCAGCCTCCCCAGGATGCGCATCGCCCTCATTTTTGGCCTGCTGAAGGCTCACGAGCTTCAGCAATACAACAAGGTCTTGACTTTTCGTACAAATTCGCTCCGTCCTTTGTCCTAGGACTAAGGACAATAGACCATATGGCGTGCCTTTCAGGGATACCTGCTTGGTGGCCGACGAGGGGAGGTCTGCCGCCGCTCCTGGTAGCATCTTCGATTTGCAGTCACTTCAAACTGTTGCTGCCTCAGGTCTGCCCTTGCCGGTCAGCCGAATTCATGCGCCCAACCGGCCCGCCAGCGTTTCTAACGAATCCATAACCGCTCCCTTGAGCGAGGCGGTGGCGCCCGTGTGGATTTCTAGCAATACATCGAGCGCGGTTTGCGTGCCGTGCGCGGCGATCCTAGAGACGGCTCCGGAGGCTCCGTTGTAGGAACATCGGGCGACCACTCTCTCGAGAAATGGAAGTGGCAGAAGATGCTGTCTTTCACGCAACTCGTCAGTGCATGCCCCGTGTGCTGCCGTGTCAGAATCTAGAAGATCAATATCGTTCGAACCAAGCACCTGCTTCAATCTTCGCTCGATCGCCGACAAGGCGGCCTCGGATCCGAATCGCGCAAATCCCTCGGCCAAGTTTAGCCCCTCGATCGGTTCATAGTCTTCCATGGCCGCCCAGTCCTGGTTCCCGGTGCGAATGCGATCCGGAGCCGGCTGTAGCCTCGTCAGCTTCTCGAAAGATTCTCCGAGTACGGACTAACCCACTGAAGTGATCCTGGACGGGAGACTGGCATGGACTCGCACAATTTCGAGATATCCAACACAGGACCCCCGCCATCGGTACAGCACGCCGTCAGACGATCAGCAGCCGAACCAGCCGGTAGAAGACGCCTTTGAGCAGCGATTGGATGCGGCGCGCGGGAACGGTTCCGCTGGCCTTGCCCGACGCCTCGGCCGCAAACCGCCGCCGAATGTGTCGCGCGGATTTTGATTACATTCACGAGATGATGAGCGGCGTCAGTGCTCGACAAAAACTGTCACGGCGACTGCTGAGAAGTATCTTCAAATGCTTTACAAGGTGGCGCGTTTCCCCGGCGAGCGCGACCAGTCGCTCGAAGCCAGTGATGACAATGCACGAAATCGGCTCTCTAACACCGTGTTCAAGGAGAACAAACACGTAGGTATGGCTTTGCGGGCGCTTCAAGAACAGCGAGGAGGTTCATCAGCAGTCAAGGTCAGGCGCGTGCGGGCTGCGGCTTCGGCGAGGTGTCGGGTGCACACCCGTGGCTCCCACTGAGGCGATCTGGCAGCGGCTAAGTGACGAGGCCCAATCGGAGCGCCGCGGATCGCCTTCGACAGCTCCTAGCGTCAGCGGCGGTGAACAGTCGATTTCCTTAACCCCGCGAGCGCTCGACCTCGATCTTGCCGCCGTGAAAGCCGATCGCCCCGCGTTCGTCCAACGACGTGTCGCTACAAATGTTGCGGTGCGCCCTCCTGGCTGAACGGCAGCTTCGGTGGTCAGGTGACCGTGGGCGCTCCTGTCACTTCTTGTAGTGCGGCTCTTCGATCAAACGTCGATCCGACGCAGCGTCCGGATTCACGCGCAGTTGTTGATGCCGAAAATCGGGGCCGGTTGGGCACTCTCTCAGTGTGAGAACGCTGAGAAGCTGTTTGGATTTTGGACTAACGCACAACGCTTCGTCTTGTTCGCGCATAGGCAAGGTGCTGCTGCGCAATCGTAAGGTTCAGGCCTCTGCTGCGTCTTATAAATGTCATCTTGCGCGGGCCAGTGACGCGCGCGACGGCTCGATCGAGCCAGCGCTCAATACCAGAAAAGGCACGCGCCAAACGTGGGCGTGACAAAGCACGAGCAGGTCAATGACAAAGCGTTTTCGCAGCTGGGCCCTATTATCCATACTCGCCTCCATGGTTGTCTGCCCCGCCGCAAAAGCGCAAGACCGCCGGACTATCGCCGAACCTGTTGCACCTCAGACGGTCTGCGATCGCCCTGTGCCTTCCGGCAAGAACGATACAGTTAGCCTACAGGACGCCATTCAACATTGCCCCGATGGCGCTGCAGTTTATCTTGGGCGCGGCGAGTTTCACTCAGGTCCACTCGAGATGAAATCGGGCGTGACCTTATGGGTCGGACGCGGTGCGACACTGATCGCCATCCCCGAACCTGCTGCTTACGACAAGGGCCTCGGACAATGTGGTCGCATTGCAGAAAAGGGCGACGGTTGCCGGCCATTCATCAGCTTTTCTAAAACGCGCGGCGGCGGCATCTACGGAGAGGGCATCATCGATGGTCAGGGCGGCGCAATGATCGGCGGCGGCGCGGAAACCTGGTGGCAGCTAGCCCGCCGCGCCCAAGCCCAGGGCGGCAATCAGAACGCCCCACGCTTGATCCAGGTCGATCATGCGCTGGACATCACGTTCTCTGGTGTCACCTTGCGCAACGCTGCCAATTTTCATGTCGCGATGAACCGGGTTGAAGGTGCCACGTTTTGGGGCCTCACGATCGATTCGCCGGCGGATGCCCGCAACACCGATGGCATCGATCTTGGCGCCAGTCAGGATGTGACCATCACCCACAGCGTGATCCGTACCGGTGACGACAACGTCGCAATCAAGGCCGGCGACAATGGCTCAAGCAGCCATATCTCGATCATTGATAATTATTTCGGCTGGGGGCATGGCATGTCGATCGGCAGCGAGGTGAATTCCGGGGCCAGAGACATATTGGTGCGTAATCTGACGCTGGATGGTACGACGTCGGGCCTGCGCATCAAGAGCGATGTTAGTCGAGGCGGTCTGGTCGAGGGCGTGACTTATGAGTACGTGTGCCTGCGGGGCAACCGGTGGCCGCTGGCCTTCGATACAAAATATGATCCGCGCGCTCAAGGCACGAGGATTCCGGTCTATCGGCAAATCGTTCTCCGTCATGTGCATGGCGACACTGGTGTGCTGCTGATGCGCGGCGTAGACGAGCGGCATGCCCTGGACGTGACACTCGAAGATGTCCGATTCGCCAATTCCGCGACTTGGCAACTTGAACATGCGAAGGTCACCGCAAATCACTCTGACGTATGGCCCCCGCTGCCCGGACGAGCTACACAACCGCTGCTGCGCGGATCGGAGGTATGTTCCAGGGCATTCCGCGACGGCAATCAGTAAGCACTACACCCGGCACCGAACTCAGATGGTGAGTTCCGCATCTGGGGCCAAGATTACTGTACGCGGTCGGCCTCATGTCCCGAGTTGGTTGCAATTTGGCGAGGGTTTTGCAAGGCCGAAAATGCCAAGGTGACGAGCAGGTTCTGATTTGGCGTTGACAATCTCGTGTCGATGCGCGGCGACTATCCCGCTGAGAAACGAAGTGTGAGATCACATGCGAATTTTCATTTCCGCCGCTGCACTTCTGGCGGGATGTTTCTGCATCTCGGCAGCGTACGCTCAGGCACTATCGGTGTCGCATGCCGGAACTGCAGACTATCACTCCTTGCAGCAAGCCATCGACGCGTTGCCGGCGGAAGGCGGAAATATCCGGATCGCGCCGGGCGTCTATCGCGAGAAGGTCAAAATCTCCAAATCCGGTATTCATATCGAAGGGACTGGCAGGAAGCCGGAGGATACGGTCATTGTGTATGGCGACGGCGCGATCAATGTAGGAGGAACCGCCCGTTCGGCGACGCTGGATGCCGCCGGCGATGACTTCCGGCTCGAGAATCTGACCATCCAGAACGACTACGCCCTCGATCCGGCCAATCCACCCTCGCAGGCGGTAGCGCTGTCCGTTACCGGAGATAGGGACGTCATTACGCGCGTCCGTCTGCTCGGCGCCCAGGACACGCTGTTTGCGGGCAAGGGACCAAACGGCAGAATGTCACGACAATACTTCTCGAACTGCTACATCGAAGGGCATGTCGATTTCATATTTGGCAACGCCAAGGCCTGGTTCCGGCAATGTGAGTTGCACGGCATCGCCAATCAAGCGGTCATCTACACCGCTCAGAGCAAGGCAGTGCCGGATGAGGACAGTGGCTATGTGTTTGATCATTGCAGGCTGAGTGCCGACCCTGCTGCGCGCTCTATCGCACTTGGCCGCCCCTGGCGCCCCTACGCCACCGTGGTCTTCCTGTCGGCGAAGATAGATGCCCCCGTCACCGCGGAAGGGTGGCGCGAATGGACGCCCGGCAAGACGAATACGTTGAGGACAAGCTATTATGCTGAATACAGATCCTTCGGCGTCGGGGCTAACCCCTCAGGCCGCGAGCCTCATTCCCATCAGCTGACAGAGGGCGAAGCTGCGAGATGGTCGCTGAGCGTGTTCTTCGGGGGTGTCACAGATTGGCTGCCAACGACTCAGGATGAAACAAAGAGCAACGTTCACGGTGAAGGGGTTCGACGGCGATCCTCGGGTGAATGACGGGAGGAGAGCCTGATTGTGATGGAGAGTCTTGTACAGCAACCCAACTGCCGCCGGAGTCACACCGACAGAAGGGGCAGGCGCGACGATCTCATCGGTTCGCGGTCCGCCCACAGCGCCCGCTCCAGCTCGCAGATCATCTTGTCCGTTTTCGGCGGATCAGTGTCGGCAAGCTCTACGGACCGTCACGTCGGCACCGTCGTCATCGCTTGGGAACGGCTGATTTTCTTGCTCAGCGCCTGCGCAGATCTCTGGAGAACGAAGTGGCTGATGCTTCGGGGCTATCTTCGTTCGGCCAGTGATGGTCAGGCCCCTCGTAGCTCAGCCAGCAGCGGTCTCCTCGATCAGCCGACACGCGGTGCAAGTACGGTGGAATCCGGCGTTCTTCCATGCCGGCTCCGAAGCCGTACAAACGCGCGTATCGGCTCTCCGATTTCGACAATTTGCCCGTATCCATGCGGCCCTCGATAGCAGCCGACGATCATCCGCCTCATCGCGAGATCGGCCATCGTCGCTTTCGGGAAACACCCGCTGGAACGAGTCGAGCAGCGCCGGTTTCTAGATCGGCGCCGCTCCGCTTGCTGCGCATCACGTGAAGGCTCTCGGGCACAAACCGGCGCACCAGAGGGAAACTGTAGCAGGAATTAACAGCTTCCTGCAGCAAAGCTGGCTTCACAGGGTGAGGCCGAGATCATTGAGCACCTTGTCTCTTAGAGCGCCCTTGATCTCACGGGCGATCTCTTTGCGAACTGCGGCACCCAACACTCGCTTGGCATCTTCGACGAGGCCAGCTTCAGCCCCGGTCAGGCCTTGATCGGCGAGCTGTTGCTCCATTCGGCTGTCGAACTCCTTTCCCATTGCACCAATGAGCTGGTCCTGCGTCTTGGCATGCTCTTCAGGTGCGATGCGGCGAATCACATCGTCCCAAGGCTGCCAATCCATTGCCAAATAGTCGGCAAATTCCGCCGCCTCCCTGTTCCGCACGGATGTCTCTGCGCTGTCAACGTCAGAGTCGGTAACGCCGGAAACTTCAAAGAAGCGCATGTCCGGCGCGACGTGTTGTAGTCCCAGCCGCTCGCGCAGTTTGTTCTGATAGGCAAGAAAGACTTCAACGGCGTCGATGTCTTCTACGTTGTCGACCGAGGCGAGCGAGTGAGCCTTATCGCGCGCGATCGCCTCGAGCGCGTCCATGCGGAACATGACGCGCCCCAATTCGACGAGATCGGCAAGCCGTGCCTTGTTGTCATAGAGGCCGTTCTCGACTTCCGCGATGAGGCGCGCGGTCTGCATTCCGTTCCAGGTTAATGTTCTGCGGTCCTCGCAGCTCTGGTTGGCATCCCATGCCAGTTGAAAGTACTGGGCACGCAATTGCGGGTTTTTTGCCGCCTGACGCAGATCATTGGCCACCGATTGCCGGAACCCTTCATTGCCAGAGCTGACGGACTCGAACAGCTTGGCGAGGAAAAGCCCGTATTCCCGAGCGCCCGGCTCTTCTGCAAAGTTCTGCCAAGCGGCAAGCACCTCCCGATCGACCTCCTGTGGATTGCCCTTCAGCCATTCTGCAACTGTTTCAGCGAGAGCGTCCGCCTGCTCATCGTCTGTCCCGGACGATTCACTTTCGTCGTCGTGCGAAAGGTGGACAGTCGGGCCGACATAATCCTCCGCGCTTAGGATTGTACTCAGGTTCGCCAGGACCTGCTCAGACAGCGGATTTTCAGTCAGAACTAGGGTGCCATCATCGCCCAAGGCCGTCAGCAGGTCCTCGGGCAGACTCGTCAAACGGTTTTGGCTTACGTCGAGAAACCGGAGCGAAGCTGGGAGAGCCGGCGGCAGATCCGTCAGTTGATTTTGGCTTACGTCGAGATATTCGAGCATAGCAGGGAGCGGCGCCGGTAGAGCCGGACGATCTTCCGGCAACCCTCTCTGAGCTGGAGGTCGCTGATAACAGGTTGACCAGTCTGCCGGCAAACCTTCCGGCCGGACTGCAGATCCTGAACGCAAACGACAACCGGCTAACCAGCTTACCGGACGCTCTCCCGAGCGGGCTCACCGCGCTTGCGGTCAGTGGCAATCAGCTGACCGACATCCCCGAGTCCCTCCCCTCGTGGCTCATTGAACTCAATGTCAGCGGCAATCAATTGACCAACCTCCCCGACCCTCTTCCGAGCACGCTCCAATCACTCAATGTCAGCGGTAACCGGCTGACCAACCTGCCTGAAGGTGTTCTAGAAGCTCGTGTACCGCATAATAGCCTCTACTACCCGCATCTGGAGAGCCTCGACTTCTGGGATAACCCGCTGCCGGACGATGTTCTCGCTCTGGCGGCTGAAGCGCCACCGCAGCTTGCGCAGCAATCCCTGCATGAGGCTGCCGCACACTGGCTCGCAGACGACCCGGCCGCGCTGGGCGAATGGCAGCACTTTGCGGATGAGCCCGGCGCCCAAGACTACGCACAGTTCCTGGAGAGGCTGCGAGCCACTGTGAACTACGGCAATGACGGGTTTCGGCAGGCAGTGGCTGATGATCTGCGGCAGGCGGCCGCCAATCCGACATTGCGCGAGCAGTGCTTTGCGCAGGCTTCCGAGGCCAACGCGAGCTGCGAGGATCGTGTCACCTTGCACTGGAATGGTATGCAGACCGCGCGCCTCAACGCTGACGTCGAGGACGGGGTATATGACGATCGGCTTGGCGATCTGATCCAGCGCGGCCGTGTCGCCTTCCGCTTGGAGGCGTTGGACGAGATCGCGCGCGACAGGGTCAACTCGCTCGCCAACGGCAACCCGAACGTAGACGACATCGAAGTCTACCTGGCCTATCAACATCGGCTGCGCGAGCCACTGGAGCTCAGTCATGTCGCCCCTGACATGCGCTTCCTGGCGGTCTCTCACGTAAGCGAGGATGATGCGACGGAGGCGCTCAACCTGGTCCGGGGGCGGGAAGCAAGCCAGTTCACCGACTACATGGCAAGCCGCTGGCAACCCTGGGAGACGGTGCTGAGGCGCATCGCTCCGGGCGAATATGAAGCGATGCGAGACCGGCTCGTCGAAGCCATGGGCGAGGAGTTTCAAACCCGCTTGGATCAGCGACTGGCCGAGCGTGGTCTTCTAGGCGATCCGGATGCCGAGCGGTTTCTCGGCGCCCAAGTCCGAAAGGAGATCGCTGGCGAGATCAAAGGCGAGGTCATGCACCGTGTGCTCGCAGAGCGCGGCCTGAAACTATGAGGCTCCCAAACCGCCGCAGAGATATTTATCATTGCTCTGCGGGCGATACGTAAAGATCGATCGTGAAGCCTCACCCATCGCTGCCAAGGTGCTTTTGCACCTTGGCAAGTGCGCTGCCGTCGATCAGGGCCTTTCGGTCTTGCCGAGCGACGAAAGTTCCCGCGCGCGAGGCGACGCGCATTTGCGTCGCGTCGAAAGCCGCTTCGGGACGAGAGCTCAGTCGGTCGAAAAGTTGTTCAGGAGACCAAGGCGCGCAGCGGTGAAATTATTGGTTGCGCAGGCGCTGGCTCAGCCAACCAACTCGGTTTGACGAGGTAGCTGACTGTTCGGCAGGTTTATTTGACTTCGGGGGCTTCCCGCGAGCTCCATCGTGGCAAGCAAGTTTTTCTAGTTCAAGCATGCACCGCGTTGGCAGCTTACGATGGCAAGCCGTCGTGCCGGTGAGGTCGTGCGCGCGCTCGAGCGCGGCGATCCCGAGACTGCACGAGAAACCTTTTGGTCCCTCAGTCAAAGACGAAGCCCGATTGAAGTGAGCGAATCCAAGTCTGCCGGATCTTCATTGCCAACTCGGCTTGCGAGGCCCGTAAGCAAGCTGCGTGCTGGATAAACTTTTAAACCTATCCGATCCCGAGAGGCGCTCACCGTTACTGCTGCGAACTCAGGACGGCCTGCACATCTTCCCGAAAAAGAATGTTTGGGTCGTTGACGCCTGAACGCGCTGGTGGCCACTGGGCGAGAATCTCGTCTTCAAGGGCGGAACGTCCCTTTCCAAGGCTTACGGCGCAGTTCGCCGGTTCCCGGACGACCTGGATCTCACATACGGCATTCGAGCAACAGCTCCGAACCTGGCGAAACACAATCGATGACAATTCGGTCCCTCAGAACTGCAGTGAACTCCAAGGCACGAGAACGCCTCCCGGTCTGCGTCGGGGAAAAGACGTTGTGCGTCATCAATGAACGCCTACAACAGGACAAGCTCACTATCAAAAATGATGCCAAGGACGACAAGATGCTCGTCACGTATGATCCATTGAGACTGGTAGCAGCTATGTGAGTCCCGCCGTGATGCTTGAATTCGGCGATCCACCGGCGACCAATTTCGTCGGCTCGAACACGAGACCGGCGAAGAGGTGCGGCAAAATTGGAACGACCCCGTCCGTCGTCAGGCGGGCGCCGATGCGACGCCGGTCTCGCGCGCAGCAATATCCTGATCTCGTCAGCTTTTTGAAAGGTTGCGGCTACAACAATCGAGAATCTGAACGAGCTGCTATCTCGCCGTAATCCAGGTCGTATGGATTGCTGCAGAGTCGATACAAACATGAGGAGAGCAGGATGGATCCGGTTGACCCATTCTTCGATTCAGGAGCCTGGATGCGGGAGTACGCCGCGCTGCAGGGGCGGGCGGGGCAGCGATCGGGCGAGTCAAGCGAGCAAGGCGACTTTGAGCAGCGGATGGAGGATTTGCATCTCGGTCCGTCTGATCAAAGCAAGTCACCTTCGCCTGATCGGCCTCCCGCAGGAGGTGGTCGAGCAGTCCGGCGGGACGATTTCGGCGGTTCGATGCGGGCGCCGCCGCACTCCGCTTTTAGGAAGGGTGCGCTCGGCGACACGCGCCGGAGCGTAGACATTCTCAGCTTTCAGCTTCCCGCTTCGACGCAAGTGCCGCAGTCTGGTTTGCGAGATGATCTGTTCAGCAGCGCACGCTACAGCTTTCCGGACCCAGAGTCTGCCGCGTCGGCCAAGAGCGGAAAAAGCCTCGGATTATGGTCACGCTTCAAGTCGGGAATCGGCAAGGCGCTTGGCCGGAGTGGCAGCGAAAAGTCGTCGCGCGAGGCGGGGCAATCTGACCTCTTTTCGACGAATTTACGAATTGATTATGCGAGGCAGCCGGGCCGGACGCGCGGGGTCTCTGCGGCCGATGAGGAGCTCATTAAAGATTTCCGAAACAAGGCGGCGGGTAAACTCACCGACGGCACGATCAAGAATGCAGCAACCGATTTGCGCCATTTGAGCGCGCGCTTGAGCACGGCCGGCAGGCCCTCAATTGCGGATCGAATTAGCCGCGAATTGGATAACGCGCAGCAGGACAATCCCGAGGTGGAAAACCACCAGCTGGAAGCTGAGCTCGATGAGGACGTCGACACCTATGCAAAGGACCGCGTCACGCGCATCAAGGCGGCCTTGAAGAAGCTCCGTGAGGTCGGTGCCGGAAACGCCCTGGCGCCTGATCTCCGCCGACTGGCTCCTCACGGAGCGGACGCAACCCTCATCGGCATGTGGGTGGCGGCGGAAAAGGCGACACACAGGATCGAGCCGGCGACAATCGACAGGCAAGCTCGCCGCATGTCTAAGCTGAGTGAGTGGCTGCAGACCCATGACAGGCCACCAATGGCCGGCCGACTTTCCGCCCCCGCGTTTGTCCGGGATCTCGAGGAGTACAGGCTCGAAACCAACGATAAGAAGATCAACGCTGATCTGGTCAAACTTGGCCGATACCAGCAGATCCTGGAGGCGAACAGGGCGCTTGGATTGAGGCCTCCTGAGGATCCGGGCCAGACTTCTCGGGAAGCTGCTCGACAGCCGCATGCAGTGCAGGATCCTCCCGCAACGCCAGGTAGCCCGAGCGCGGGAACCTGGGATTGGCGTCGCGAGCAGGTCCCCGGGCCCAACATATTGATGCCACCGCCGCCCAGCCATTGGCAGGCCGGTTCGTCGCAGCAGCTTCCCGCAACCCCGGCGACGCCGAGCGCCGGAGCCTGGAACTGGCTTGGCGAGCAGATCCACGGACCCAGCTCACCAGAGCCAGCGCCGCACTGGGCCGCGCATGCGCATCCGCCACTCGAGCTTCCTGCTACACCGGCCACCCTCGGCCAGGGAGCCTGGGCCTGGCTTGGGCAACAGATGCAAGACCCCGCATCGCCGTCGTCCGTGAGGCCTCGATCGTCAAACATCTACGGCGGTCTGGACTCCTTCGTTGATCTGGATCCACCCACACCTCACAACTTGCGCGACGATGCGCGCTCTGCGCCAGCATCTGAATTTGCAGACGCCTCGTCGTTCGCGGGACCGCCGGGGGCGGCTCCGGAGGTGCGGGATATTGGCGCGATCGTTGGCACCGGCTGGCGCCACGGCTCCCAGACGGCTTCAGACGTGTTGATCGATGTATTGGGCAATATCCATCTGCTGCCAAACCAGTTCGGGCCAAGTCAGTTTGTGATCAATGGGGAGCGCTATTCGGCGACGCTTGGACCGGGAGGCCGCAGGGATGTTCGCCTGATCCATCATCCCCGCGTGAGCCAGCCGGATGAACCTGGCCCGTCTCAGTCGCTCCATCGTCCCCGGCCGATCGTGTCAGCCGCGCAATCCGGTGAGGGGCCTGTTGATCTTGGGTATCTGATCCGCGGGGGATGGGAGCACCGAGAGCGATTCCTGCCGGATTACCTTATCCGCGTCCTTGAAGGCCAGGGCATCATGCCCGAAGTTGGGCGCCCGACTTATTTCGAGATCCGCGGAGTGCCTTACAAGGGCGAATTGGTGGAAAGCGAAGGCGGCCGCCAGCGCGTACGCATTTATCCTGAACGTGGCTGAAGAGGCAGCAGGGCTGCAATCGGACTTTCGGCGGGGCAGCTCGCGTAAGGCGTTCTATGTTGGCGAGGCTATTGGCAGGCGATGGATCGGTTGCAGGGGCACCGCCTGAACCGTCCCGCCGTCCTGCCTTCTCTTTGCAGAATCTGCCAAGCTCAACGGATTCTACGAATTTGGTGCATGCCCGGACCTGCTTTCTGCATCCCTGATCCTTTCACATAGTCCGCCAATTCTTGTCTTGAAAACCGCAGCTACTACGGATTGAACGCATTCGTGATCGACGGAGCACCGCGCCGCGTGCTGGCGATGGACAAGTGCCCAAATTCCTCGGCGGGCGCGGTAGTTCGCAACCTGCATAGCTTAAGCCTTCATGCGCAGTTCAGTTATTGCGCCGCTATGCAAAGTCTCCTCGCGCCGCAAACACCGGGTCCGCTCGGGAGCAGAGTGCAAGTGCCCGCTGGACCCGGGAAGCCGATGAAAGCGAGCTTGGTGCGACAAAAATCGATAAACCATCGTATAGCTCGTTTCCCCCTTCCTTTCGGTCTTTATCGCACAGTCAGCTATTGGAGCGTAGACCCTCGGTGACAATTGTCTCCGCTGTCATCGGATATCTCGATTTCCATGCAAAGAGACTACGCAACAGCGACGTGCCATTAACAATAGGTGCTGGCCAACCCCAGCATGTATTCGGCTGGTTGGATAAAGTGTGCCGAGATGTTGATAGATCATGTAACAGGAAAGATTGTGCCTGAGATAGCGCACGATCGCGATCTCGCTTTGGACTTCACCAAAGGAGTGCTCATCATTTTAGTGATCACCGGTCACCTGATCCAATATATCCTCTACCAAAATGAAGGATTTTGGGATTCGGCATGCTTCAAATGGATCTACATGTTCCACATGCCCCTCTTTATGGCGATAAGCGGTTATCTTTCTTGCCGAGCGCTACTGGCAAAGTCGTTCACGCAAGCTATCGGCAGTCGTGCGACGCAGCTCCTGGTGCCGATGCTGTTTTGGTGCTCTCTTCTGGAGTCATTAAAGTTTGCCGTGTTTCCCCGATCGGCGGGCGCACCAGACACCGTTTTGCAGTTCCTGAATGAGTTCGTCGGCACATACTGGTTCGTATGGGCCGCGTTCATTTGTTTCATCCTCACTAAAACTATTTCGATCTTCAATCGTTGGTTGCCCTGGGCCTTGTTCGTATCCGTCATTCTGGTCGTGCTTGCGCCTCTGACTTTTTCCATATTCCCTCTTATAAAGTATATGTACCCGTTTTTTTGCCTGGGATTCTTATTTGCGCAGTCGAGAGAACGGTGGACGAGCATAATGCGCTCTCACAGGGTGTTCTTGATTATGTCTGCCTCAATAGCGGCTATGATGTGCTTTCTGGCCTGGCGCACCGACACTTATGTCTACAACAATCTCGCTGTGGTCCAGGATTTGCAGTCGGCAAAAAATGTGCTTCTGATGTTTCTCGGCTCCGCAGCTGCCTCAGTGGTAATGATTGAGGTCCTGCTTCGATGCTGGAATATTGGTCGCTCAAATCGGGTGGTCCGCTTTATCGCCGAAAAACTGGGACCGAGCACGCTCGTGCTGTACTTGATTCAGGGTACCGTATTCCGTCTCATGGATTCCATACAGTATGGAGAACTTTGGGACCCCACAATGAGGTCTGCCGCGGCTGCATTTCTGGGGACAACGATTGTTGCCGTCGCGCTAGCGGTTCGCTGGACCGTGCGCGACATTCCTTATCTGTCCCAGCTCATGCTCGGAGTGCCACCCCGCTCAATTCGATAAGTAGCTGTAACCGAGATCTGATCAGGAGGCTCTCGCAAATCATCGTAGGTTGCGTGCCTTGCGAACCTGCTGTCTATGCAAGGCGAGACAATCTGGAAAATGTCCTCGAAAATTGGGTCGTTGCTCCACGTAGTTTGCTTCCCTCGAACGGTCTAGCGCAGATGCGGCCGGTCCCTTCAAGGGGATCGCGAAGGTCCGGTCCCATGCGTCACGATAACGTCGGAGCAGAACGGCGCTTGCGATGATCAGAAGAATATCAACGTAGATACCAACAGATTGAGCGCGTGTTCCGTTTGGGGCGTGTGTGTGATGCTTGTCGGGTAATGAATGTATGACAGTCCGACGCTTGCATATATCCCCGGAGCGAGATGCGCGATGTATGTTCCCGTGACTGCTGTGCTATCGCGGTGCGCAAGCTGGCCTTTAGCCAGAGCAGCATCCACTGCAAGCGTACTCCAGGCCGTGTTGGTCGCAACGAGGGCAATCAGATCACTGGGCCGGTTATCAAAAGGTCCCTTCGCATAAAGACGAAGCTCGTAATACCGGCTTATCCTGTTGCGCTCAGGTGGAGCTCCCATGATGGAAAAGCCGCCGTAGATGCCGCGAGACGGCGACCCAAGGGCGTCACTCTGCCAGAGCTGCCTGTCCGCAGCGATGTAGTGAAAATTATTTCCGCTCTTCCTTTGTTGCTTGGGATCCGCCAAATCCGTGTAGCGGCTAGTGTTGAAGCCAATGCCCGCCCGCAGCCACGTGTCGGGTAAGCCGGGAGCAGCCTTGCTCTTGTAGCCGGCTTCTTCGACGAAAAGGATGCCTGCATTGGCCGTGCTCCAGTTCAAGCCAGTGGGATTCTCCGTTATGTGGGCATAGGGACCATCGGGACTGATTGAGCGCTGGACGGAGACCTTGTTATACAAGCGATCGTCGACATTGCACTTCAAGTTGACCGCCGGCGTGGGCGCGGCATTGGTGCTCATCCCTGCCTGGAACAAGGCAGACATGTTCGATCCTGTAATCCCTCCGAACAATGTACCGGTGAATTCATTCTGGTTTCTGAGGTAGCCAATTTTGAGCTCTAGTGTCCTGTCGAAGAAAGTCTGGTAGTAGGCGAGCGTATTGAGTCCCACTCGATCTGGCCCTGGGCGATCCCACGTCCAGTATTGCTGCTCGGCTCCTACGACAATCTGTCCGTCGGCAATGCCGAACCGGCTCAGATCGTAGGTGACGATCATGAGGTTCGCCGACGCGAAAGTCGGATTCTGGCCCATATAGAGCTGGTTTGCGATAGTGCTTCTGGCTGCATGCGGTAGCTGGTTGCTTGCAAAGGAGTTATGTGTCCACCCGATATAGCCGATGCCGACGTCCGCCAGCGCAGATCTAACGCCCCCCTTGTCCTGATCAATCGTATCTGCAGGACCAGGGATGGGGAACCACAACCCTTTTTCACGCAGATTGTCGTACCTTTGGAAGGGATCGATCGTTTTTTGCGGTCTCGTCTGAGCAGCCCTGTCCGCATTGCCGCGCTTCTCCAAAGGCACTCCGGGACCTGCTGCTAGCGCCGGGGCAGGAGGGCGGATTGCCTGACGGACCAGGTCGATCGGGAGCTTTGCGGCCCGGTCGGAAGTCTTTCCTCTTTTGCGGGTCTCATCCACAGGGTGGTTACTAGGATCAAGTCCGCTGGCGGTTTGTGCCCGAACGGAATTGCCGACCAGACAAGCCGCTAGCGAAAGTGCGATAGCAAGCCCAGATTGCTTTCGCCTTGGTCTGAAATTGAAAGAAAGTGCTGACCTAGCCGAGTATGTTCGAGGCGAGGTCGTCGCAAGAAGGCAATCACGCATGGCGTAGTTCGGGTCCATGTCTGCCGGACATGAATAGATTGAACTGCGGCCTGATTGGCCCAGAGTGAGCTCCCGGCGGAGTGTGCCACGCGCCTGCTTCCACATCGTCATTGCGAGCGCAGCGAAGCAATCCAGAATCCCTCCGCGGCGGCAGTCTGGATCGCTTCGTCGCCAGCGCTCCTCAGCAAGCGGCATCGCCGGCGTCCTTTCGCGTCCGAGGGCGAGGGGAGAGCTGGCCCCGGTTGTCTGAACAGCAATTCCGCGTCGATAAGTGGAGTTTCTGCCAGAGTTAGGCTGCCGCGCGGAACGGCAGCGGGCTGAAGTAAGCTTGATCGGGGGTGCCGCCGTCAAGGCT